>DASQWC010000135.1:0-34253 GCA_035640475.1 Actinomycetota bacterium | reverse complement strand
CCCACGTGCCTCGATGCGAGCGCGCAGTGTCGCCCAGCGCTGCTCGCGCTCCTTCCATTTCGCGAGGAGCGGGGGCGAGACCGCGACCGACGAGTACATCCCGACGCCGATGCCGATAAGAAGGGCGAGCGCGAGCTCTCTGAGGGTCCGGGCGCCGAGCAGGTACGACCCGACAACGAGCAAGCTTCCGACGGGGAGGAGCGAGACGATCGACGTGTTCAGCGAGCGGATGAGCACCTCGTTCAGAGACGCGTTCGCGACTTGGGTGTACGTGACGCGCCCGGCGGCCGACAGGCCCGTCGTTCGCTCCTTCATACGATCGAATACGACAACCGTGTCGTAGAGCGAAAAACCGAGGATCGTGAGCAGTGCGATCACCGTTGCCGGCGTCACTTCGAAACCACTGAGTGAATAGAAACCGGCCGTCGCCAACAGGTCGTGGAACAAAGCGACCAGGGCGGCCGCCGCCATTTTGGGCTCGAGCCGGATCGACAAGTAGACGACGAGGACGACGAGGAACGCAATGAGCGCTTGGATCGCCTTGTTCGTGATCTGCGCGCCCCACTTGGGACCGATGTCAGTGACGTTGATCTCGGCCGTGTCGACACCGGCGAGTTCGGCCAGCTCGCCGATTGCGCGCGTTTGAATCCGCACCGGAAGGTGCTCCGTCTGTGTGAGGAAACCGCGGCTCCCGACCTGCTGAATGGTCGCTTCATCGATTCCCGAACGTCCGAGCGCGGCCTTCACATCGGCCACATCCACTCCGGAGTCACGAGCTTGGAACTGGAAAGCCGTCCCGCCGCGAAACTCGAGGCCCGCATTGATGCCGCGGACCAGCAGCGAACCAACGCTGACGGCAAGGATGGTTGCCGATAGCACGAACCACAGGCGCGCTCGGCCGATGATGTCGAAGTTGAAGTTGCCCCCGCGGAGCCGCCGCATCATGCGGTCGCGACCTCCCCGACCGCTTCGCGCATCCCAACTCCACGGAGCCCGGCAGCTTGCCGGTTCCGAGCTATGAGTGCCACAACGGGGTGCGTATAGAAGTACAGCAGGCCGATATCGAACACGAGCGAGATCCCGAGCATGAGGGCGAAGCCCCTCACGGGTCCGACGGCAACGATGTACAAAATGATGGCCGCGAAGAATGCGACGCCGTTGGCCGCGAGATTCGTGCGCAGCGCGGGGCGGAACGCTCGCTCGACGGCGCTGCGGAAGGTCTTTCCCTCCTTGAGCTCGTCCTTCACTCGCTCGAAATAGATGATGTACGAGTCGGCCGCGATCCCAACGGAGACGATCAAGCCGGCAACTCCGGCGAGCGTCAACGAAAACCCTCGAGTTGCGCTGATCACGCCGATGAGTCCCAGCAGAAGCGCTGCGTAGATTCCCATCCCCAACAGCGTGACGACGCCGAGGAGCCGGTAGAAAAGGAACATGTAGATGGCAACGGCGGCCAGTCCGATCAATCCCGCGATGAGTCCGGACCGAAGTGAGGCCGTCCCAAGTGTCGCGCTCACCCGCTGCACCTGAGACCGCTCGAGCTCGATGGGGAGCGCACCGGTGCGCAGGACGAGCGCAAGATCCTTCGCTTCACGCTCGGTGAACTGTCCGGTGATCTGTGCCCGTCCGTCGGTGATTGCCTGCTGGACGGCCGGCGCGGACTCGACGCGCCTGTCGAGCACGATGGCGAGCTGGCGCTGAGTCCCGGCGAGGCGCGTTGTCACGTCGGCGAAGGCCTGTTTCCCATCGCCGGTGAGGTCGAGGATGACCATCCATCCACCGCCGGACTGATCGAACTGCGCGAACGCGTCGGCGACGTCCGACCCGGCGACCTCGGCCGGCCCGAGCCGGTAGAGCAGATCCGGGTTTTCGCTCGAGGGATACACAACCGGCTTGTCCTTTGGGTCGTCCGAGCTGATTGTCCAGCCTTCCTTCTTCAGCTGACGGTTGACGAACCGATCGAAGGCCTTGGTTCCGCGCTCGAGCTTCTCCTTCAGCGCCGCTTGCTCGGCCTCCGCAATCGAATGGTTGCCGACCACTTCCCGGAAGCGCAGCTGAGCCGTCTTGCCGATGATCTCCAGCGCGCGCTCGGGATCGCGGATGCCGGGCAGCTGCACGATGATGTTCTCGTTGCCCGAGCGCGAGATGTCGGGCTCCTGGGCTCCGATCGAGTCGACGCGATTCCTGATGATCTCGACGGTTTGATCCAGGACGTCCGGTCTCGCTTTTCCCTTCGCCGTCAGGACGACCGACAGCCCACCTTGGAGGTCGAGGCCGAGCTTCGGGCGGGTGTTGAAAACGAGCAGGCCGGCCAGGCTCAAGGCCGCCAGAGCAACGACGAAGACGATCGACAGGACGTAACGGCGATTGCGCTTCACGACGTTAGAACGAACCTAGGTCGAATCCTGTTGCAAGCGCTTCGCGACCGATCCCTTGTCCACTTTGATCACGACGTTGTCGGCGACCTGGAGCGAGAGCGTGTCGTCGTCGACCCGGCGCACGGTGCCGACGATCCCTCCCGCGGCAACGACCCGATCGCCCTGCTTGACGTTGGTCGTCAGCTCCCGGTGCTCCCGCTGCCGGCGCTGCTGCGGGCGCATGATCAGGAACCAGAAGACCCCAACGAGGACGATCAGCGGCAGGAAGCTCGCGAGCGGGCTCCCTTGCTGCTTTTTCTGGGCAAGGTCGATGGCAAAAGCTGCGAGTTGATAGCTCATGGGCCGTTTATCCTACCGAACCCCTTTTTTTCGGGGGACCGCACAACGCCGCCGCTCCAGCCCCCGAGGTTCGGTTACGGCGGGCATGAGCGGCGGCTGTGCTACTCCCCCGAGCCCCCTTCCGCCAATTGACGTTCTGACCTGGTAAGCCCACCATGAGCGGGGGCCTTGACCCACCAGTCAAGTGCAGGGAGACCGGGGGAGCACGCTGAGCAGGACGACCGCATCGGCGACCGACGAGCTCGACCAGCTTCCGGCTGAGCCCGACGGGCGCGAGTCGCTCCGCGAGCGCTTCGATTCGCTGGTCGACGACGGCCGGGTGCGCCGCGTGTCGTCGTATGCGGGCATCGCGCTGCTCTTCTACTTCGCCGAGCAGATCTTCTGGCCGGCGCCGCTCGGCGTCCTCGTACAGGGCATGGTCATCGGCGGCCTCACCGCACTCATCGCGTTCGGCATCGCGCTCATCTATCGCGCGAACCGAATCATCAACTTCGCTCAGGGCGAGCTCGGCGGAGTGCCGGCATCGCTTGCCGTCCTGCTCATCGTCGGTCCCGGGCTCCCGTACGCTCTTGCCCTTCCCATCGGCATCGTCGCCGCGGTCGCGTTGGGCGGCGTCGTCGAGTTCCTGTTCATTCGCAGGTTCTTCAAGGCGCCGCGGCTCGTGCTGACCGTCGTGACGATCGGCTTGTCGCTGCTGCTGGCCGCCGGCGGCATCCTGCTTCCCCGGGCGTTCGACATCCGGACGCCCCCGCAGAGCTTCCCCTCACCGTTCAGCTTCACGTTCTCGATTGGGCGCACCGTCTTCCACGGCAACGACGTCGTCGCGATGCTGGCCGTCCCGTTCGTGATCTTGGCGCTCGTTGCGTTTTTCCGGTTCACCAACATCGGGATTGCGGTCCGTGGAAGTGCCGAGAACGCCGACCGCGCGTTCCTGCTGGGCATCCCGGTGAAGCGCATCCAGACGATCGTTTGGGTCGTCGCGACTGTGCTGTCGACGATCGCGGTCTTCCTTCGCGCAGGCATCGTCGGTCTGCCCATCGGTCAGCTGCTCGGCCCGTCGATCCTCTTGCGTGCGCTCGCCGCCGCCGTCATGGCTCGCATGGAACGGCTCCCGACGATCTTCGGCGCGTCACTGCTTCTCGGCGTGCTCGAAAGCGCGATCATCTTCCACACAGGCCAGGGCGTGCTCGTCGACCCGATCCTCTTCGTCGTCATCCTCGGCGCGCTCCTCCTTCAGCGCCGCGGGGCCGCTGCGAGGGCCGAAGAGATGTCGAGCTGGGTGGCTGCGGCCGAGCACAGGCCCATCCCCTACGAGCTTCTGAATGTGCCCGAGGTCAAATGGGGGCGGCGGATCCTGGTTGGGCTCGGCGCAGCTCTCGCGCTTCTGATGCCCGTCTTCATGTCGGAGAGCCAGATCAACCTCGCGGGCGTCATCGTGATCATGGCGATCGTCGGCGTGTCTCTCGTCGTACTCACCGGATGGGCGGGACAGGTCAGCCTCGGACAGATCGCCTTCATGGGCATCGGGGCGGCCGTTGCCGGACGTCTGACGAGCGCGTGGCACTGGGATCTCGCCATCGCACTCCTCGTCGCCGGACTCGCCGGTGCCGCGGCGGCAATGGTCATCGGGCTTCCGGCCCTTCGCATCCGGGGACTGTTTCTCGCCGTCGCGACGCTGTCCTTCGCGCTCGCCACGTCGTCCTACGTGCTGAACCGTCAGTTCGTCGGCTGGCTTCCCGTTGAACGTTTCGAGCGTCCGCCGCTCCTCGGCCGGATCTCACTGCAGACGGAGGACCGCTTCTATTACTTCACGCTCGCGGGGCTGTTCCTCGTGATGGTCGCCGTTCGCAGCCTGCGACGGAGCCGGACGGGACGCGTGCTCATCGGCATTCGTGAGAACGAGCGCGCGGCTCAGGCGTACGGCGTGAGCGCAATCGCCGCGAAGCTCACGGCGTTTGCCGTCGCCGGGTTCATCGCCGCGTTCGCCGGCGCGATCTTCGTCCACCACCAGCAAGTGCTGGGCATCGAGCCTTACGGCGTGGAGCGCAGCTTCCAAGTGTTCATCATGACCGTCGTCGGCGGCATCGGATCGGTGGCCGGCGCCGTCCTCGGGGCCGTCTTCATCGAGGGCGTCCAGTACTTCCGCAATCTCTTCCCGGACTCGATTCGCAACCTCCTCGGGTTCATCACCGGGCCCGTCGGCGTGATCCTCATCCTGATGATGCTCCCCGGCGGTCTCGCCCAGGGCATGTATCAGATCCGGGACACACTGCTCCGGCGCATCGCCAAGCGCCACGACATCCTCGTGCCGAGCCTCGTCGCCGATCGGCGCACAGACGAGGCGCTCGAGGTCGCCGCCTTCAAGGTCGCAGAAGGGCGAGCCGGGAATGGTCGCAAGGGCGACGGCCGGCGCCGCAAAGCGCGCGCGAGGAGCAAGACGTGAAGCTCGGCGAACGGCTTCGCGAACGCATCACCGGCGGCGCCCCCCTCTTCCCGCTGGCGATCCTCTTCGGCCTGAACGCGGTCGACGAGCTCGACCGGACGGCCTTCGCGATCTTGACTCCCGAGATCAGGGACGCATTCAACCTGCGCAACGAGGGCATCCTCGCCGTCGTCTCGCTCGTTACGATCCTCGCCCTCCTCGGTCAGGTCCTCATCGGGTTCTACGCCGACCGGTTCTCGCGGGTGAAGCTGGCGATCATCGGGGCAGCCGTGTGGTGCTTGTTCACGCTCGGCACCGGTCTTGCGCCCGTCGTCGCCGTCCTCATCCTCATGCGCTCGTTCTCGGCGACGGGACGAGCAGTCAATGATCCGACGCACCGGTCACTCCTGGCCGACTTCTACCCGCTCGACGTCCGGACGAAGGTGTACGGCGCGCATACGGCCGCCAATTCCTTCGGCCAGTTCGCCGGTCCGCTCATCGGCGGGCTGCTCGGCCGCGCCTTCTCGTGGCGCGCGCCCTTCCTCATCTTGTGGATCCCCACGGCCGTCTTGATCGGCCTCGCGCTGTGGAAGCTTCGCGATCCCATTCGCGGGGCACACGAACGGCGCGCGATGGGAGCGTCTGAGGACGCGATCAACACGGAAGAGGCGCCGCCGTCGATGGGCGAGGCGTGGCGCATCTGCTATCAAGTGCGCACCCTGCGCCGGATCTGGATCTCGCTCCCGTTCCTGGCCATCGCGTTCGTCGGGCTCGTCCCGATCTTCGCGATCTTCTACGAGGAGGTCTTCAGCCTCGACGAGTTTCAGCGGGGTCTCGTCGCCGCCTTTGCCGAACCGTTGCAGATCGTCGGCATCATCGTCGGGATCCCGATTGCCACTCGGCTCGCGCTGCGCGATCCGGGCCTCGTTCTGAGGTTCTCCGCAGCCGCAGGAGCCGTCGTGGCAGGCGGCATTCTGTTGTACGCGCTCGCGCCGAACCTGGGCTTCGCCGTCGCCGCGCACATGCTCATCGCCATCCCCTTCTCACTTCTCGTGCCGGCGATCCTGGCCGTTCTCTCGCTCGCGATTCCCCCACGCGCACGATCGATCGGTTTCTCCATCGGCGCGCTCTATGTCGTGCCCGGGCTCGTCTTGTTGCCGATAGTCGGAAGCCTCGCCGACGAAGTCGGACCGCGCGAGGCCGTGATTGCCTTGATTCCGATCTTGCTGATCGGCTCGGCTCTCATCGCGTCGGCGAGCTCCTTCGTTCAGAGCGACGTCAACAAGGTGCGGGCGTCGACGGTGGCGCAGGCCGAAGTGCTCGCGGCTCGTCGTCGGGGTGAGGTGAAGCTCCTGCTCGTGAAAGACCTCGATGCGGGCTACGACGGTACACAAGTGCTGTTCGGTGTCAACTTCGAAATCGACGAAGGCGAGATCGTCGCGCTCCTCGGGACGAACGGCGCCGGAAAGACGACCCTGCTGAAATCGATATCAGGGCTCGTCGAGGCGCAAGCCGGTGCCGTCGTGTTCGACGGTCGTGACATGACCTACACGACGCCCAACGAGATCGCTGCGCGTGGGGTCGTCCAAGTTCCCGGCGGCAAGGGGGCGTTCCCGAGCTTGACCGTCGAGGAGAACCTGCGCCTGGCCGGCTGGCTGTACCAGCGCGAGACCGAGTACGTGAAGCAAGCGACAGAGCAAGTCCTCGAGTTCTTCCCCGTTCTGCGCGAGCGGTGGGATCAGCCGGCCGGGAACCTGTCCGGCGGCGAGCAGCAGATGCTCACGCTCGGCCAGGCATTCATTGCCCGGCCGCGCCTGTTGATGATCGACGAGCTGTCACTCGGTCTCGCGCCGATCATCGTCGAGCAGCTGCTGCGAATCGTCCGCGCGATTCGCGAACGCGGGACGACGGTGATCCTCGTCGAGCAGTCGGTCAACGTCGCGCTCACGCTCGCCGAGACTGCGTACTTCATGGAAAAGGGTGAGATCCGATTCCACGGACCGACGTCGGAGCTCCTGAAGCGTCCCGACATCCTCCGCTCGGTCTTCCTCGAGGGCGCCGGCTCCGCCGTCGGCAACGGCGCGAGGAAGCGGAGGGTTGCCCGCACCCGCACGGCGCAAGACGGGAAAAAGGGAACCGCCGTATTGCAGATCGAAGGCCTCAGCCGATCTTTCGGCGGCATCACGGCAGTGGACGACGTGACGTTTGATCTTTACGACGGCGAGATCCTCGGCATCATCGGACCGAACGGCGCGGGAAAGACGACGCTCTTCGACCTCGTCTCGGGCTTCCTCCCGCCCGACTCCGGACGGATCAGGCTGGTCGGCGACGACATCACCCTGCTCGGCCCGGAAGCGCGTGCGCGCGCCGGGCTCGGACGCTCGTTCCAAGACGCAAAGCTCTTCCCCGCCCTCACCGTCCAAGAGGCGATCAAGCTCGCGCTCGAGCGGCAGGTTGAGGTGCGCGACCCGGTCGCCGCCGCGCTGAACCTTCCGGCCGTCGCCGATTCGGAAGCCAAGCTCCAAACGCGTGTGGACGAGCTGCTGCAGCTCATGGGACTCGGCGCATTCCGCGACAAGTTCATCTCCGAGCTCTCGACCGGCAGCCGGCGCATCGTCGACCTCGCCTGCGTGCTCGCACACGAGCCGAAGGTGCTGCTGTTCGACGAGCCGTCGTCCGGGATCGCGCAACGCGAGACGGAAGCACTCGGCCCGCTGCTACGCCGCATCCGTGAAGCGACCGGCGCCAGCTTGCTGCTCATCGAGCACGACATGCCGCTCGTGACATCGGTCGCGGACGAGATCATCGCGCTGGATCTGGGACGCGTGATCGTGCGCGGCGCTCCGAGGGACGTGGTCAAGCACCCGGCCGTGATCGAGGCCTACCTGGGGACGAGCGAGGACGTGATCGCCCGCTCCGGCAAGGTGCGCGCGCGCCGGACGCGCAAGGCGACGCGCACGCGCGTCAAGGGACGTTCGTAGACTTACGAGGCGAGGGAGGGGACAAATGGCGGCACCCACCGAGTTGGAGAACGGCTCGGCGATGGATGCCACGCTCCGCTGGCTGCGGCGGTATCAGCCGTTCATTCTCACGGTGACGTGCATCGCCCTGATCGCATTTCTGCTTCCGGGCGAGAACAATTCGGTGACCACCGAAGCCGGCTCGTCACAGCTGTCGACGGGCGTCGGTCGGGAAGCTGCGGGCATCGTGCCGGAGGAAGCAGCGCAGCTCGCTCAGTCGGGCGGCGGCAACGGCGGCTCTGCGAGCGCGCAAGCGCCGACCGAAGTCTTGAGCTTTGATGAGGCGCGCAAGCAGGGTGTGCCGCTCGTCGCCAACTGCGACAACAATTCGGGAAGGATCAAGATCCCGAGCTGGGGCTCGCCCGTCTGCGTCTCGAGATTCTCGGGCCAGAACGCCGGATCGTCATGGCAAGGCGTGACGAAGGACAAGATCAAGGTCGCCTTGTATCACGCGCAAGAGGACGCGGCGGCCAATGCGATCCTCGCGGCGGCGGGCGCCAGCGACACGCCGGAGCAGGAGGACGAGCAGGCCAGAGAGTGGGCGCGGCTCTTCGAGAAGCACTACAACACGTGGGGCCGCAAGGCCGAAGTCGTCGTCGTCAACGGCAGCGGCGCGCCGACGGACGACGCTGCCGCGAAGGCCGACGCGATCAAGGTCGCGACCGAGATCAAGGCGTTCGTGTCGTGGAACTCGCCGAACAACACCTACGTGAACGAGCTCGTCGCTCGCGGCGTGATGTGCATGTGCACCGTCGAGCTGCCGAATGCCTTCTATCAGAAGTGGGCACCGCACGTGTGGTCCACGCTGCAGTCTGCCGATCAGACGTATCAGCTGCTGACCGAATACATCGTCAAGCGGCTCGCGAACAGGAAGGCGAAGTGGGCGGGTGATCCCGCGTTCCAGCAGCGCAATCGCGTGTTCGGTCTCCTTCAGTACGACACGAGGGACTTCGCGTACAAGTCGGCGTCGACGTACCTGACCAAGGAGCTCGCGAAGCACGGCATCAAGCTCGTCGTCGCGTACTTCAACGGCTACCCGGAACTCGCCGCGAACCAGGAACAAGCGCGGCCGGTCATTCAACGGATGAAGGAAGCCGGCGTGACGTCGCTCATCTGCGGCTGCGACCCCTTCGCGCCGATCTTCTTCACGCAAGAGGCGACGAGGCAGCTTTACCAGCCCGAGTGGATCAACGTCGGCTCGGCCCTCACCGACACCAGCTTCTTCGGCCGCACCTACGACCAGGACCAGTGGGAGCACAATTTCGGCCTGGGCCAGCTCGTTGCCCGGCTCCCGGAGAAGCTGAGCGACAGCTACCGCTTGTACACGTGGCATTACGGACGCGAGCCCACGGCGCCGGCGGGATACGGCGTCATTCGGGCGCCCATCGACATCTTCTACCGGGGCGTCCACATGGCCGGGCCCAAGCTCACGCCGCAGACCTTCCAGGCGGGCATGTTCTCCCACCCGCTGATCGGGCAGAACATGAAGACGGTGCCGTCGATCTCGTGGGGCAAGAAGGTCTGGCCCTTCAACGACTACACGTCCTACGACGACGTCGTCGAGATCTGGTGGGACCGAAACGCGCGCGGTGAGGACGAGATCGGTGCGGACGGCATCGGCATGTACCGATACGTCGACGGCGGGAAGCGCATCTTGCCGGGTCAGTTCCCGAGGACGGAGCCGCGCGTCTTCGATCCAAGGGGAACGGTCACCGTGCATCAGAACTATCCGCCGGGTGAAGCACCGCCGCAGTACCCGCGGCCGAGCTAGCAGCGAGGAGGACGGGTAATGAGATCACCGAGCGAGTGGATGGCGACCCCCGCCGCCGACGGGGCGAAGCGCTGGGTCACGAAATATCACCCGTTCCTCACGACGATCCTCGCCGTCGTCCTCATCGCCGTGTTCCTGCCCGGCCGCACGAACCAGACGACGACGGAAGACACGGTCGGCGACCTGTCGGCCGGCGTGCCGAACGCGGCCGAAGCCGCACCGACCGATACGAACGCTGCGCCGGTCACGTCGGGCCCCGGTCCCCAGGTCACAGCCGATACAAACGTCCTCACATTCGAAGAAGCGAAAAAGCAGGGTGTCGAGCTCGTCGCGAACTGTGACCAGTCAACGGGACGAATCATGGTTCCGACCCGGTTCGCTCCTCCGTGTACACAGAAGTTCAACGGCCGGAACGCCGGAAGCACGTGGCAGGGCGTGACCGACAAAGAGATCACGATCGCCTACTACATGCTGGAAGGCGACGCAGCCACCGAGGCGGTGCTCACCGCGGCCGGCGCCAACGACTCAGACGAGGCACGCATGCAGCAGGTGCGCGACTGGGTGACCTACTTCCAGTCGCACTACAACCTGTGGGGACGCAAGATCAAGCTCGTGTTCGTTCAGCCGAGCGGCGAAGCAACCGACGACGCGGCCGGGAAGGCCGACGCGATCAAGGTCGCTACAGGCATCAAGGCGTTCGCGTCGGTAAACGCACCGAACAATACCTACGTGAATGAGCTTGTCGCGCGGAAGGTGATGTGTATATGCACCGGCTCCCAACCGATAGAGACGTACATCAAATGGTCGCCCTACGTGTGGACGACGCTCCTCGCCTCCACACAGGGGTATATCCACCGCTCCGAGTACGTCGGCAAGCGGCTCAAGGGCGATAAAGCGAGGTACGCGTACGACGACATCAACCCCACCCAGGGGTTCAAGGACAAGCAACGCAAGTTCGGCTTCATCTACTACGACACCGACGACTACGCGTACAAGCAGGGCGCCGAGTTCTTCATCAAGTACATGAAGCAGCGCTACGGAATCACGTTCGTGGCCGTCTCACAGATGCACGGCTTCCCGCAGGTCCAGCGCGCGCAAGAGGAAGCGCGTCCGGTGATCCAGAAGATGAAGGAGGCCGGCGCGACCAGCCTCATCGTTTCGGTCGAGCCGTTCCAGCCGATCTTCCTCACCCAGGAGGCGACGCGCCAGCTCTACGGACCCGAGTGGATCATCACCGGGTCGACGCTGACCGACACGTCGTTCTTCGGACGGCTCTACGACCAGGATCAGTGGTCCCACGCGTTCGGTCTCTCCTACCTTGCCGCCCGGCTCCCCGAGGACCAGAGCAACGCGATGCGACTGTACCGCTGGCAGTTCAACCGGGAGCCCCCGGCCAGAGCGCAATACGGGATCATCCTCGCCCCGATGGCGATCCTCTTCAACGGCATGCACCTGGCCGGGCCGTCACTGACTCCGGACACGTTCCGCGCCGGCATGTACAACCAGCCCATCGCCGGCCGCGGCGGGATCACCACGATCGCCCAGTCCTACGGAGACAAGGGTCTGTGGCCGTGGAAGGAGGACCCCGTCGCCTACGACGACGTGACGGAGATCTGGTGGGACCGCAACGCAAGCGGTGAGGACGAACGCGGTGTCGATGGCAACGGCCTGTACCGCTACGTCGACGGTGGGAAGCGCTACTTCCCCGGCGAGTGGCCGTCGACGAGGCCGAAGGCGTTCGACCCCAAGGGAACGGTGACGATCTACGAGAAGGCGCCGCCGGCCGACCAGTGGCCGTGCTACAACTCACCGGCCACCAAGAAGAAAGACCGGTGCTAGCCGTCTAGATAGATCAGCTCGCCGCCCCGGCGTTTCTCGAGGCTCCTCGCGATCGCGAGGAGCCTCGAGGGTTCCACGGTCCCGACGACCCGGACGAACTTGCCTCCCTTGCGCAGAACGCGGACTTCGCTCGTGCGCAGGCCGTAGAGGAGCTCGCCTCGTCCGAGTGCGCCGGCCCGAACGCGTTTCGCGTTCGGGTCGGCGCTGAACGGCGGTGAGCCGCCGAGCGTCGAGCCTTGCTCGACGACGACGACATCCAAGCCGTCCACGAGAACGTCCGAGGTGAACGCGATGATCCCCGATCGCATCGTTGGGTCGTCGAAGCCCGATTGCGGCGGAATGACGGCGTACCGGCCCTCATGCCTGAAGCCGCGCGGCACGTTCGACAGCTCCCAGAAGTCACCCGGAGGCCGCGACGCCGGCTCTGCCGCCCGGACCGACCCGCCGCCCTGGCGCGCCGACAGCGTGGGTTCCCCCGTCCGGAACAGCCGGTCGGGCACGCGGGGCGACTCGTCGACCGTGACGGCGACGCTGCGATTCAACAGCTTGCCGTCGCTGTAGGCGACCTCTTCGAGCACGAGCCCGGCGGCGTCGAAGCACAGATCCGTGTACGTCTTGTCGTCGGACAGACGTTCGAGGCTTCCCGACCCGCCCTCGCCGCCGGCGCGGTACACGCGGCACAGTCGTCCGGTCACTCTTCTGAGCTCGCGCCGCTCGAGGTATCCCGCATGTGTGATCTCGCCCAGCGACCGTTCGATGCGTCTGTCTTGTGGCGCCGGGCCCGGCGGAATCGCAAACGCTGAATTCCCCACGTTGATGCGCGCGAACGCGTTGATTGTCACGCTCGTACGCTTTCGTCCGGGCGGTGCGCCGGTCCACGACTCGCTCCGTGCCTTGAAGGGGCGCTTGACCCACAAGCGCTCGGTCCCGACGACGACCTCGCCGCCCGCGCGTGACTCCGTCCGGTAGACGATGCGGTACGCATCGGGCGTGCGCGAGGCAATGCGGACGGACCCCGTCTCCACAACATCGGAGCCCTCACGAAGGTTCGGGCCCGGACGCAGCACCCACGCAGCCACGAGCGCGAGCGCGATCAGCGATCCAGCCACGACGAGTCGTCGTCTCCGCCGCAGGCGCCAGCGCACCCGGCGGTACAGAGAGCCGATACCGCTTCGCCCTTCGTCTACTTGCAGTGCTTGTCCTCGTACCGCGGGAAGCGGTCGGGGCCCGGCAGATCGTCGAGCTTCGTGACGGTGCCGGCGAGGACGAAGGCCTTCGGCTCGGTTCTCGGCCACGAGCCGGGCAAGTACCGTTTTCCACCGGACACATAGCGATACATTCCGCGTCCGGTCTTCTCGATCTCATCCTGGCCGACCTCGTCGGAGTCCCACCACACTTCGGTCGTGTCGTCGAAGGCGCCGTAGTCGTCGGTGCTCCAGATCCCATGTCGTCCGAACGACCGGTGGATCGACGACACGCCGACCGGCGGCGAGGGGAACTCGAACAACGCATCCCGGAACGTCTGCGCGTTCAGCACCGGCCCGGCCAGGTGCACACCGGTGTAGAAGATCAGCTCCGGCTGGTAGATGATCTCGTACTCGGCCACGGCGGTCGGCGCGCGGCAGTGCTGCCACTCGTGCTGGTACCAGGGTTCCGTGCGCTGCTTGGGCGGACGCACCCACAGCTGTGATACGCCGAACGCATGCGACCATTGCGTCTGGTCGTAGGTCCTGCCGAAGAAGGTTGTGTCGACGAGGTTGCCGCCGGTCATGACCCACTCGGGGAAGTACTGTTGCCTCGTCGACTCTTGAGTGAGGAAGATCGGGACGAGCGCGCTGCCGTTATACACGACGCTCGTGATGCCCTTCTCCTTGAAGCGCTGGATGATCGGGCGCGCTTGCTCCTGGGCCGCCGTCGGATCGGATCGAATCGGGACGCGATCAACGAGCTTCGCGCCGTACTTCGCCAGCTCGCGGGCGAACGAATCGACGGCAGATTTGCTCGTCTGTTGCTCGTTGTCCGTGTAGATCAGACCGAACGAGCGCGTTTGCTGCTGGACGACGGCGGTTCCGGCCCAGCGCGCTTTCTTTCGAACCAAGCGCTTGCCGATGTACTCCGCGGTGTGGATGAACGCCTGGTCTTCGTTGAGTTGGACGCCCCACCCATACGGCGCGCGGTCGAGATAGAACTTTGTCGGCTGTGTCGATCCGGTGATCGAGATGATGCCCCGGGCGGCGAGCTCGTCGACGAAGGCTGCGGGCGCTCCGACGTGTGCCCACACGGCGAATGCGTGCAGGTCGAGGTCGGCCGTCTTGGCGTCGGCGCGCGCCGCCGCGTCGTCGTCCGACGGACCGCTCCCGCGAATGAACTTCAGGACGACCTTGCGTCCGTAGGTCTCGTAGTGCGACTCGAAGTACGTCTTCCAGTCCTTGTACGTCGCTTGGACGTCCTCGGTCGAATCGTTGGCGCCGGCGGCCTGGATGATCGCGTCGGCGGCGGGGTCCGGTTCGGGCCGGTAGACGACGATGTTGATCGTCTTGTCCGTGACGCCTTTCGCCGTCGCGCCCCCGTTGGATCCCGAGAACCGGGCGACACACGGCGGCGCGTACCGCGACGGGACCTTGATCCGTTCGGTTCCCGTGTCGCAGTTGGGACCGAAGTCGATCTCGAGGCCTTTAGCCTTGGCTTCCTCGAGTGTGACCGTGCCCGCCTGTACGGCGGCCGACCCCACCCCCCCTCTGCCGGCACCGGCTTTCGATGCGTCGACCGAAGCGCCGTCGGTCGGTTCGGCGGCGCCGGCGCCCTGGATTCCCGATGCTCCTTCGACCGGCGTGGGCACCGTCGCCGGCTCGGAGTCGGGCAGCAGGAAGGCGATCAGCGTGATGGCCGTCAGCGTCAATACCAGCGGCTGGTATCGACGGAGCACGGCGAGGAGGCGTTCCATTCCCCCGCTCCTCAGCTACTCAGCTGCGCTTGATGTCCTTCCAGGGTATGCCCCGGTCCACTTCCGGCTCCCGCGGCAGCCCGAGGATACGCTCGCCCATCTGCGTGCGCAGGATCTCCGACGTCCCACCTTCGATGGAGTTCGCCCGCGCGCGCAGGAATGCGTGTGCACGATTCTCTGCGGCCGTGTCGCCCTTGTCCCACGCGATGGCGGCCGGACCGTTCACGTTCATGAGCCCGTTCGACCGCCACTTGTTGAACTCGGCGTTGTAGACCTTCGTGACCGCGCCCTCCGGGCCCGGCTGCTCGCCGCGGAGACGCGCCGCATTCGCGCGGAACTGCGTGATCTCCTTGACTTCCTTCTCGATATAGGACTGCGCGATGTACTGACGGTTCACCGAGTCGCTGCGGTTCGGAATCGAATCGACGAACAGCGCCCACGGGTCTTTGCGCGTGCCGCCCATGAACGAGGTGGCATCGAGGGAGAGCCCCGACAGCGCGACCCGCTCGTTCATCAGCGTGGTTCGGGCAACGCGCCAGCCGTCGCCTTCCGTGCCGACGATGTTCTCGGCCGGGATGCGAACGTCGGTGAAGTACACCTCGTTGAATTCGGCCGAGCCGGTGATCTGCCGTAGCGGACGGATGTCTATGCCCGGCGCCTTCATGTCCACGATGAAGTACGAGAGCCCCTCGTGCTTCGTATTGTCCGGATCGGTGCGCGCGAGCAGCATCCCGAAATGCGAGAGCTGCGCGATCGACGTCCACACCTTCTGGCCGTTGATGATCCATTCGCCGTCGGAGCGGACGGCGCGCGTTCCACAGGACGCGAGGTCGGAACCGGAGCCGGGCTCGCTGAAGAGCTGGCACCAGATCTCCTCGGACGTCAGGATCTTCTGGAGGTAGCGCGCCTTTTGCTCGTCGGTGCCGTGCGCGATCAGCGTCGGGCCGGCGAGGCCCACACCGAGGATGTTCACGCCGACGGTCGGGAGCCGGTAGCGCGCGAGCTCTTCGCGGACGATGTTCTGCGTCCACGGCTCGCCCGACAGTCCGCCGTACTCCTTCGGCCACAACGGCGCTCCGTAGCCGGAGCCTCCGATGACCCGCGACCAGCCGAGGAAGTCCCAGCCCTCGCGCGCCTTCGCGAGCTTCTCTTCGTCGCCCGACTCGATCGCATCCGCCCAGCCGGCCGGAAGCGCCTCACGCAACCAGTCGCGAACCTCCTTGCGGAATGCCGCGCGTTCCGGCGTGTCCTCGATCGTCCACTGCATCCTTAGACCCCCAGCTTCTGGGCGACGAGCTCGCGGTGGTACGTCGCGTCGCCGAGATAGATCTCCGACGACTTCGCGCGCCGAAAGTACAGGTGCGCGTCGTGCTCCCACGTGAAGCCGATGCCGCCGTGAATCTGGATGTTCTCGGCGGCGGCGTGGAAGTACGCGTCGGAGCAGTACGCCTTCGACAGCGACGCGGCCAGCGGCAGCTCTTCGGGATCCTCGGCGGCCGCCCAGCCGGCGTAGTACGCGGCCGAGCGCGCCATCTCCACTTCCATGAGCATGTTCGCGCATTTGTGCTTGATGGCTTGGAAGGAGCCGATCGGACGTCCGAACTGGTAGCGCTCCTTGGCGTACTGCGTCGACATGTCCAGGCACTGCTGCGCACCCCCGACCATCTCGGCCGAGAGCACGGCCGCGGCCTGATTGAGTGTCTTCTGCAAGGCCTCGGTAGCGTCGCCGGAGCCGAGCCGCGTGGCCGGCGTGTTGTTGAAGTCGATCTTCGCCTGCTTCCGCGTCATGTCGAGCGTCTCGAGCTTCGTGCGTGTGACGCCCTCGGCGTCGGGATCGACGAGGTAGAGCCCAAGGCCGTCGCTCGACTTCGCGGCGACGATCAGCAGCGTGGCCGTGTGGCCGTCGAGCACGTAGGACTTCGTACCGGAGATCTTGCCGCCGGACTCGGTGACCTCGATCGCGTCGATGTCCCACTTCCCGGACGGCTCGACGAACGCGAGCGTCGCCCGGGTCGTGCCGTCCGCGATGCCTGGGAGCAATTCCTTGCGCTGGTCCTCGGTTCCCGCATTGAGGATCGCGTTCGCGCCGAAGATGACCGACGAGAGGTAGGGAGCCGGGAGAAGCTTGCGGCCCATCTCTTCCAGCAGAACCGTGACCTCGACGAAGCCGAAGCCGAGCCCGCCGTACTCCTCGGGAATGGCCATGCCGAACCAGCCGAGGTCGGCCATCTGCTTCCAGGTGCCCTCGTCGAAGCCGGTGTCTGTCTCCATGAGCTCGCGAACGATGGCCGAGGACGACTTCTCGTCGAGGAACCGGGCGGCGGTGGAACGGAGCTCTTGCTGCTCTTCGGTAAATGCAAACGTCACGTCAGCTCTCCCCCATATCTCTTGACTGGCCAGTCAAGTCTATGCCTGAACCAGAGTAGCCCGAGGCGCGAGGACGCCGCCAGCGGCGCCCTTCCCTACGCAACCTCCTGCGTGCAGCGGGAGAGCGCGGTCCCGGGGATAGGGTGAGCAGATGGCGAACCGGCTCGCGGACGAGACGTCCCCGTACCTGTTGCAGCACAAGGACAACCCGGTCGATTGGCATCCGTGGGGCGACGAGCCGCTCGAGCGTGCGCGTGCAGACGACAAACCCGTGCTCGTCTCGATCGGCTATGCCGCCTGCCATTGGTGTCACGTCATGGAGCGCGAGTCCTTCGAGGACGAAGAGATTGCGGCGCTTATGAACGAGCGCTTCGTGAACATCAAAGTCGACCGAGAAGAACGACCGGACGTCGACGCCGTCTACATGGCCGCGACGCAGGCGCTCTCCGGCCACGGCGGCTGGCCGATGACTGTGTTCATGACACCTGAGGGTGTCCCCTTCCTCGCCGGCACCTACTTCCCTCCCGAGCCGCGCCAAGGCATGCCGTCGTTTCGCCAAGTTCTCGAGCACGTATCCACGTTGTGGACGACCAGACGACAGGACTTGCTCGCGCAAGGCCAGCGCGTGCTCGACGCAATCAATCGCGGGTCACCGCGTGCTTCGCACGATCCGCTCGGCGGCAATCTGCTCGTCGGTGCCGCCGCACAGATCATGTCGACCCACGACGCAACGCACGGCGGGTTCGGCTCGGCCCCCAAGTTCCCGCAAGCGCCCGTGCTCGAGTTCCTGCTGCGGATGCACAAGCGCGCCGGGGTCCGCGAGGCAATGGAGCTCACGTTGCGTCGCATGGCGCTCGGCGGCATGTACGACCAGATCGGCGGCGGGTTCGCCCGCTACTCCGTCGACGCGACGTGGACGATCCCGCACTTCGAAAAGATGCTCTACGACAACGCACAGCTCGCCCGCACCTACACGCATGCATGGCAGCTGTGGAAGGAGCCGCTGTACCGGCGCATTGCGATCGAGACGCTCGAGTACCTGCTGCGCGACATGCTCGACGAGGCCGGCGGTTTCCATTCATCGGAGGACGCCGACTCGGAAGGCGTCGAAGGCAAGTTCTACGTCTGGGACCACGACGAGTTCATGGACGTCGCACCCGAGGCGGCCGAGTACTACGGAATTACGCCGTCCGGAAACTTCGAGGGTCTCAACAACCCCGTCGCGACGGGCGACGAACCCCCGGCCGAGGCGCGCGCGAAGCTCTTCGAGCATCGCGCGCGCCGTGTCAGGCCGGGCAAGGACGACAAGGTTCTCGCCTCCTGGAACGGCCTGGCCGTCGCGGCCTTCGCCGAAGCCGGCGCGGCCTTCGGCCGCGACGACTTCGTCGACGCAGCCCGCCGAGCCGCTTCTTTCGTGCTCGAGAAGATGCGCGACGGCGAGCGGCTCCTCCACTCGTATCGCGCCGGCCGCGCCCAGATCGCCGGCTTTCTCGAGGACTACGCGTTCGTCGCCGACGGATTGCTCGGGCTGTGGGAAGCGACGTTCGCACCCCGCTGGCTCGAGGAGGCGATTCGACTCTCGCGGCAAGCCGTCGAGCACTACTCGGATCCGGCCGGGGGGTTCTTCACGACCGCGAGCGATCAGCGCCAGCTCGTCGTCAGACAGAAGGAGATCATCGAGTCGGCGACACCGAGTCCCGGAGCCGTCCTCGCTCTCGTCCTCCAGCGCCTCGCGCATCTCCTCGACGACCGCGAGCTCGCAACGCCCGCGATCGACGCCCTCCGCGTTGCGCGCATGTACATGGAGCGGGCCGCGCAAGCCGTCCCGACGTGGTTGTGCGGCCTCGACTTTTACGTCTCGACGCCGAAGGAGATCGCGTTCACCGGACCCGAGTCTCGCGAGCTCTCCGGGGTTGTCCACGAGCGGTTCATTCCCAACCGCGCCTTGGCCGGGCGCGGCGACGGCGGTGCGCCGATCCTCGACGATGTTGCGCTGCTGCGCGACAAGCCGAACACGGACACACCAACTGCATACGTGTGCGAGAAGTTTGTCTGCCGGGCACCGACGAGCGATCCCGCCGAGCTCGCTACCCAGCTCGATTCGATCTGAGACGACGGCTCACCCGTCGGCATCGATGAACACGATGCGGTCGCCGTCGGCACGGAGCTCGCCGTCGTGTGTGAACCAGCGACCAAACAAGCGTCCCACCGGACGGCCGGGATGAACACCGAGATGGGTCTCGACGGCGGCGATCGCCCCAGCGTGCGTCACGACGAGCACGGGATCTGTGTTGCCGGCCGCGAGCGACGCAACCGTGGCGACGATCCGTTCGCGGAACACATTGCGATCTTCACCGTCGTTGCCGACGTCCTCTCCGCGACGCCACCGCTCGATTGCGCCGGGCCAGCCCTCCTCGATCTGGGCGCGGGTCAACCCGGACCATCGGCCGACGTCTATCTCTCTGAGCGCGGACATGCGCTCGATCGGGCCGGTTCCCAGTGTCTCGGCGATGATGTCGGCGGTCTGCGCGGCGCGGCGCAGGTCCGATGAGATAACGCGCCGCAGCCCCAGGCCGGCGAGCCGCGCAGCGACCACCGTCGCCTCGGTCCGGCCGAGCTCGGAGAGGTCCGGATCGGCCAGGCCTTGCCAGCGCCCGAGCGCGTTCCATTCGGATTGCGCGTGACGAATGAGCAGCAGGCGGGTCAAAGCACGTCGAAACTGCGAGCGATGCGAACGTTCAAGATCGCTGCTTCCTCACGGCGAGACTCCGGCGCGGAGAACTCGAGCCGGTAGGTCCCGCTTCCGCGCGCGATCCACCATTGCTCACGGTACTTGCCGTCCTCTGTGTACATGTGCCGGAACGCTTTGCGTCCGTCGAGCTCGAGCCCGTCGACGATGCCGATCTCGATTCCCGTCGCCGGCACGCGCCTGGCGGCCCGGACACGTGCGTTCGTGATCGCTCGTTTGTCGATCACGATCTGGAACTCACGAAGACCGGCCGAATCGCCGGCGGTTGCGGGCTCGAGGACACGAACGGCCGAGAGCGATCCGAGCTGCTCGCTGCGGACTTCCCAGTCGCGTGGAACACCGATGCCAAAGCTCTCGCCGCCGACGTCGAAGGTTTGACGCTCGAGCTCGACCTGATCGGGAAGCGTGCCGCGCAGCCGGGGACCGAAGAACTCCACTGCGACGAGTCCGATCGCGAGCAGCAGACCGGCGACCAGGCCGATCGCGACGAGCCGGCCGAAACGGATGCCGGTCGGCGAGCGCACAGGCGCCGGCGGGTACGAGTACGAGTACTGGACGTCCGCGTGCTCGGGCGGCGCGACGACCGGAGTCGCGATTGCGACGGTCTGCTCGCGGCCGGACGGCGGTAGCGGCGCGGGCTCCTCGTAGATGACGGAGCCCTCGAACGCCATGGAGTCGTCGATGACCTCCCAGCAGCGCGGGCAAGCGTGCATCCGCACCTCGAGGGGCTCTCCGCAATTGCTGCACGTCGGCCGGACGGCGAGGCCGCAGCGGCTGCAGACGTGGGCCTGCAGCGCGATCGTCGCCCGGCAGGCCGGGCAGACCGGCGACGTCACCGATCCACCCCGGAGCGCACGTTAGGCCGGCTTACGCCCGGTGCGCTCGCTCACGCCGCCGGGACCGGCGACGCGTTTCATCTTCACCGACTGACACTGCGGACAGAAGTAGTGGGACCGCTGGCCGATGCGGATGCGAACGATCGGTGTCCGGCATCGGCGGCAGGGCTCCCCTTCGCGCCCGTGCACGGTGAGCGCCTGCTGGTGCTCGCCGGGCTCGTCGTAGAGATCGCGCCATTCGCCGTCCGACAATGTCGTTCCTCTGTGGCGGATCGCGTCCTGCAACACTTCGGCGACCGATCGCGACAGCCGGCGGATCTCGTTGGACGTCAGTGAGTCCGACGTACGGTCCCACGGAAGCCCTGCGTGAAAGAGCACTTCGTCGGAATAGATGTTGCCGAGACCCGACATGAACTCCTGGTCCATCAAGAGGTGTTTCATCTTCGCTTTGCGGGTGGACACCATGTCGCCGAACAGCTGCCACGGAATCTGGTCGTTGATCGCATCCAGACCGAGCCCCGCCATCGCGTCCGCATAGCCTTCCGCTGTCGTCACGAAGCACTCGCCGAACCGCCGCGCGTCGAAGAACCGGAGCTCGGGACCCTGGGTGAAGTGCAGGACGACGTGCGTGTGCTTGTCGGCCGGACGGCGCGCCGTGGCTTTCACGAGATGACCCGACATGCCGAGGTGGAAGACCAGGTAGTTGTGGTTGTCGAGCTCGAACGACAAGTACTTGCCCTTGCGGTGGACGGCCTTGACCTTGCCGTTCTGCAGCGGGCGCTCGAACTCCTTCGGCGTCACATGACGTTTTGTGAGCCGCTTGCCGTCGCCCCGCGCCTCCTTCACGTACTTCCGCGTCTTGATGTCGGCGCCGCGAATGCGCTTGCCCACATATTCCTTCTCGAGCTGACGGCGGAGAACCTCGACCTCGGGGAGCTCAGGCACGTTGGACCTCCCGTAACCCCTCCAGTCCATCGAGCGCGTCGGCGGCAGCGGCCTGCTCGGCCTCCTTCTTCGACCGTCCCTCGCCGCGGCCGCCGAAACGCTCCTGGACGAATACCTCGGCCCGGAATCGTTTCTCATGGTCGGGCCCGAAACCGGTGACGCGATAGCGCGGAAGGATGCCGTACTTGCGCGTGACGTACTCCTGCAGACGCGTTTTCGCGTCCTTCGGGATCTCTTTGCCGGCGGCGTCCTCGATCAGGGCGCCGAACAGGTGCCGGACGACCTTGCGCGCGGCCGAGATGCCGCCGTCGAGATAGATCGCGCCGATCACGGCCTCGAGCCCGTCGGCCATGATCGACGGCTTGCGCGGCCCGCCGCTCAACCGTTCGCCCCGGCCCAGCTGGACGGCCTCTCCGAGCCCGAGCTCGGCCGCGATCTCGGCGAGCGCGGGCTCGGATACGAGCGAAGCGCGCAGTTTGGCGAGATCGCCCTCGAGCAGGTCGGGAAACCGCTTGTAGAGGAGGTCGGTGACGCAGAGGTTGAGGATCGCGTCCCCGAGGAACTCCAACCGCTCGTTGGTCTCGGCGACATCGTTCTCGTATGCATACGACCGGTGCGTCAGGGCGACCTCGTACAGGCCCGGGTCTCGAAACGTCACACCGAGCTTCGACTGCAACATCTCACGGGCCCGGCCGGGGGCCGGAGTGCCCGCGGGCTCACCCATCCGCCGCTTCTACTCCTGTTCGCGCGAAGCCCTGCCGGGCATCGCTCATTCGGCGGAGACCCGCTCGGCGATGAAGTCGACGGCATCCCCCACGGTCCGGATGCCCTCGAGTTCCTCGTCGGGTATCTCCAGTGACAGCTCCTCTTCCAACGCCATGGCCAGCTCGACGAGATCGAGCGAGTCGGCCTCGAGATCCTCCTCGAGCCTGGTCTCGAGCGAGATGCTGGCGGGATCACGCTCGATCAGCTCGCCGAGGCGGCCGCGAATGAGCTCGAAGATGTCTGTTCTCGTCACGTCGCCTGCCTCGAATCGTTGCCGCGCGGAAGTCGCTTCGCGATTCTCTCCACCAGCCCCCCATCGACAGTCTGCGCCGCGATTCGCAGGGCGGATGCAACCGCATCGGCGCTCGAGCTGCCGTGGCCGATTATACAGACCCCTTTGACCCCCAAAAGATTGGCCCCACCATGGCTTTCGGGGCTCAGGGTCGTCGAAAGTTCCAGCAGTCCGGGCATCAGAACCTTCGCCGCCGCTTTCGCCTCGTCGTCCGCAGTGAAGATCTTCATCAGCTCGCCGAACAAGAAAGCGCCAAAGCCCTCCAGAACCTTCAGGACGACGTTGCCGGTAAACCCGTCGGTGACGACCACATCGACGCGGTCGGTTGTGATGTCCCGGCCCTCGACGTTGCCGATGAACTCGACGTCCGCGACTTGGAGCAGCGGAAATGCGGCCTTGGCCAGCTCGTTGCCCTTCCCCGGCTCCTCGCCGACCGAGAGGAGCCCCACCCGGGGCCGGGAGATCCCGAGGCGAACCGTGGCGAAGATCGACCCGAGCAGTGCAAACCCGGCGAGGTGCTCCGGCCGCACATCGGCATTTGCGCCGGCGTCGACGAGAACCGTTGGTGAGTCGGGCCACGGGAGCACCAAAGCAATCGCCGGGCGCGCGACGCCCCTGATGCGCCCGGTCTCGAGAACGGCCGCCGCCATCGCCGCTCCCGTCGAGCCCGCCGAGAACACGGCGTCCGCCCGTCCCTGTTTGACCAGGCGAGACGCGATGCTGATGGACGAGCCGCGTTTGGACCTGACGGCCCGGGCCGGATCGGGGTCGTCCATCTCGATCACTTCCTGCGCATCGACGATCTCCAGACCCTCGCCGGCGGACGCGCCGGCATCGGCGAGCAGCTTGTCGAGCCGTTCCTCGGGGCCGGCAAGGAGGATGTACAGTCCTTCGGAGTGCGCTTGCAGGGCACCCGCGACGACCTCTTCGGGAGCCTTGTCTCCGCCCATCGCGTCGACCGCGATGCGCGGGGGATGATCAGGATGCGCCGACAAGGCGCCCCCTGTGACTAGTCAAGCTCGAGGATGTCCCGGCCCTTGTAGGTCCCGCAGTGCGGGCACACGCGGTGCGGAAGCTTCGGCTTGTGGCATTGCGGACAAGACGAGTTCGGCGCGCTGGCTACGCGCTTCCAGTGAGCCCTGCGCTCGTCGCGCCGCGCGCTCGTCTTGCGTCGTTTGGGGGCCTGCATGGTCTACCTCGAGTTTTCGGGAGGCACCAGCTTAGCGGTTCCCGATCGGCCCAGCTCACGCAGCGCAGACCAGCGCGGATCACCCTCATCGGGCGGACAGTCGCACGGACCCCGGTTCAGGTCGGCCCCGCAGCGGGCGCACAGGCCGGCGCAGTCGGGCCGGCACAACGGATTCAGCGGGATCTCGAGCCCGACGGTGTCGCGGACGAGGCGTTCGAGGTCGACCGTCTCGTTGGAAATGACGTAGCCCTCCTCCCAGACGCCGCCCGGCGGCCGGTAGATCTCGGCGACGTTCACCTCGATGGGCGCGCCGATCGGCGCGAGGCACCTGCCGCACGAGCCGGCGTAGGCGCCCCTCAGCGTCCCCTGAACGAGAATCCCGTCCTGGATTGCTTCGAGGACGAGGTCGAACGCGAGCTCGTCGCGGATCCCCACCAGTCCCACATCCAGACCATCCACACGCGCCGACAGCGTGAGTGGACGCCGGGAGCCGGGTGCTTCCAGCAGCTCATGGACGTCGATGACCAGCGGGGAATGCGTGCGCACGGTGCAACCAGGCTAGCGCCGTTATTCGCGGTCGACGCGCGGCAGCGGCCCGGAGATCTCGCCCGAGTCGTCCAGCTGGAGAGGCGCGACCACGCCGCCGGATTCCTCCAGACGCTTCCGCAGCTGCTCGCGGCCCCGGCCGATCGAGCTAAGCACCTTGCTCAGCAGGATCTCGAAGTTCGCAAGCTTCGCGTCGACGTAATCGTCGGCCTGGTGCGTGAGCCGGTCCGACTCCGACTGCGCGTGGTCGATCACGCGCTTTGCCTCGCGCTCGGCCTCCTGGACGACCTCGGACCGCGACAAGAGCCTGGCCCGTTCCTCGCGCGCCTGCTCGATGATGTAGCCGGCCTTGTCGTTGGCCTCGGACAGCACGCGCTCACGCTGCTCGATGATCTCCCGGGCCTGCTGGTGCTCCTGCGGCATTGCCATCTTGATCTCGCGAATGAGCTTCAGTGCTTCTTCGCGGGGAATGACGGCCGAGGCCGAGAGCGGCACGCTCCGCGCCTCCTCGACCATCTTCTCGAGGGCCTCGATTGCTTCCTGGTAGTTCACTTCTTGAGCCTCTCGAGCAGTTGCTGCTCGACCTTCGGCGGCACGAGACCGGTGATCTCCCCGCCGAGGGTGACAACCTGCTTCAGCAGGCTGGACGAGAGGTAGGAGTACTCGGGGCTGGTCGGAAGGAAAACTGTCGGGACGCCCATGCGCTGGTTCATCTGCGCCATCTGCATCTCGTAGTCGAAGTCCGAGACTGCGCGGATCCCTTTCACGATCACGTCGCAGGCCATCTCGCGGCAGAAATCGACAAGCAGGCCCTCGAAGGACGTCACTTTCAACCCGCCGAGATGAGACGTCACATCGCCGATCAGCTCGATGCGCTCCTCGGTCGTAAAGAGGGCGCGCTTCGCGTGCGTCGGCTCCTCGGACACCGCGACGATCAGCTCGTCGAAGAGCCGCGCGGCGCGTTCGATGACGTCGAGGTGCCCGTTTGTAATGGGGTCGAACGACCCCGGGCAGCAGGCTTTTGTCACTCCACCCCCGGACGACGAAACATCAGGATTCGAGTATCGCCGTATCTGCGGTCGGCCTGCAGGACGACTCCTTCCGGGTCATCCGGTGGCCGTTGGCTCCATCTGCGCTCCACGACGAGCCATCCTTCCTTCGCGAGTGCTCGCTCGAGGCCGTCGGACAGCGCCTCGGCATACGGAGGATCGGCAAAGACGATGTCGAAGCGGCCGGATGGACGCTTGAGGTATCGCTCCACCGCCGCCCGCCGCACCTCGGCGCGGGCGGAAAAACCCGAGTGCTCGGCGTTCGTGCGGCAGGCGTCGACGGCATGGGGGTCGTCGTCGACAAACGTCGCGTGCGCCGCGCCGCGTGAGAGCGCTTCGAGGCCGTATGCTCCGGAACCGCAGTACAGGTCGAGAACCTTGGCGCCGTCCACGGCGTCGCCGAGCGACGAGAACACCGCCTGCCGTACGCGCTCGCTCGCCGGACGGGAGCCGGCCGGCACCTTCAGCTTGCGCCCCTTCGCCTCCCCGCCGGAGATCCGCACGGAGTCTTACCCGTGAAACAACCAGTCGAGAGCATCGCCGAAACGCCGCCCTACTTCGTCCCGCAGCAGGGCGTGCTCGGGATGGGTGAGCTTTGCGTCTCCGCCGACGAGGGCGAAGGCCGCCTCGCGGGCTTCGACGACGATCGGAAAATCCTCTACGAGACGCGCGACCTTCAGATCGGTGATGCCGGCTTGCCGCGTCGAGAAGATGGTTCCTTCGCCTCGGATGCGCAGGTCCTCTTCGGCCAGCACGAACCCGTCGTTGGACGCCGCGATGGCCTCGAGGCGCTGCCGCGCCTCTTCGGTCTTCGCGTCGGAGAACAAGATGCACGTGCCGCCGTGCTCGCCTCGGCCGATCCGTCCTCGCAACTGGTGGAGCTGCGACAGGCCGAAGCGCTCGGCGTTCTCGATGAGCATCACCGTCGCTTCCGGCACGTCGACGCCGACCTCGACCACCGTCGTGGCAATGAGCACAGACACGTCACCGCGCCGGAAGGCCTCCATCACGTCGTCCTTCTCGGCCGGCCGCATTTGTCCGTGGATCAATGCAACCTTCAGGTCCGGGAACACGTCGGTGCGCAGCCGCTCGGCCTCGACGACCGCCGCCTTCGCCTCCAGAACATCGGATTCATCGACGAGCGCGCACACGACGAAGGCGCGCCGGCCTTCGGCGACCTCCGATCGCACGAGATCGTACGCTCGGTTTCTCGCGGCAGCGTCGTCGCCGACAACCATCGTCCGCACCGGCCGACGTCCGGCCGGGAGTTCGTCGAGGATCGACACGTCGAGGTCGCCGTAGAGAGTGAGGGCGAGCGTTCGCGGAATCGGCGTCGCCGTCATGATCAGGACGTCCGGATCTTCGCCCTTCTCGCGCAACAGCATGCGCTGGCCGAGCCCGAACCGGTGCTGCTCATCGACGACCGCTAGACCGAGGCGATTGAACGCAACGTCCTCCGAGATCAATGCGTGGGTTCCGCACAAGAGCTTGACGTCGCCCGAAGCGAGGCGCTCGAGGATGTCGCGGCGGCGCCCCTGCGGCACGGCGCTCGTCAAGAGCTCAACCTCGACGTCGACGGGAACGCACATCTCGCGGATCTTTCGCGCGTGCTGCTCGGCGAGCACTTCAGTTGGCGCCATGATCGCGACCTGTGTGCCCGACTGGATCGCGACCATCGCCGCCTGGACGGCGACGAGCGTTTTCCCGCTGCCGACCTCACCCTGCAGGAGCCGGTGCATCGGACGCGGCTTTGCCATGTCGGCCGCGATCTCCTTCATCGTGCGCTCCTGCGCCCTCGTGGGCTTGAACGGCAGCGACTCGATGAACGCTTTCGACAGCTCGCCGTGCGGGGTATGCGCGATCCCGCGCATGTCCTGCTCGATGTGCTTCTTGCGCAGCGCGAGACCGATCTGGAGCACGAAGAGCTCCTCGAAGACCAAGCGCCGCCGTGCGTCGGCGATCTGGTCGAGGTCTTCGGGGAAATGGACGAGCCTCGTCGCTACGTCCTTCGACATGAGATTGCGCTCGGCCCGAACGCCGGCAGGGATCGGCTCCGGGACGCTGCCCAGACGCTCGAAAGCGTGGTGCAGGAGCCGCCTGATCTGCGTCGCGGAGACGCGCTCGGTCGCGGGATAGATCGGGACGATGCGACCTGTGTTCAGCGACTCGCCGGTCGACCGCAACAGGTCGTAGGCCGGCGAGTCCATCTGGAGACGCCCGCGAAACGTCTTCACCTTGCCGCTGAAAGCGGCCTCCGTCTCCGCGGTGAGCGTCCGCGTCCGCCATTCTTGGTTCCACCAGACGCAGTCGATGTAGCCGGTTCCATCCGAGATCGTGACCGTGACGCGCGAGCGGTTTCCGCGAATCCGGTCGACCTTCGCTTCGCGCACCGAGGCGATAACGGTCGCCTCCTGACCGACGCGCAGGTCCCGAATCGTGCGCGTGTCGCGGCGGTCGATGTAGGTGCGCGGCAGGTGATCCAGGAGATCGCCGAGCGTCGCGAGGCCGAGTCCGGCCAGCCGCTCCGCGGTCCTCGCGCCGACGCTCGGCAACGTCGAGACCGGCGTGTCGAGCGGCGCGCCGCCCGGCGCAGGAAGTGGAAGCGAGACGAGGTGCGGCGACAGGCGGAGGCACACCTCTTCGCGCTCCGCCCGGTCCTTCAGGCGATACGACGTGAGTGCGGCCATGGCCCACGACCTGGCCTTTCCCAGCGCCTTGGGATCGGCGTGCAGCCTGCGCAGCACTGCTGCCGAGAAGCCGCCGAGCAGTCCGCGGTCCTGGGAGCCGAGCGCGCGCTCACCTTCCACCCCTTCGCGCATGGCACAACCCTACGTCGATGTGGGGACCTCGCCCGACCGGGGTACGAAAGTGGGAGAGGAGGTGACCATGGCCACTTGTGAAGTGTGCGGCAACGACTACGACAAGAGCTTCAAGATCACGACCAACGGCTCGTCGCACGTGTTCGACAGCTTTGAGTGCGCGATGCACGCGCTTGCGCCGCTGTGCGACCACTGCGGCTGCCGGATCGTCGGACACGGAGTCGAAGCAGAGGGCTCGATGTTCTGCTGCGCGCACTGCGCGCGGGAAACCGGCGTGGAAGTTCTGGCAGATCGGGCTTAGGTTCTCTCTCGGGGCGCTGCGCCTCCCGACCCCGCGCGCCTCGTATGAGCTGCTACGAGTACCATCCGGGCGTGGATCCGATCGTCGCCCGGAAGATGCTGCGCACGCTCGAGCCGTACCACGCGTGGGTCTACTTCGCACCGGAGCCGCGCGAACGGTATGCGGCCCTCGGTATCACCGACGGACGCATGGGCTACTTCGCTTCGCGATCCGCACCGATGGGAGCCGTCCCGGCCGAAGTCGTGATCGCGACCTTCTACAACTTCAACCCCGAGCTCATACGAAGGTCGATTCCCGCGGCGTGGTCGATCGCGAGCCCCGACAAGCTCGTGGCGGCGCGACTCGAGGGCGCCGACGCCATGTTGCGTCGCACAGTCGGCGACGCCATCGCGTCACCGGAGATGGCCGAGGCGGCCGAGCTCGCGCGGCGTGCGGCCGGCGCCTGCACTCCGGAGGGACGACCGCTCTATGCGGGACACGCCGGCCTCGACTGGCCGGACGAGCCGCATCTCGTGTTGTGGCACGCGCAGAGCCTCTTGCGCGAGTTCCGAGGCGACGGACACATCGCCGTGTTGACGGCCGCGGGCTTGAGCGGATGCGAGGCCCTCGTCACTCACGGCGCAGCCGGTGAGGTCGCCCCGGAGACCCTTCAACGCAGCAGAGCGTGGAGCGACGACGACTGGAATGCGGCCGTCGTGAGCCTTCGCGAGCGCGGATGGGTGAACGCGGAGGGCTCGTTCACGGACCACGGCAGGACGCAGCGCGACGTGATCGAAGATCGAACGGACGAGCTCGCGATGGCGCCGTGGGAGGAGATCGGCGAGGACGCGTGTACGAAGCTGCGCGCACTCGTCCGCCCGTGGAGCAAAGCGATCGTCGAAAGCGGCGGCGGCTTGGCGTCCGTCTTCGACGACCAGTAACAGGTGCGCCGAACGGCGCGCCCTGAACTACGCCAAGCTCTCTTCCCAGGCTTCGTGCAGCGCCGCCCAGCGGCCCCCGGCATGAAGCAGCTCTATCGGCGAGCCGTCCTCGACGACGCGGCCGTCGTCGATCACCAACACACGGTCGGCGATCGCCACCGTTGCGAGCCGGTGCGCGATGATGAACGCCGTCCGGTCGCGCAGAACGAACTCGAGCGCCTTCTGCACGAGCCGTTCCGACGGCATGTCGATCGACGACGTGGCTTCGTCGAAGATGATCACCGCAGGATCTGCAAGGAACGCGCGCGCCAGCGCGACGAGCTGCCGCTGGCCGGCCGAGAGCCGTCCGCCGCGCTTGCGGATGTCGGTGTCGAAGCCGTCCGGCATCGTCTCGATGAAGGTGTGCGCGCCGACGACCCGCGCCGCACGCTCGATCTCCTCGCGCGTTGCCGTCGGCTTGCCGAACGCGATGTTGTCGGCGATCGTGCCGTTGAACAGGAAGTTCTCCTGCGTGACCATGATGATCGCCTTGCGCAGCTCCGAAGACGGCAAGTCGCGCAAGTCGACACCGTCGATCGTCACGCGTCCGGTGTTCGGGTCGTAGAAGCGCGCGACGAGGCGCGCGATCGTCGTCTTCCCGGCCCCCGTGGGTCCGACGAGCGCGACCGTTTGCGCCGCCGGAATGTTCAGCCTGACGTTCGCGAGGATGTTGCGGTCACGGTATCCGAACGTGACGTCGTCGAAGTCGATTCGTCCACCCCAGGCCGGCCTCGTCACTGCATTTTCCGGCGCGGGCTCGGGAACCGACGGCTTCTCGTCGAGCAGGCCGGACAGCTTCTCGAGCGCGGACGCTGCGGCCTGGAAGATGTTGTAGACCTGGCTCAGCTCCTGGATCGGGTGGAAGAAGTTCCGCGTGTACAGAAGGAACGAGATGAGCACGCCGAGCTTCATCTGACCGCCCGCGACGCGCCATCCGCCGACGAGCAGGACGGCGAACATCGCGAGCTCCCCGAGCAGCCCGGTCCCCGGCCCGTACACCGCTTGGGCCTTGATGCCGTCCATGTTCGCGTCGCGGTATCGCGCGTCGATGTCCTCGAAGATCTCCTGGTTCCGGGGCTCGCGGCGGAAGGCGTGGACTGCGCGGATCCCGCCGAGGGTCTCGTTGAACTGGATGTACACGAGCGCGACGGCCTGCCGGACGTTGCGATAGATGACTTCCGTCTTGTTGCGGAACCAGCGCGACAGCAAGAAGACGAACGGGAAGATCGCGAGCGTCACGGCTGCCAGCGGCAGATCCAGCACGAGCAGGATCACGACGATCCCGAGCACTTGGAGGATGGCCCAGGGCAGGTCGATGATCCCGGTCAGGAACAGCTCGGCGATGGCGTCGATGTCGTTGCCCAGCCGCGACATCATCCGGCCCGTCGTGAACTTCTCGTAGAACGCGACGGACAGCTTCTGGAAGTGGTCGTACACGCGCGTGCGCAAGCGCAGCAGCACGCGCTCGCCGACGAGACCGATTTGCGCGAGGAAGCCGCGCAGCGTTGCGGCTTCGATGATTTGGACGACGAGAAACACACCGATGATCGGGTACAGACCGCGCAGAGATCCGCCGCGCCTCAACGCCGGCGTGATCCCCTTATCGATCCCGAGTCCGACGATCAGCGGAATGGCGAGCCCGGCGAGCGAGTGCAGGATCGTGAAGATGGTGCCCGTGATGAGCCGGCTCCACTCCGGACGGCACAGCTCACCGAGCAGGCGAAGGCTGCGCCGGCGCATGAAGACGGAAAGACTCGCAGTGAGCTCTTCTTCGTCCTCGTCGACGGCGATACCGCGCCAAACGTCTGCAGCTGTTTGGCTCACGTTCGCACCAACTCTCGCTCCGGTCCCTCGACGTCGGCGGCGAGCACGCGGCGATAGAGCGGCTCGCGCTCGAGCAGGTCGTGGTGCGTCCCCGAGTCGACGACTCTGCCTTCGTGGATCAGCGCAACGCGATCGGCGAGCAGCAGCGTCGACGGTCGGTGCGCGATGAGCAGCGTCGTCGAGCCTGTGAGCACGCGGCGGAGGGCGTCCTCGATCGCGCCTTCGGTGTGGACGTCTACGGAGGACAGCGGGTTGTCGAGGACGAGGATCCTCGGCCCCCCGATCACCGCACGCGCGAGGGCAACCCGCTGGCGCTGTCCGCCCGAAAGCGAGTAGCCCTGCTCGCCGACGCGAGTGTCGAGCCCCCACGGGAGCTCGCGAACGAATTCGTCGGCTTGCGCGGCCTGCAGTGCACTCCAGACGTCGGCGTCGCCGGCGTCGGGCTTGCCCATCAGCACGTTCTCGCGAATCGAGACCGAGAACAGGATTGGGTCCTCGAACGCGACGGTCATGTGCGAGCGAAGTGAACGAACGCTGAGATCGCGCAGGTCGTGCCCGTCGAGCTTCACCGAGCCGCGCGTCGGGTCGTAGAACCGAGTGAGGAGCGACGCAACGGTCGTCTTCCCGCTCCCGGTCATGCCGACGAGCGCCAGCGTCTCGTCGGGCTCGATCTCGAGATCGAGCCCGCGCAATATACAGCTGTCACTACCCGGGTACTGGAACCAGACGTCGTCGAACCGCACGGAGCCGCGACTGGTGTGCAGCGAAACCGCGTTCGGCGCGTCTGCGATCTCCGGCGGTGTGTCCAGCAGCTCGTAAACGCGCTCGGCGGCGGCAGATGCTTCCTGTCCCATCGCGATGATCCATCCGATCTCGCGAACGGGCCACACGAGCATCTGCTGATAGAGGACGAATTGCGTCAGCACGCCGATCGTGATGCCGCCGTCCATGACTCGCCGGCCGCCGACGAGCAAGAGCCCGACGAAGCTCAAGCCCAGCAGCAGGACGTCCAAGAACCAGAGATTCTTGCGCGCAACGACACCGCGCAGATTTGTCCGGAAGAGCTTCTCGGCCTGCGCGCGGAAGACGGCCGAGCGCTCGGGCATCCGTCCGAAGGCCTTGATGACGCGGACGCCGGTCCCCGACTCCTCGACGATCGTTCCGAGGTCACCTTGCTCGTCCTGCGACTGGCGCGAGATCTGGTGGTACTGGCGCGAGAAACGGTGGCTCAACACGATGACCGGCAGGCAGAAGACGACCGATACCACAGCGAGGCTGACGTCGAGCGTGAACATGCGCGCGAGGATGAACGTGAACTGCATCCCCATCTGGAAGGCGAAGATCAGTCCGAAGCCGACGAACCGCCGGATGCGCGAGATGTCCGCAACCGCGCGCGACACGAGGTCGCCCGACTGCCAGCCGTCGTGGAAATCAACCGACAGGCTCTGCAGGTGCGAGTACACCCAGTTGCGAAGGTCGTACTCCAGGCCGAGCGCGATCCACCCGGAGATGTGACGACGGAAGAACGCGAGACACGGCCAGATGAGCCCGAGCGCCAGGACGAGGAGGGCGTACGGCACCAGACGCTCGCGCATGCGTTGCTCGAGCACCTCGTCGACGAACCTCTTTATGACCTCCGGCGAGGCCGTCTGCGCCGTCAGCACTCCCGCCGACACGGCAATAGCGAGCACGAACTTCCATCGATATGGCCGTACGTGGGGGAGGAGACGCCGCAGTGACCCCGCCGGGCGCGCTCCCCGCGCTCCCGGCGGGCCGGGTTTATGGCCCTTGGGATCCTCCATAGGACAACCCCCGCTTGGCGTCCGCCCCTTCGAGTCCCCGCCGACGTGAAGGGCTAGAAATCATATACGGAGAGAGCCGACAAAACTAGAGTCGCGCCTCATCCGGCTCTTGCGCGCTCCCGCGCGCTCCCAGTTGATCGGGGACGTTCACGCGCGCCCAAATTCCGCCTCCGCTTCGCTCCGGCGTGGGCGCGCTGCACCCCCCGAACCCCCCGCGAACACTTGCGTTACTCGGCGCCTTCGGCGCCGGCGCACACGCGACTTGCTGGTTACTCGACGCCGATGAGAAATGGGTAGTGCGGTTGGCCGCCTCGGTGGACTTCGAACTCGACCCCGAAGCGCTCCCCCACTCGCTTGCCGAGCTCGTGCGCCGACCACTCGTCGACGTCGGCGCCGTAGACGAGCGTCACATGTGAGTCCGAGGGCTCCAGGAGCGTCTCGAGAACGCCCATCACCGCATCGTCGACGTTGTCCGCGACGACCTTCACTCCGCCGGCGGCCAGGCCGAGACACTGTCCCTCCTCGACGTGACCGGCCGGCGTCTGGGTCGTTCGGACGGCGTAGGCGACCTCGCCGTGCTTGGTCGCGAGCCCTTCCGACGTCATCGTCTCCACGTTCTCGCGCAACGACGCGTCACGGTCGAACGCGAAGAGCGCGCTGAACCCTTGTAACGGCGACTCGGTCGGCACGACCTCGACTCGCTTGGCGACGCCCTCGTCGACCGCGATCTCGGCCGCCGTCCGCGCCGACGCGACCACGTTCTTGTTGTTCGGCAACACAACCACTTCTTCGGCTCTCGCCTGCCTGATGCCGACGAGAATCTCTTCGGCCGATGGATTGAACGTCTGGCCCCCGGGCACGAGCCCGCGAACGCCGGTCGAGCGAAAGATCTCGAGAATGCCGTCCCCGGCAGCGACGGCGACGAGCCCGAGACGGTCCAGCGGCGCCTCGGCCTCCGACTGGACTTGTTGCATGTGCGCGAGCACTGCCGACTCGTGCTGCTCGGCGATCTGCCCTTCGAGATGTGTGACCTCGATCTTCCGCGGACGGCCGCGCTCGATCGCTTCCTCGATGACGCCGCCGACGTTGTTGGTGTG
>DASQWC010000134.1:0-4625 GCA_035640475.1 Actinomycetota bacterium | reverse complement strand
TTCTTCAGAGCGGGCGAGCTGGACGGCTCCGGACGCGGACGTGCACGCGGACGCAGCGAGGAAGAGGCACGCACACGCTGCCGCGAGGACCGCCGGGGGCCGCATGACCGGCACCCTACAACCGATCCGTTCGGTTGGCAGGCGCTCGGGCCGGGTATCTCCCACCCAGCCGAGCGCCGAGGAGGGAGCCATGAGAGTCAAGCGTCTCGTGTTACCACTTGCCGGCGGGCTCGCGTGGTCGCGGCTGCTGTCCGCAGACCAGCGCGAGAAGGTCCGGGACTCGATAAGAGAGGCGATGCCCGAGCGGATCGGTCCGCTCGTCGTGACCGAGCGGCGCTCGGCCCGGAAGAAGACGATGGCGATTCTCGGTCTGGGTGCAGCCATCGGAGCTGTGCTTTCGTACTTCTTCGACCCCGACCGCGGACGTGGACGTCGCGCCAAGTTCCGCGACATGACGACGTCCCGTGCGCGCCGTGCGGCCGACGACGCGCGCAAGATGCGGCTCAGGGCCGAGAACAAGGCCCAAGGCATCCAGGCCGAGCTCACTCCGCGCCGGATGGAGACGGTGCCCAACGATCCGACGCTCGCGCAGAAGATCCAGAGCGAAGTCCTGCGCGACTTTCCGAAGGGCAAGATCAACGTGAACGTCGAGGAGGGCTACGTCGTCCTGCGAGGTGAGCTCGAGCAGCCGGATCAGATCAAGGCGCTCGAGGCGGCCGTCGCCAACGTCCCTGGGGTCGTCGGCGTGGAGAACCTCACCCACCTGCCCGGCACGCCCGCCCCGGGACGTTCGTAGGCCAGGAGATGAAGACGGCCGGTCGACTGTCGTCCGACCTCGCAGATCGGATCCGGCGAGTCGCCGAGGTTCGCACGGACGAACCGGTCGTGATCAGCTTGTACGTCAATCTGGACCCCACGGACTTCGGGCGGCAGGCGGCGCGAGATGCCCAGATCGAGTCGCTCATCGATCGTGCGCGTTCGGACGACGCGTTCGGCACCCTGTCACACGACGCAAAGGCGATACTCGATCGCGATCTCGAACGCGTCCGTACCTGGGCGAAGGAGTCGATGGATCCGAGCGGCGTTCGCGGCGTCGCGCTCTTCTGCTCCACGGAAGCAGATCTGTTCGAGAGCTTTCGACTGTCGGCTCCCGTCGGGCCGGATATCACCGTTGGGACGACTGCGAATTTGGAGCCGCTGATCGCCGCCCTCCCGGGCGATGCGTGGTGCGTGTTTCTCGTGAACCGCAAGACCGACCGCATCATGCGCGGGAGCCGGGAGCGGCTGATCGAAACGACATCGACGTCTGAGGAGGTCCACGGACAGCATGACCAGGGGGGTTGGTCGCAAGCGCGTTACCAGCGCAGTGTGGAAAAAGACGTCAAAGACCACGTTCAGCACGCATGCGACAGGCTCTTCACTGCGTTCCAACACACGCCGTTCGACCATCTCATCATCGGGTGCCCGGACGAGTTACGGCCCGAGCTCGAGTCGAAGCTGCACGCGTACCTTCGCGAGCGGTTGGTGCAGTTCGTCGACGCCGAGGTCGAGCACGAGGGGGCGGAAGACGTTCTCGAACGCGTCCGTCCGGAGATTGAGCAATACGAGCGGCGCGCCGAGACGGAGCTCCTCGATCGGCTGTCGGAACGGTTGGGGCGCGGGGAGCGAGCCGTATCCGGACTTGCGGCGGTGAGCGATGCGCTGGATCAGCAGCGGGTCGAGGTGCTACTCGTTGCCGCAAACGCGCGCGAAGCGGTCATGCCGGATCTGATCCAGCGATGCATCTTGCAGGCGGCGGTCGTCCGGTACGTCCGGTATCACGAGCCCGAGCGCGCTCTCGGGGGCCCGGTCGCCGCGCTGCTGCGCTTCTAGCCGACCTTCGCGATTCGCTCGAGGAACTGCGCGTTCGTCTTCGACTCGGAGATGTTCTTGAGCAGGATCTCCATCGCCTCGACCGCGTCGACGGCCTGAAGCACTCGCCGCAGCCTCCAGATGTGCGCAAGCTCGTCGGCGGGAATCAGCAGCTCCTCGTTTCGCGTGCCGCTCGCTTCCACGTTGATCGCGGGGAAGATCCGCTTCTCGGCGAGGCCTCGGTCGAGGCGCACTTCCATGTTTCCGCGGCCCTTGAACTCCTCGAAGATCACCTCGTCCATACGCGAGCCGGTCTCGACGAGACATGTCGCGATGATCGTGAGCGATCCCAATCCTTTGACGTTGCGCGCGGCGCCGAAGAATCGCTTCGGCGACTCGAGAGCGCCCGAGTCGATACCACCGCTCATGATGCGGCCCGAGTTGGGCTGGGCCTGGTTGTACGTCCTCGCCATGCGGGTCAGCGAGTCGAGAAGGATCGCAACGTCCCGGCCGTCCTCGACGAGCCGCTTGGCCCGCTCGAGAAGAAGCTCGGAAACGCTCAGATGGTCGGCAAGCGGCTGATCAAAGGTCGACGCCACAACCTCGGCTTGATCGCCGACGGTCTCGATCCAGTCGTACGCCTCCTCCGGACGCTCGTCCACGAGGAGGACGAAGAGCTTCACCTCTGGGTGATTGGCGACGATCGATCCCGCGATCCGACGAATGATGGTCGTCTTTCCGGCTTTCGGCGGAGCGACGATCATCCCGCGCTGCCCCTTCCCAATCGGGCACAACAGATCGAGGATTCGTCCGATCGGCTCTTTCGGGTCGTGCTCGAGCAGCAGGCGCTCGTTCGGTGACGGGGTGGGCAGCTTGTCGAATTGCGGTCGGTCGCCGATGTCGTCCGGCTTGTGACCGTTGACGTCCTCGATTTGCAGCATCGCCGCGTAGTTCTCGTTCCCGGACCGCGGCGGTCGAGCAAGGCCGACGATCTCGTCGCCGCTGCGCAGACCGAGACGCTGGACTTGCGAGCGGGCGACGTAGACGTCCGACGGGCCGGGCAGGTAGCCGTCGGTCCGGACGAAGCCGTAGCCGTCGGGTCTCACCTCGAGGATGCCGCGGACGTGTTCGAGGCCCTCGTTGCGCTTCGCGATGAGCTCGGTGACCAGACGCGCACGGCCGAACCGCGCGGCGCCGGTGATGCCCGCTTCCTTCGCTTTCTCGATGAGCTGCTCCTGGCTCAGTGCCTCGAGATCCTCGACCTGGGGCAGTCCCTTGTCCGTTCGACCCGGGCCGCCGGGACGACCATCCCGCGGCTTTTGCCAAGCTCCGGACCGGCGGCGTCCACGGGACTTTCGGTTGCGTTCATTTGGCATGCAATTCACTTCCTTCTTGGGGTCTGAGGTTCAACTGAGCGATAACCACCAGACCGGAAGAGAGCGTGCGGCGCGAGATGCGCTCGCAGCGGATGTCGACTCGACTATCGCACTCAGTCCCAGCCTGCGTCAATCGTTGCGGGCCGGTGGCAGAAACGGCCTCGGCGGATAGCGACGCGTCACGGAGCGCCCGCCGAGCGATCCTTCGGTGACCGGCAGGACGACCTCACTCGCGCCGCCGACCGTCACGCGCGGCGCGTACGGAATTGCGACGCGGTCGACAAGATCGCCGCGGCTCACGACGAGTCCGAGGCGATGACCGGCAGCGATTCTCTCGGCCAAGTGCGTGAGGTCGATGCGCACCTTCGTCGGCTTCCCGACCGGAAAGTCCCGAGGAGCGTAGTTCCCGCTGTGGTAACGCAAGTCGGCAGTTCCATGCGAGATCGGCCGGATCGCCGGATGGGTCGTCAGCGGTACGGACGGGCAGGGCGCATTCGGACCAACATCGACGAGCTGCACCGAGACTTGTCCGCCCGGCTGGTCACTCCTCAGCGTGAGATAGACGAACGGATTTCCGGCGACGGTCACGTCGCTGCGCAACGGCTTCGACATGAAGATGCGGCCGGCGGCAAGATCACCGGGAAGCGGTGCATCGGCGCACGCCGCTCCGTACACGTCCGGGTAGTCGATCGCTCGCGGAAGCGCGCGGAAGCTCACGTCCCCGGATCTCGGATTGCGCGACAGCGTCGTCCCGCTGAGGTGGAGCACCTCCCGGCGGGCCTCGGCCGGCGGCCACGACCGTGACTCGTGCCATCGGCCCGTCCCGTCCTGGTAGCTCACCCGGTCGAGGAGCGGCCTGCGTCCCACACCTTTGAGCCAGTAATCGAGCCAGGAGACGAGCCGCCGGTTCCAGTCGGCAACGACCCACCCGCTGTGGATGCTGTTGAAGTTTGGGAACTCGTGGCCCCACTGTCCTTTGATCTCGCGTTTGGGACTGGAGAGCAGCGGCCATACCTCACTCTCTTGCGACTGATGTCCTGATCCCCACAAGTCTTGGAAGCCGTGGGTCAGCAGGACCGAAGCTCGGATCTTCGGGAACCGATCGATCAACCTGCGCTCGGCCCAGAAGCCCTCCGTGCGGCGCGAAACGAGCCCGATCCAGTCGGTCGCCATGAACTCGGCAACTTCGGGACACAGACGCTCGGTCATGAGGGCGATCGACTTCGCCGTGTATGACGGATCAAGATTCGCCGTGTCGACCGCAGGCCCGCCGACGAATCCGACGAATGCGTTTTCGAAGGCCGGGCCGATCGTGAACGTGGCCCCCTGCGGTGTATGTGTAAACAAATAGGCGTCGCTGATCATTCCCGCAACGACGATCGTCCGCAGGTGCGGCGG
>DASQWC010000133.1:0-25107 GCA_035640475.1 Actinomycetota bacterium | reverse complement strand
CCGCCTGCATCGCTTCGCCGATCGACTGAGCGGTCCACTTACCTCGCCTATGGCCGGACGCATGCTCGCGCGCTCTTTGAAAGGAACGACCGTCGAAGCGCTCCGTCACGCCGGATACGCCGCGGCAAAGGAAGCCGAACTCGCGCCGCACGCGCGTCCGGTCATCGACGAGCACCGAGCAGCAGGACGACGCGTCATCGCAACGACACAGATGCCCGGCTACGCTGCCGGTCCGCTCGCCGAAGGTCTGCACTTCGACTCGGTGATCGCGACGCGCTATTCGGAGCGGGACGGCGTGCTCGACGGAGAGCTCGAAGGTCCGTTCGTGTGGGGACGCGGCAAGCTCGAAGCGCTGCGCGCGTGGGCGTCCGATCACGGGGCGTCGCTGCGCCGCAGCTACTACTACGGCGGCGCGAACTCCGATGCGGCCGTGCTCGCGGAAGTTGGACGTCCCGTCGTCGTCGATCCGGATCCGCGACTTGCGGCCATCGCGTGGCTCAAGGGCTGGCCGACGCGTTCGCTGCGCGCGCCGGCAGGAGTTGCGCGCATCTTCGGACGCGAGATCCAAGAGTGGATGCGTCCGTTCGCTCGTCCCGAGCTCTTGGCGAATGCGCGGCTCGAGTTCCAAGACCTCGAGCACATCCCGGACGAGGGTCCGGCCATCGTCGTTGGGAACCACCGCTCGTACTACGACGGGGTCGCCGTCGGTATGGCGATCCAGAAGGCCGGACGCGTCGCGCGCTTCCTCGGCAAGAAGGAAGTGTTCGACGCGCCGATCGTCGGAGCCGGTGCGCGGCTGATGGGCGGCATTCGCGTCGAACGCGGCACGGGCTCGGACGAGCCATTGCATGAAGCAGCGAACGCGCTCGAGGCGGGCGAAGTGATCATGCTCATGCCCGAGGGGACCATCCCGAGAGGCCCGGCCTTCTTCGAGCCCGAACTGAAGGGGCGCTGGGGGGCCGCGCGACTCGCCGCGATGACAAAAGCCCCGGTCATTCCGCTCGGTCTCTGGGGCACCGAGAAGGTATGGCCGCGCAACGCGCGACTGCCGAACATGAACCCGCTGAATCGTCCACTCGTGACGGTGAAAGCCGGCCCGCCGGTGCCGCTGGCCTACGGCGATCCGGACGCCGACACGAAGACGATCATGTCGGCGATCGTCGACCTGCTTCCCGAGGAAGCGAAAGTCCAAAAGATCCCGACGGCCGAAGAGCTGGCGAGGACGTACCCGCCCGGCTACAAAGGCGACCCGACGAAAGAAGTCGCTCGGAGGCCGGGCACCGACACGTAACGCGACTTAGCATCTGGCGATGCGGTCGTTGGAAACCGACTATCTCGTCGTCGGCGCGGGCGCCATGGGCATGGCCTTCACCGACGCCCTGATCGATCACGCCGATGTGCACGTCACGCTCGTCGACCGTCGGCACACACCCGGCGGACATTGGCAGGACGCCTATCCGTTCGTTCAGCTGCATCAGGCGTCGGTCTTCTACGGCGTCGCGTCGACAGTGCTCGGCACCGGCGCACTGCAGACGAGCGGCCCCGAAGCCGGGCTCCAGGAGCGAGCCAGTCAGCCGGAGATTCAGGCCTACTACGGCGACGTCCTCAAGCAGCGCTTCCTTTCGACCGGCCGCGTGACCTTCCTCGGCGCGAGCGAATATCACTCGGACGACTCATCGCACCTGGTGACGTCGCGGGTGTCGGGCGAAACGGTGCAGGTTGCCATACGGCGCCGCCTCGTCGACGCCACCTACCTGTCGCCGACGATCCCCGCGACGACACCCCCGCCGTTCGGCGTCGCCGACGACGCCGATGTCGTCGCGATCAACGAGCTCGCCAAGCTGGACGCCGCACCGAAGCACTTTGTGATCGTCGGCTCCGGCAAGACTGCCACCGACGGGATCGTGTGGCTGCTGGCCAACGGTGTCCAGCCGGATCGCATCAAGTGGGTCCGGCCGCGCGATCCGTGGATGCTCGATCGCGCCGTCGTCCAACCTGATCCGGCCGTCGCCGTTGGGCTCGCCGCGGACACCATGCAGGCGGCTGCCGGTGCGGAGTCGCTCGACGACTTGTTTCTTCGACTCGAAGATGCGGGCGTGATGCTGCGGATCGACACCGACGTCGTCCCGACGATGGCCAAGACGCCCACGCTCGGCAGATGGGAGCTCGACCTTCTCCGCACGATCGAGAACGTCGTCCGCCTCGGACACATCGACAAGGTGACGAGAAGAGAGATCGTGTTCAATCGAGGTTCGGTTCCATTGGCGCCGGACACGCTCGTCGTTCACTGCGCGGCGTCCGGACTGCAGTACCCACCGCTCGTTGCAGTGTGGGAGCCGGACAAGATCCGCCTCCAGACGATCCGGGCCGGCTTCCCATGCTTCAACGCGGCGTTGACCGGCTACGTGGAGGCAACGCGCGACGACGACCGTGAGCGCAACCGGCTGTGCCCGCCGAACACGCTGCCCGACAGCATGGCGAGCTGGGCGCGCATGCAAGTTCGCGGCATCCTTGCCACGCAGGCCTACGGTGCCGAGCAGGACATCGCCGCCTGGGCCAACGGCTGCGCGCTGAACCCGGCGCGCATGGATCCGTCGCAAGGGGACGATCCTGCTGTGGCGGCCGCTTCGCAACGGCTCGCCGAACACGCCGAGCAGGGGCTCGTTCGGTTGTCCGAACTCGGCAACGAGCCGTTGCCGGTCGCCTAGGCCCAGTGCAGGCGGTAGAAGCGGAAGAACGCGTGCTCGATCGGGAGCACTTCGACCTCCTTGAAGCCCGCCTCCGACGCGTACGCTCGCATCGTGTCCGTCCGCATGACGGTTCCCGTTTCCGCCGACGGCTTGTCCGCCATCCCGGCCGGCAAGCAGAGCAGCACGCTGTAGCCGTACATCAGCCGCTCGACCTCGTCCCCAGGCGCCGTGAACGAATCCGCGACGCGTTCGTCCATCACGATCACGGCGCCGTCCGGCTTGGCGAGCGTCCGCATCGCGCGCAGCACCTCGACGGGCTGCGAGAGGTCGTGAATCGACTCGAAGACGAGGACGACGTCGTACAAGCCGGCATGCGCGGGATCGGCCGCGTCGCGGACCTCGAAGCTCAACCGATCAGATAGTCCGGCGTTCTTCGCGTTTTGCTTCGCAAGGCCGATCGACATCGGGTCAAGATCGAATCCATCGACGGCTGCCTCCGGGTAGTCCCGAGCGATGGCGATCGACGACAGACCGGCACCGCAGCACACGTCGGCGACGCGAGCGCCGGCACGTCGAAGCCGCTCCTCGACGTCCGGAATCGAGGGCAGCCACTCTTTCGTCAGCAAGTGCTCGAAGACCGGACGATTCTGATCGGCCTGTCCTTCGATCGCGTCGGCGCCGAAGTCCGACCACGACACGCCGCCGCCGGTCCGGAACGCCTCGAGAATCTTCGGCAGCGCTTGCGCGCCGCTCACGAGCAGTCGCGGGAGCCATGCCATGGCCGCAAGGTTGTCCGGCTCCGTCAAGACCTCGGCGTGCGCAGGCGGCAAGGAGAAACTGCTGCCGCTCGCGTCGATGATGCCGGTGACGGCCTGCTGCTCGAGCCACTCACGCGCGTAGCGCTCGTTGGTCCCGGTCTTCGTCGCGAGCTCGGCCGGCGTCAGAGCATCGGCGTCCGCCAGCGCGGCGTAATAGCCGAGCCGGTCGCCGATGTAGACCGTCAGGACGTCCACGGTGCCGAGCCCGGCCCCGAAGAGGCGCTCGGCAAAAGCATCTGCGCTCTGCTCGTCCATCGGCGCAGTCTAAAGGCGCGACTCGGATTAGCCTGATCACACGAATGCGCGCACGTACGGTGCTGCTCGCCTTTCTCGCCGTCTCAGCGCTTGTTGCTCCCGCACGAGCCCAGGACCTGACCGATCTCGCCGACGCGTGCCACGACGCCGGCGGCGACGCGCGCCAGTGCCGCGGCCTCGAGCACTTCTTCCACACGCTCGGCGTGATCTGCCGCGACGCGGCGAGCAACGATCCCGGCTGCGCGTCCGTCGACGGGACGACCATCTCGCCCGAGCGCGTGACCGCGCACGAGCGATCGTGGCTCGCGCGCGCGCTCGGAATGCAGCGAACACTCGACGACGACGTCCCGTTGCAGGAAGAGCTGTGGACGCACACCCACAACTCGTACAACGCCGACGTGTACCCGCCGACCTTCTACGGCACCGACCGCAACCAGATCTACTCGATCACCGACCAGCTCCGGATGGGCATTCGCGCCATCGAGATCGACCTGCACTGGGCCCACAGCGCCGCCGCCGGCACTCCCGAGACGCAGGGCAAAGCCGTCGTCGTGTGCCACGGCACGCAGGTCCCGACGCCGATCACGACCGTGCACGTCGGATGCAGCGTGAACGATCCGTCGCTCGACGAGCGTTTGCGCGAGATCAAGGATTGGCTCGCGCGCAATCGCGACCAGGTCGTCCTGCTGTATCTCGAGAACCAGCTGGAGAACAACCCGGCAGCACATGCGTTGGCGACAAAGTCCATCCAAAAGGTGCTCGGCTCCCAGGTGTACAAGCCCTCGAAACGGTGCGCACCGCTGCCGTATTCCACGTCCCGCCGCCGGATCCGCGACACGGGAGCGCGCGTGATCATCACGGGCAACTGCGGACCGGGCGCGTGGGGCGAGTGGGTGCACGTCCGCGGCACGCCGGAGGAAGTCCCGAAGAATGCCGCGCAGTGGCGCGAGAGCGGGCTGGATCACGGAAACGACTACCCCGCCTTCCCGTGCACCCAACGACGCAAGGAAGAGAACTACGCGAAGAACTGGATCCGCCACTGGGGAGACGAGACCGGGCTCTCCAACGGCGCCGGCGGAGGCGGCGACGTCACGCCGGCCGACGCGCGCAACATGGTGCGCTGCGGCGTGAACATGATCGGCCTCGACAACCTCGTCCCATTCGACGAGCGCCTCGCGCAGCTCGTGTGGAGCTGGGCCCCCAACGAGCCGCGCTCGGGAACGTGCGCGTACCAAGGCAAGGATGGACGCTTCCGTTCAGACGGCTGCGGCAAGCACCGTCGCTTCGCGTGCTTCGACGGGCAATCGTGGACGGTGACGGCGGGGGCCGGGCCGTGGCAGGCCGGCCGTGGCGCATGCCGTGGGGCGGCGAGCGCGTTTGCCGTTCCGCGCACCGGCTACACGAACGAGCTCCTCAAGGGGGCCAAACCCTCCGGCGCCGAAGTCTGGCTCGCGTACCGGCGCGTCGCGGGAGCCTGGCTTCCTACCTCCTGAGTGCCGGCACCGGCTCGAGTGCGCCGCGGAGCTGCTCGAGCCGTTCGGGGACCGCGCGGTACCAGATCCACGAGCCCCGCTTCTCTTTCGTCACCAGGCCGGCTTCGTACAGCACCTTCAGGTGGTGGCTCACCGTCGGCTGGCTCTTGCCGATCGGCGCGACGAGCTCGCACGCGCACACCTCGCCCGTCGGCTGCGACGCGATCAGGCTGAGAAGGCGCAGGCGCGCGGGGTCGGACAGCGCCTTGAAGGCCGCCGAGAGGTCGTCGGCATCAGCGCTGCCGAGCGGCTCGGCGAGAACCGAGCAGCATGCCTGATCCGACTTGATCATGGGAACCATATTGACAGATATCGATATCCATGGCAAGGTATCGACGTCCATCGATATGCGAGGAGGTCGCATGAGCCGTGTGCAGCTGGCATTGAACGTCTCGGACATCGACGAGGCGGTCGCGTTCTACTCGAAGATGTTCGGCGCCTCACCGGCCAAGCGCCGGGACGGCTACGCGAACTTCGCCATCGCCGAGCCGCCGCTGAAGCTCGTGCTCATCGAGAACAAGGGAGCCGAGACGCGGCTCAACCACCTCGGCGTCGAGGTCTCCTCCACCGACGACGTCGTCGATGCACAGCGCCGGTTCTCCCAGGCCGATCTCGAAACGTCACGCGAGGACGGTGTCGAGTGTTGCTACGCATTGCAGGACAAGGTGTGGGTCTCGGACCCGGACGGCGCATCCTGGGAGTTCTACACGGTCCTCGCCGACGCGAACACGTTCTCGAAGCCGGATTCGGCTTCGCAGGATGCGGCGTGCTGCTCGACCGCCGGAGCAGGAGCCAGCGGCTGCTGCTAGGGAGCATCCCCGAACGGGGCTAGTACGGCAGACTGGCGATCGATCGAGCATGGGAGGGAAGGGATGAAGGCGATCATCGCCAAGTTGTTCGTGCAGGACGGCAAGGGTGCCGAGTTCGAGAAGGTCGCCCTTGAGCTCGCGGCACAGGTCCGGGCCAACGAGCCGGGAAACAAGCTCTACACGCTGGCCAAGACCGCAGACGACCAGTACTACTTCCTCGAACTCTACGAAGACGATGCCGCACTCGCGGCGCACGGTCAGACCGATCACATGAAGGCCGCAGGTCCAGGCTTCGCCGCTGTGCTCTCGGGCCGTCCCGAGCTCACATTCCTCGACGTCGTCGAGTAGCGCTCAGGCCGACATGACGACAACGACTCTAGGGATAACGACCGCGGGCGCGTAGAGCCTTCGCCACGCGCTCGATAGCGAGCGACAGCGCCTCGATGCGCAGATCCCAACCCTCGGAGACTCCCCATACCTCGTCGAGTCCCCGAAGCATCACTCGCTCCAGACGCTGATTGACCTCGTCCTCGGTCCACGCGTAGCCCTCGCGGTACTGCACCCACTCCAAGTGCGAAACGACGACTCCGCCGGCGTTCGCCAGCACGTCGGGCACAACTCGGATCTGTCGCTCCGCCAGCACCTTGTCCGCCTCGCGCGTCACCGGCCCGTTCGCCGCTTCGACGACCAGTGACGCTTGCAGCCGTCCCGCGACATCCTCGTCCACAACACGTTCCAGCGACGCCGGGATCAGCACGTCGCACGGCACCTCTAAGACGTCCGACGATTCGATCTCGGTCGTCTTTGGACACCCGCCGACTCGGCCCTCACGTGACGCGTACTCCGCCAGTTCCTCAGGGTTGATGCCCTTCTCCCGGTACACGCCGCCGTTCACGTCGCACACAGCCACCACGCGCATGCCGAGAGCGGAAAGCAGCGGCACCAAGTTCCCGCCGACGTTCCCGAACCCGTGCACGGCCGCCGTCATCCCTTTCGGCTCGCGTTCGAGCCGTCGCAGCACGTCTTTCAGCACGATCACCAAGCCGGCAGCGGTCGCCGACGCGCGACCCTGCGAGCCGCCGAGCGCTTCAGGCTTGCCCGTGACCGCGCCGAGCGCCGTGTGACCCGACCGCACCGAGTGCGCGTCCGCGAACCATGCCATCACTCGGTCGTCGGTGCCGACGTCCGGCGCTGGGATGTCGACGTCCGGCCCGATCACATCCGCCAGCGCGAACGCGAACTCGCGCGTCAGCCGCTCGAGCTCGCGCACCGACAGCTCGCTCGGATCGCAGCGCACGCCGCCCTTCGCACCGCCGAAGGGCAGATCGGTCACCGCGCACTTCCACGTCATCTCCATCGCGAGCGCGCGCAGGTCGTCCACGGTGACGTTGGGGTGGTAACGCAGGCCGCCCTTCGACGGCCCGCGCGCAACATTGTGCTGTACGCGGTAGCCGGTGAAGATGTTGATCTCACCCGAGTCCATGCGCACCGGGAACGACACCTCGATCACGCGGTGCGGGCGCCGCAGGATCCGGTAGAGGGCCGGATCGAGCTCGGTGGCCTCGGCGACGGCGTCGAGCTGAGCGAGCGACTGCTCCCACAAGCTTCCTCGTGAAAGCGACCTGGTCCGGCGGGACGGCGCCCGCTTCGCCTGGGCCATCACCCCAGCCTAGACGTCGGTAGCAGCACCGATCCTGACTCGATGCACTCCGACCCACTTGACGGGCTGAACGACGAGCAACGGGCGGCGGCGCAGGCCGTCCGGGGTCCCGTCTGCATCCTCGCGGGGGCCGGCTCCGGGAAGACCACGACGATCACGCGGCGGATTGCCGTCCAGGTCTCCAGCGGTGCTTTCGACGCCTCGCAGGTACTCGCCCTCACCTTCACCGATCGCGCAGCCAACCAGCTGCGCGAACGCCTGTGGAAGCTCGGCATCAACGGCGACGTTCGCGCGCGTACCTTTCACGCCGAAGCCCTCGCCCAGGTCGCGCACTTCACCGAGTCGCCGCAGCTCTTGCCGTCCAAGGCCTCAATCCTCGGCCCCCTTGTACGCCGGCTGCCTCGTCCTTACCGCTTCCGCGCCACCAAGGACATCGCCGCCGAAATCGAGCGCGCCAAGAACCGGCGCGTCACAACCGACACCTACCTCGACGACCTCGGCTCCCACGTGCCTTCGCTGCCTCCCGACCTGATGGTCCGCGTGTACCGCGAGTACGAGGAGCGCAAACGCCGCGCGGACAAACTCGACTTCGAGGACCTGCTCGAAGAAGCCATTCGCCTCATGCAAGGCAACCCGACCGCCGCCGAACGCATCCGCGCGCGCTACGCGGCCTTCAGCGTCGACGAGTACCAGGACGTCAACCTCCTCCAGCAGACGCTCCTCGAGTGCTGGCTCGGCGGACGCGACGACATCTGCGTCGTCGGCGACGACTACCAGTCGATCTACGGATTTACCGGCGCGACACCGCGCTGGCTCCTCGACTTCTCGACGCGCTACGCCAACGCGAAGGTCGTCACGCTCACGCATAACTACCGCTCGACGCCGCAAGTACTCGCCGTAGCGAACAAGCTGACCGGCGGCCTGCGCGGACGCGAGAAGAAGCTCGTCGCAACGCGTCCGGACGGACCCGACGTCGCGCTCGTCGAGCACGCCTCCGGCGAGGAGGAGACCGAGGCGATCGTCGCCGAGATCGACCGGCTCGCGCGCGCCGGCGCTCCCTTCGAGGAGATGGCGATCCTCTACCGCATCAACGCGCGCTCGGACGACTACGAGGAAGCGCTCGCCGCCGCGCGCATCCCGTACCAGGTGCGCGACGGCGCGTTCTTGCGACGTCCCGGCCCTCGTGCGGCTCTGCGAAAGTTGGCGCGCGCTTCCGGCGACGTTCGTGCGGTCGACGCGGTGACGGCCGTCGCTACAGAGCTCGGCTGGGATCCCTTTGCTGTGCCGGACGAAGCGTCTGGTGTCGAAGAAGTCACGCGCCTCGCCGATCTGGCACGCCTCGTCCGTCTGTCGGAGGAGTTCGACGGCGCGCTCGGCACATTCTTGGACGACTTGAGGCACCGATTCGAGGACGAGAGCGGACGCGGCGTCGTCCTGTCCACCTATCACCGCGCGAAGGGACTCGAGTGGGGTGCGGTGTTCCTGCCGCGCCTCGAGGAGCGCGAGCTGCCCTTCGCGCTGTCGAGGACCGACGACGAAGTCGCCGAGGAGCGACGCCTCCTCTACGTCGGCATCACCCGCGCGCGCTCGCACCTGCGCTTGTCGTGGACGCGCTCGCGCGGCGGACGATCCATCCGCCCGTCCCGCTTCCTCGACGAGATCCGTCCGGGCTCGGTCGTGAAGCGAGCGCCGCGCAACGGCGCCGCCGAGCCGTCCGATCCCGATCTGTTCGCGCGGCTGCGTGCGTGGCGCAAGAAGACCGCGGCCGAGCTGGACGTGCCCGCCTACGTCGTCTTCCCGGACAAGACGCTGCTCGAGATCTGCGAGAAGACGCCGCGCAACATCAACGAGCTCGGCCAGGTGTCCGGCGTCGGCCCGACGAAGCTCAAGCGCTACGGAAGCGACGTCTTGGCACTGCTACAGCAGTAGCGTTTAACTTTCGCAGCCCACGCCGTCGCGATCCGCGTCGAATCTGTGTGGGTCGGCGTTCGAAACGTCGTGGCGGACCGTAAAGTTCGTGCCGCTCACATCCTTGCAATCGAGGTCCGGCGGAGGAGGCGGAATACAAAAGTCCGGGTAGGAGGGATGGCAGTTGTTGGCTCCCGATGACTGTTCAGTTGGCTCCGGCGCATTGTTCTGCGGTGCGGGAGCAGCGCCGCTACTACTCTCGCACGCGATCCCGTCGTTGTCGGCATCCAACCGATGGGGATCTCGCGCCGGACCCCCCTGCTCTTCGTAGAAGCGCTGAGCATCTGCCTGGCTGCTGAAGTCTGGACAGTCGCGGTCTACGGTCGGACCCGACGAAGCACCGAGCGAAGGTGCCGCCTGCGCTGATTGCTGCGATGCGCAGCCACTACCCCACAACCCACGACTCGCCTCGCGAGCCTCGCGGACAAGCCTGCCGAACAAGTCCGCGTATCGAACGTTCGGAGGGACGGTGAGCTGTTGCGCGTAACCCTCGGAGGCCAAGCGCGCATTGAACAGCCGTCCGTCCGGGTGCCACACGTAAACGAGCGCGCGATCGTATTGATCGAGCCGGTCGACGTCGAACTCGACCAGCACACGCGAGCGGGACAACTCTCGTTTCGTGAAAGCGGATGACTCGGTGCCGTAACACTCGCTCGCCCCGAAGATCTCGGGTGTGTCGACGCCGATGAGCCGTGACGAGCGTCCACCGGAAGCATGGATGTTGCCGACGTCGATTCCGGACAGGACGATCGTGTCCCCGTCCGTAACCGAGACAACGTACGCCTCGATAGCTCGTGCCGAAGGCGTCGGCCATCCGCTGGGCGCCGCATCGAATTGACGAGCGGCGAGTGCGGAATCTGATGCAACAGGTGTCGCCGGCTCTCCTTCCTCAGTCGGCTCAGGTGGCGGGACCGGCTGCGTGGCGGTTGACGCGACGGCGGTCGTCACCGTCAGGAGCCAAAGACTCGCGATGGCCGCTACCTTCCCGGCTCGTGGCCACGACGCCTGACGAATCTCACTCGTCAGCCAGAAGGGAAGCAGCAGAAAGACGACGGCTATCCGCGCCGGCCATTCACCCGTTCGCACGATGGCTGCAAGCCCTTCCTTGTGAGGACCGACGTCCGCCGAAGGAGGAACCCAAAGCGTCGGCGCCTGCGTTGTAACGGACGCTAAGGGCGGAGCAAGCGGCGCCGTTACGGCGACAGTAGGAGCAGCGCCGACGGCATGACCGCATGCATCGCAGAAATTCGCTCCGTCCGGTAGGACTTGACCGCACGCCTCGCACGCTGCGGACGGAGCTGTAGCTGGGACCAACGACGTACCGCAAGCCGCGCAGAACTTCGAGCCGCGAGCAGCATCGACGGGCTCATGGCAATGGGGACAGCGATCCAGCACCTGGGTCACCGATGATGCATCCTCCGCGCTCAGTGGCCAAATTCCCCCTTCCAGGCCGCGCAAACGTCCCCGCGTTCGGCCTCCGCACGCGCGGGGTAACCAACCCACATGGACTCCCGGGCGATTCGAATCCGCACGGCCGGCGCAGAGGTAGACGGCGACCTGGTCGTCCCCAAGGATGCAAGTGGCATCGTCGTCTTCGCCCACGGCAGCGGCAGCAGCCGGCACAGCCGGCGCAACCAGGCCGTTGCGCGGCACCTGCAGTCCCGCGGACTCGCGACCCTCCTCATGGACCTCCTGACTGCGGACGAGGAAGCGATCGACATGCGCACGGCCGAGTTTCGCTTCGACATTCCCCTCCTCGGCGAACGCCTCGTCGCCGCGATCGACGCCCTGCAGGCGGACACCGCCACGTCCGATCTGCGGGCGGGCTGTTTCGGCGCCAGCACGGGGGCGGCGGCGGCGCTCATCGCCGCGGCCGGCCGCCCCGAGCACGTGGCGGCCGTGGTGTCGCGCGGCGGCCGTCCGGATCTTGCCGGGCCGCATCTGGACCACGTGCAGGCGCCGACGCTGCTGATCGTCGGCGAGCGCGATCCGGAAGTTGTCGAGCTCAACGAGCAGGCAGCGGCAAGGCTGAATTGCGAATGGAAGCTCGAGATCGTCCCGGCCGCGACGCATCTATTCGAAGAGCGCGGAGCGCTCGAGGTTGTGGCGCAACTCGCCGGCGACTGGTTCGTCGCGCATCTCCAACAGGTGGGCGCACGCCGCTGATGCTCGAGGACATTCGTCGTCTGGCCGTCCCGATCGACGACGGTATCGACACGCTGCTCGAAGCAATTGGTGACGCGCGCTTCGTGCTGCTCGGTGAGGCCTCGCACGGAACGTCGGACTACTACACCTACCGGGCCGAGATCACGAAACGCCTCATTACCGAACGCGGCTTCGACTTCGTTGCCGTCGAAGGTGACTGGCCCGACTGCTTCTGGATCAACCTTTGGGTGAAGGGACGCGCCGACGCACGGCGCAACGCACACGAAGTGCTCGGCGACTTCGAGCGCTGGCCGACATGGATGTGGGCGAATGAGGAGGTCGCTTCCTTCCTCGAGTGGCTGCGCTTGCACAACGCGTCGTCGGGCAATCGGGTGGGCTTCTACGGCCTCGATGTCTACTCGCTGTGGGACTCGCTGTACGTCGTCTTCGAGTACTTGCGCGAGCATCATCCGGGTCACCTCGACACGGCGCGCTCGGCCGTCCGGTGCTTCGAGCCGTACGCGGAGGATCCGCAACGCTACGCGTGGGCGACGCGCATGCTGCCGGACGCATGCGTCGATGAGGTCGTGAGCTTGCTCGCCGACGTTCGCGGACGCGCCGGCACGCTCGACGGTGAGCCCGAGGCCGAGCTCGACGCCGTCCAGAACGCGGAAGTCGTCGCCGGGGCCGAGCGCTACTACCGCGCCTTGGTTGGATCCGACGACCAATCGTGGAACGTCCGCGACATCCACATGACCGACACGCTCGATCGCCTGGTCGCCCACGACAGCCCGGACGCGAAGGCCGTCGTATGGGAGCACAACACCCACATCGGCGATGCCCGCGCGACGCCGATGCGTGGTGCGGGACTGGTGAACGTCGGGCAACTGGTGCGCGAGCGGCATGCTCGTGACGGCGTGTTCTTGTGCGGCTTCGGCGGGCACAGGGGGTCTGTGATTGCGTCCGACGCGTGGGGTTCGGACGCCACGCGGTTCCCGGTTCCGTCGGCGCAGGCCGGTACGCACGAAGCACTGTTGCACGAAGGGCTCGGTGTGCCGTCCGTGCTGGTGTTCGGCCGGGATCGCTCGGGTCCGTGGCTCTCGTCGACGCGGGGGCACCGCGCCATCGGCGTCGTCTACGATCCGGGAGCCGAGCGCTACGGAAACTGGGTGCCGACGATCATGGGCAAGCGTTACGACGCGTTCGTGTACTTCGATCAGACGAGCGCACTGCACCCGCTGCACGGCGAGCCGATCGCCTACCGGGCCGAGAAGGAGACGTACCCCTGGGCCGTCTGAAGGCTCTGGCAGTTCTGTTCGTTTTCGTTTCGTGCGCGAGTCCTTCTCCGGAGGTCGCGCCGTCGCCGTCACCGACGGCTCGCTCGCAAGGTCGTGTGCAGGAGTACAAGGTTCCGGCGGGCTCCCATCCGCACGACGTCGCGCCCGCTCGCGATGGGACGGTCTGGTACACGGCGCAGGCCACCGGCAAGCTCGGCCGCCTCGATCCCTCCGACGGCTCCGTCGACGAGATCGAGCTCCCGGACGGCTCGGCTCCCCACGGCGTGATCGTGGGCCCGGACGGCGCTCCGTTCGTCACCGACGGCGGCCTGAATGCGATCGTCCGCGTCGATGCGCACACACGGGACGTCCGCTTGTATCCGCTCCCGGACAACCGTCCGGACGCGAACCTCAACACGGCGGCCTTCGACGGCGAGGGCAAGCTGTGGTTCACGGGCCAATCCGGTGTGTACGGCAGCGTCGAAGTTCAGAGTGGGCAGGTTCGGGTATTCGACGCGCCCGGCGGACGCGGTCCGTACGGCATCACGGCGACCCCATCCGGAGATGTGTACTACGCGTCGCTCGCCGGGAGTCACATCGCTCGCGTGGACACGGTCAGCGGGCGAGCCACCCGCATCGACCCGCCGACTCCGGGCCAAGGCGCGCGCCGCGTGTGGTCCGACTCGAGAGGCAACATCTGGGTAAGCGAGTGGAACGTCGGCAAGGTCGGACGCTTCGACCCTCGCGACGAGTCTTGGAAAGAGTGGGACCTTCCCGGCGAGGCACAGACCTACGCCGTCTTCGTGGACGACCGCGACATCGTCTGGCTGAGCGACTTCGGCTCGAACGCTGTGGTTCGGTTCGATCCCTCGACCGAGAAGTTCAAGTCATTTGAGCTGCCCGCGTCACCCGGGAACGTCCGTCAGATCCACGGGCGCCCGGGCGAAGTCTGGGGAGCCGAATCGGCCGCCGACGCGCTGATCGTGATTCGTACGTGACCTAACGCCAGACCCGAAACGATCCGGTGCCGCCGGCCCAATCGGCATCAAATTCGCTTGCACGCTGAACGGCTTCGTCGAACGTGTAACCGCGCGGTGCGAAATCGCGATCGCCCGCCAGCAGGTAATAGACAAGCCCGGTGACGAACAGGACTGCAGATCCCATGTCGATATACGGCTCCGTCGCTCCAACGTAGGCGTCAGCGCCGGCAGCAAGGAAGGCGCGCGCAAGGGGTTCCCGACCCCCGCCGCACGCAACGCTCACGACGCTGCCCTGCATGTCACGCACATACTTCGGGATCGTCGTCGGTGTGAGATCGAACCTGTCGGGTACCCAGCCGGATGTTGCCTTCGGATCCGGACTTGGATTGTCCACACACTCGAACCACAAGCACGGTTCGCCATCATCGGTAGTCAATCCGTGGCTCGCGAGGATGGTGAGCTCAGCCGACGGACGATCCACACCCGAGAAGAACGCCTCGCACTGTCGCCGCTGAACGAGCCGAACGAAATGAACGATCAGGCGGTACGACTCGAGGATGCCCCGAAGACTCATGGCAACCTCAGCGAAGCGAACGTCGGTGACGAGGACAACGTCGTCGAAGTGTTCCATCGGTCTAGCTCCTCAGTTCCAATCCGGAGCGCTGTCCCAGAGGGCCGTTCTCGTGACCCGCCTGGTGTCGGTCCCGTCGTTCCTCATGATGAAGAGATCCGGCCGACCCGCCGTGCCCGTCTTGCCGAACACTATCCACTCTCCGTCTGGTGAGAAGGAGCAGGAGGTCACACGGACGTCCTTTCCGACGTCCGTGAGGCGCTTCAGGGCCGAGCCGTCGGAGCGGATCGTGTAGATGTCACCAGAGCCGGTATCGGAATCGGTCTCGGTGTGGAAGGCGATCAGGTCGGCTTTGGGCGACCAGGCCGGGCTGTCACTGGCCTTCAATGCATACGGCGTAATCCTTCGCAATCCCGTGCCGTCGGCGTTGATGACGAACAGACTATGAGCGCCCGACGGCGTGGTTCCGGCGTTGGTGTAGCCGAAGACGATTCGCTTTCCATCTGGTGACCACGACGGTCCGTTGATGTCGCCGGCGAATTCCTTGAACCGGGTCAGCACATTGGGCTTCCTGCCGTCGACGTCGCTGACCACGAGCTGGGACGATTCGATCTCTTCGTTGACGATCCGGCCCGAGCTCCGGACGTAAGCGACGCGCCGGCCGTCGGGTGAGAAGGCGGGCCAGCCGTCGTCGTCACACGCAGGTGGCACTACCCCGGGCGGGCAGGCGTTGAGCGGCGCGATCTGATGCGAGCTCGAGCCGTCGACCGAGACGATCCACGCGCCGCACGTCTCCGGTCCGCAACGGTCCACGGCGATGCGCGAGCGGTCGGGGGACCAATCCGGCTGATCGTCTGAGAACCCGGCAGGTGGACGCGTCACTTGTCGCTCGCCGCTTCCGTCCGGATTGATAACGAATATCGCGCTCGACGTCCTTTCGTCGTCGAAGTACCGCTTGAAGGCGATCGGCTCGCGCGGCGGAGAGTGCCGTCCCTCCGAAGCGCACGCAGCGAGCAGGGTTGCCGTGAGAACAGCCGCGCGGGGAACCTTGCTCTTGACACCTCGCACTACCATCCCGAGTAGTCTTGCCCGCATCCGTCTTCCCCTCGGTAGCTGGCTTTCTTGGTCGACCCTCCTGTGACCTTACGCATAACGCGCCTCGAGGGTCGTCCTTCGTACGGGCGAACCGATCGGCGCATGAATGGTCCTCGCGGATGACGCGCGCAGCGTCAAATCAACGAAAATTGCCAACGTGGACCACTCGTTCGTAACCATCCTCTTCACTGATCTCGTCGACTCATCGGATCTGCTGACTCGACACGGTGACGAGCGAGCCGACGAGATCCGGCGTAAGCACTTCGCCGTTCTGCGGGAAGCGATCACGGTCCACGGCGGGCGCGAGGTCAAGGGCACGGGTGACGGCTTGATGGTCGCTTTCTCGAGCGCGGTCTCGGCCGTCCGTTGCGCGGTAGCCATGCAAAGGACGAGCAAGCTCGGGATGCGCATCGGCATTGATGCAGGCGAGCCAGTGGAAGACGGACAAGATCTGTTCGGCACCTGCGTCGTCGTGGCGAGCCGGTTGTGCGACGCGTCGGAGGCCGGGCAGATCCTGGTCTCCGATATCGTGCGCCAGATTGCCGCCCCGCGTGTGGAGGAAGGCTTCGCACAGCTCGGCCCACTCCGGCTGAAGGGAATCGCGGAACCAGTCGGCGCCGCCGTCGTCGAGTGGAGTGGACCGAGGGTACGCGCCGAGCCTGCGCACAAGATCAAGGTGCTCATCGCCGACGATCAGGAGCTGGTCCGAGCCGGGTTCAGTGTCATCGTCAACGCGGAGCCCGACATGGTCGTGGTCGCCGAAGCCGGCGACGGCCGTCAAGCGATCGAGCTCTGCGACGCCCACGAGCCGGATGTCGTCTTGATGGACATCCGCATGCCCGAGCTCGACGGGCTCGAGGCGGCCGAACGGCTACTGAAGCGGCCCGGCGCGCCCAACATCGTCCTGCTCACAACCTTCGACCTCGACGAGTACGTCTACCGGGCGCTACGAATCGGGGCCAGCGGGTTTCTTCTGAAGGACGCCCCGTCCAACAGAATGCTCGACGCCGTGCGCGCCGCCGCCGCCGGAGACTCGCTGATCGAGCCCTCGATTACTCGCCGGCTCATCGACCGGTTCACGGAGGTGGAACCCCGTGGACCACGTGACCAGCCGCGAGAGCTCCAGACACTGACCGACCGCGAGCTAGACGTTCTGCGCCACGTAGCACGCGGTCTGTCCAACGCCGAGATCGCCGCCGAGCTCGTGGTGGCGGAGAGCACCGTCAAGACGCATGTCGCACGGGTGCTCATGAAGCTCGGCCTGCGCGACCGCGTCCAGGCGGTCGTGTACGCGTACGAGAACCGCGTGGTCATGGGGACCGAGTGACGCGGTCGAACCCGTGAGTCATCCTTGAGGGCGACGCTGGGGGCAGCAAGATGAGCCGCATGGGGGACGACCGGCGGCGCGTGGATCCGTAACGTTCGGGAAGGTGCGGATCGACGAAAGGACGGGAAGATGGGCATGGGGCGCGTCAACGTCAACGTAAGCAGGTGGGACATCGCCGTCGCATCCCTGCTCAGCGTCTTGGGCGTTGGGCTGATGGTGCTCAACACCGGTGATCCGAAGGCCAGTCCATTCGCGATCCCGGCGTTCCTCGCCTTCACGGTGCCGCTGGTATGGCGGCGGGTGCGTCCGCTTCCCGTTGCGGGCATCGTGCTCCTCGCTTTCCTCGGGCACGTTGCCCTGTTCGGCGAGCTCGTCCGATGCGGCGTGGCCTACCCGGTGTTCCTCGTTCTCGGCTATACGACGGCCAGTCTGTTGGAGCGCAGGGACGCGCTCGTTGGGCTTGCGATTTCGCTCACCGGTGTTGTGCTGGTGTCCGCGACCGATTGGCTCTGGCCGGGCATCGGACCACTTCCGATATTCGGGCCGATCGCCGCGGGCGCCTGGGCCGCAGGACGCGTTGTTCACAGCCGCTCGAGGCTGGCGGGTGAGCTCGAGCGCCGCAATGAGGAGCTCAGACAGAGGCGGGACGAGCGCGCTGCGATGCAAGTCGCTGTCGACCGCGCGAAGATGTCGGCCGAATTGGAGACGCTTCTTCAATCTCGCCTTGAGGCCCTGTCTACGGCTGCGGAGGCCGGCGTCCGGACGGACGACCCGCAGGCGGCGCGCGCGTTGCTCGAGAGCATCGAGGACGACAGCCGAAAGACACTGGAGGAGATGCGCCAGATCGTCGGCGTCCTGCGCGGCAGCGACGTGCCGGTCTCACCCGCTCCGTCCATCACCCACCTCGACGCATTGCTCGTCCGCAGCACGAGGGCCGATGCGCGCGTCGCTGTCGAAGGCGACCCGCGCACGCTCCCCGCCGCCGTCGAGCTGTCCGCGTATCGCATCGTCGAGCAGCTCGTGTCGACACTGACGGACTCGTCCGATGCACGGATCGACGTCAAGGTCCGGTTCTCCGACGATGCACTCGAGATCCGCATCGTCGGCCCGGCTGCGAGGGGCGCGGACATCAAAGCAGCGGTCGCGCGAGCGCGCGAGCGCGCAGCGCTACACGACGGCTCGCTCGAGATGCGTGTGGCACGCGGTCGCGTCGAAGCCGTCGCCCAGCTCCCGGTGCTCGCGACGGTCTGACATGCGCCGGTGGCTGGTCGGCCTCGGCATCGCGGTCGTGTCGATCACCGCGACGCTCGGACCGTTGATCGTCGACGGGGGCCCTCGAGACCCGGGCGTTGTTCTCGCTTCGATCTTCATGTGCATCGCCGGACTCGCACTCATCCCGAACGGATCGGCGCCGATCGTCACGCTCGTCATTGGTGGAGTGGCCATCCTGGCAGCGTCGCTCACCGGCGAGTTCGGACGATTCGCCGACTCCGCGCTGATCCCGATCCCGGCGCTGGCGGCGGTCGCGGGCGGCCGGCTGCGGGGATGGCCTTCCTACGCTGCGGGCGCTGCCTACGTGATCGGCGGGAACGTCGGGGCCGCGATCTCTCATGACACCGGTCCCGTCTGGACCATGCTGATCGTCCTTGGTTTCGCTGCTGGACGCGTCGTCCGCGAACGATCCGACGTCGCGACGGCGCTCGCCGAGCGATCACGCGAGCTCGACGAGGAACGGGAGCTCTTCGCCGATCTGTCCGTCCGATACGAACGCGCGCGGATCGCCGCCGAGCTCCACGACATCGTCGGCCACGCGATCAGCGTGATGGTCGTCCAGGCAGCAGCCGGCCAACGGCTGGTCGATCGTGACCCAGCGAAAGCCGCGGCTACCTTCTCAGTCATCGCGGATGCCGCTCGTCAAGGATCGGAAGATCTGAACCGTCTCGTCGCGTTGCTCGGCGGAGACGAAGGGCGGATCGAGACTTCCGACCTGGATCTCATCGACGAGGTCGTCCAACGTGCGGCCCGTACCGGTCTCGACGTCACGTGCCGGTTCGAGGGTGAGCGAGGCGGCGTCCCACCGGAGACGGCGCGCATTGCTTTTCGCGTCGTGCAGGAGGGCCTGACGAACGCGCTGCGTCACGCGCCCGGGTCAGCCGTCGCGATCACGGTGCGAAGCGACCACGCTCACGGACGAGGAGTTGCCGTCCGCGTCGAGAACGGGCCACCGCGCGGTGACTTCGATCCGGCTCTCGCCGGCACAGGGACCGGATTGCGCGGCGTGCGCGAGCGCGTACAAGCCGTCGGTGGCTCGTGCGAGGCCGAGCCGACAACCGGTGGTGGCTGGCGACTCGAGGCTGTATTCCCTCCCGGCTGATCCCGACCGTCATGGGTCGCGCTTCATTCGTCAGCTGTTGATCCGCAATCCTTCGATCAAGCGGTGAACGGTCTCACCGACTTCGCGGCGCGCAGTCTTTCGATCGTCGGCGTGAACGATGACCATCGCGGCCTCGGTCATGACGCTGAACAGCATCGGCGCGACGAGCTCGATCGGCTGACGGGCGATGATGCCGGCGTCCATCAACATCTGGAGGCCGAGCTTGATGAGCCCGATCATGTGTTGCTCGCCGTGCTCGCGCCACTCCTGCCAACCGAACACGGCCGGGCCCTCGAGGACGACTCTTCGCCAGAAGTCATCCTCTGCACACGCGTCGAGGAATTCGTCGACGCCCAGGCCGAAACCGCGCCACGGATCCTCGTTGGCCAGCGGCAGCGCGATGTCTTGGACACGTTGGCCGACCTCGTCTCCGACTTCGTCGCATACGGAGCCGAACAGCTCCTTCTTGTCCTCGAAGTGGTGATAGAGCGCTCCGCGCGTGACGCGCGCGTGCTTTGCGATCTGTTCGGCGCTGACTCCGTTGAAGCCGTGCTGGGTAAAGAGCTCTCGAGCCGAGCTCAGCAGCGCGGCCCGGGTGGCGTCGGCGTGCTCATCGCGCAGGCTCTTGACTGACATACACCCTGTATGTAAGATACACTTTGTATGGCAGCGCGTTCGGGGACGCGTCCACGAAGCACGAGCCGGCCAAATCCTAGGCGGGCGAAGGTCACCGAACAACCAACGCCGTTCCTCCGTCGTCGCTCGACGCGAATTCTCGGCATCGCTTTGGCACTCGCGCTGATCGCGGGCATCGCCGGCGTTCTGTATCTGTCACGCGGCCCCCAAACCGTGACGGCCGATCAGGCCGTTGAGGCATTCAGGACGGCACCAGAGCCGAAAGCAGAAGCGAGGACGACGTCGCAGCCAACCGGCCCCAAGCCCGTCACGGCACCGGTCGCGGGCGCACCGCAACAACCCCAGCAACCGGCCGCCCAACCACCGAACTACGGACCGCTCGTCGAAGGCGTGTACGTCTTCGCGACGAAGGGCTACGAAGAGACTGATGCGTTCGCCGGGCAGCGTCACACCTATCCGTCCGAGACGGCAATGACGATCCGCAAGGACGGCTGCGGGTGGATCGCAAGATGGGAGCCGCTGCGCGAGCGCTGGGAAGAGACCGAGATGTGCGAGAAAGCCGAAGGCACCGAGATGGGTCGCTACACGATGTATCACGAGTTCTTCCGGCGCGGCGTCCGCGAGGACTTCGCCTGTCCCGGATCGTTCGTGCAGAAGCCGTCCGCGAAGCCGGGCGACGCGTGGACGTTTGAGTGCACATCACAGCAAAGCAAGGTCGCGGCGAAGGTCACGGTCGTCGGCTTCGAAGACATGAACGTCGGCGGACAAGTTGTGAAGACCGTGCACTACCACTACGACATCAAGGTGAGCGGCGCCAACAGTGGCACGCTCGTTCAAGACCGGTGGCTGTCGAATTCGCCGCGCGTGATGACCAGGCTCACGCAGAAAGCCGACATGCAAGTCGCCAGTCCGTTCGGAAAGGTCGGCTACAAAGAGGATTACCGAATTGACCTGAAGTCGGTCGAGCCGCGCACCTAGCAGGTCTCGACGCAGAACGTCTCGGGGTCCGAGGTCATCGGCTTCTCCGAGGTGAGCGTTCCCACCGCTTCATACTGGCCGGACTCGGCCCTCGATCCGTCGGGGTTGCGTCCGTTCCACGAGTCGGTGAACGTCCTGCACTCCCCCGCGTCCCATCGCTCGAACCCCTGCACCTGGGTGAACGCGCGGCCGTCCGACCACTTCCACACCATCTCCCCGTCCTGCTTGACCTCGAAGTCGTAGCGCTGGCCGCTGGGGAACGTCTTCTCGATCGGCTTATCGGTGCCGTTGCACACGGTGAGCGTAAAGCCGATGCGCAGAGCCGGCCCGAACGATTCGTCGTTCACGTCGAGATCGACATCGAGGTCGTTGCCTGTAGACTGCCGCGCCTCGGGCGCCGCAAACGCCGCCGAGCCCTCGGTCGACTGCGGCGTGTCGCCCCTCAGGTCGACTCGCCTGGACTCCGTTGCAACCGGCGCTTGCGCGAGCAGTTGCTCGGCCGACGAGCCTTCGCCCTCGGCCGTCGGCTCGGCCGTGTGCTCGAGGAACTCGGGGGTGGGCACGAGGCTCGTCCCCCTGGCGATCGGTCTCCCTTGGTGCAGCAGATCCGGACGAGCTCCGGCGAAGAGCGTCGTCAAACCGATGATGGCGATCAGCGCGCCGCCGGTACCGAGCGCGATGTGCCGGCGGCGCTCCATCTTGATGGCGCGCGCCTTGATCGCCGAGACGGGAGCGGGCGACGACCACCCGCCGAGGGAACCGAGATTGCGGAGTGGGTCGCTCATCGAAAATCGTCTCCCAGCCGCTCGCGCAGCTTCTGTCGCGCTCCGTGCAAGAGCGACTTCACCGTCCCGGGCTTGCAGCCCATCGCCTCCGCGGCCTCCTCCATCGACATGCCCAGCACGTAGTGCAGCGACACGGCCGCGCGCTGGCGCCGCGGCAGCGCCGCGACTGCGTTGTGCAGCTCCGGGTACGCCTCCGGACCTTCGACGGTCATCTCCGTCCGTTTGCCCAGCCGGGCGACGGCGCGCAGCTCGCGGCCCATGCGCCGGCGCCACGAGATCGCGAGGTTGGTCGCCACACGGTGCACCCACCCGACCGGGTTGCCGTCCGGCCAAAGCTTGTCCCAATGGATGTAGGCGCGCGCGAACGACTCCTGCGTCACGTCCTCCGCGGTCGCGCGGTCACCGACGATCACACGTACAGCAGACACGATCCTCCCGTAGCGATCCCGACAGAACGCCTCGAACGCCGCCTCGGCGGAGGCGGCCTCTTCTTCGGAAACGCCCGGGCTCTCCGGTGGGTTTAGCGTCTCTTCACGCAACACGCCGCTTGTACCACAACAGCCACGCTCCGCCGCCGGTCACGGCCGCTGCCGCGGCCAGGCCGAAGACCGGCCACAGCGGCAGGCTGCCGCCGGCTTCCTCCGCGGGAGGCGCCTTCGCCCAGCTCGGGAAGGCGGAAAATGGGGTCTCGGTGGCCGTGGCAGTGGCAGTAGGCGTAGGCGTCGCCGACGGCGTCGGAGCTCCGGCTGCGAGCGGACGCGGGGTCGTCCGCCCCGGGGCGTAGGTAGCGATGGGCGGCGCGGTCTGGAGCGGCGCGCGGTAGGTGGGCCGCGGCGCCGGGCTGCCGGCCTCGCGGATCGACACGCGGGCGTCCGAGCCGGTCTCGAGTCCCGACGTCGTGCAGCCGCCCGGGTTGTCCAATCCGACGCGGAACGTCTCGGTTCCCTCACTCAATGAGTCGGCCTTGATCGGGACCTGGAAGCTCTTGGAAGTATCGCCCTGGAAGTAGACCTGTTGGTCGACCTTCGCGTAGTCGGCGGGAGCGCGGGCCGTCTCGTCGGTTGTGAACACGTGAACGTTGGATGGCGATCCGGCGCTCTCTCTGCTCACCGTGACGGTGACCGACCCCCCTTCGTAGGGCGAGGCCGGCGAGACCGAGACGGTGAACGAGTGACACGCTTCCGCGGGCGCTGCGATGACGACTGTCGCGGCCGCGACCGCGACGGCAAGCAGGATTCGGGTCATGTCCTTGAAAACGGCATCCGGCGGGGCCGGGTTACCCACGCGCCGTGACCTGGGGTTTTCCGGCGCGCGGCGGAGACGGGGGAATCCGCTTCCAAGAGCAAACGGACGTGCCCGCGTTGTTCCGGCATCGCTCTCGGGAGCACACTCTGTGGGATGAGCCACGGACGAATCCTCATCGTGGACGACCACGAGCTGGATAGACGCCTGTCCAGGCTCGATCTCGAGACGGCCGGCTACACAGTCTCGGAGGCCGGCGGGGTCACCGACGCCCTCGAGCTGCTGACCAAGCAGCGCTTCGACGTGATCATTCTGGACGTCGTGATGCCCGGCACCGACGGGCTGACGTTCCTGCGGGGACTCAAATCGGGCGGACGCCTCGCCGAGATCCCCGTCGTGATGCTGTCGGCCTCCGACGATTTGGACGACCAGCTGCAAGCCATGGCGGGCGGAGCGGATCGCTACATCGTGAAGCCGTCGCATCGAGACGTGCTCGCGCAGACGATCGAATCCGTGCTCGAAGAAGCCCGCGGACGCCGCGGCGGGCATCCCTCCGGAAGCTAGTCGTCGATTGTTACGACACCGATCGTCGCCGTGAGCAGCACGGCGTTGCCGTCCGGCTCGTTCGCGTCGAAGGCTATCGCCGCGAGCGCCTTCGACGCGCTCGGGCGGCATTCGTCGACGCCGTCCGGGCCGCGCGTCCAGTTCGCGCGTGACACGACGAGCCACCGGCCGTCGTAGTCGAGCCACGGGACACACACGTCGTTGTTGGAGACCTGGATGCGCAAGCGCTCGGCCCCCGTCGTCTGATCCTGGACGACGACCACCCAGTCCCCGACCTGCTTCTCGCTGAACTGGTCGTAATCGGGACCTTCGAGATAGGCGAGTGATGAGCCGTCCGGGCTGAGAACCGCATCGGACATGTACGGCGGTTGTCCGTACGGCAGCTCGTCCGTCGGGTTCGGACGCCCCGTCACCTCGGTGCCGTCGGGCCGCACGAAGCCGAACGTCTCGGTGAGGTCCGACCACGCCGACGTCACGATCACTCCGCCGCCGTAGGACGCGCGGGTCATCTCGTACTCCGGACCGCTCGCTTCGGCGATGCGGTTCAGCCCGGAGCCGTTGAGCTCCTGCGAGTACAGATAGCCCGTCGTTTCACCGGCGGGCGCGTAATACGTCGTGTAAAGAATCCGGCGGCGGCCGTCGATCATCGCGACGTCCGTCAGCGAAATGCGCGCGGGGCTCGTCTCGATACGTTCGGCGCTTCGGTTGCGGCGCAGCTTGAACAGCTGCGACCGGCTCCCCGACACACTTTCGGCAATCGCGGTTCCCGCACCAGCCGCGAACGCGACTTCCGCGTTTCCTTCGACGGCGCCGATCGCTGTGATCCGACCGTTGTGATGACGAGTGACATGCGAGCCGCGCGCGACGATGAGTGATGGCAGGCCGCCGGCCCATGCGGCCGGAGTGATCGAGAGCTCCCGGCCCGGGGAGGGACTCGGCGCCGGAGGCCGCGTGGCGGTTGTTTCCGGAAGCCCTTCCTCGAAGGCCTGCGGCAACGGACGGCGGCGCGCTGGGAAATTCGACCTTCCCTCGGCGCCGCACGCGCCGGCCAGCGCAAGAACTACGAATCCAGCGACTGCGCGACTACGCGTCGAGACTCGGCTCAACGAGGATCTTGCAGTGCTCGTCGGGCGACGCGAGGGCATCGAACGCGCCCGGCACCCCTTCGATGCCCACCGAACCGGTAATCATCGGCATCACATCGATCTCGCCGGAGGCGATCGACTGCAGCGTCCCGACGAACTCGAACGGGTCGTAGCCGAGCACGAAGATCATCTCGATCTCTTTGGTGATGCCGATGAGCGGACGCACGGTGTCCGCTTCCATGCACGCGCCGACCACGAGCACGCGTCCGTTGCGCGGCACCGCGCGCATCGCCTGGTCGAGCATTCCCGGCACACC
>DASQWC010000132.1:0-9856 GCA_035640475.1 Actinomycetota bacterium | reverse complement strand
GCCGATCCGCTCGTTTTCGTCCAGGATCACTGACTCCCGGCCTCGCCTAGCCAGGTGGTAACCGACCGCGAGGCCCGCCTGCCCTCCGCCGATGATCACGGTGTCGATCCGCTCGCCGTTCATTTGCGCTCTCCTTCGTCGGGTTGTCCACGACGGTAGGCGCCCCGAGCGGCGGCTTCATCGCCGAAACCAGCCAATTTCTGTGTACGGCGGAGTGGTCAAAATTGACCACTCCGGCCTGACGAACGGCTACACGAGCTCGTGCTCGAACGCGAACGCCGTGGCGGCTGTTCGGGACGAAACCCGGAGCTTCGTAAAGATGTTCTGCACGTGGCGAGCGACCGTGTGCTCGCTGACGACGAGCGCCGACGCGATCTCGCGGTTGGTCTTGCCGGCGGCGACAAGACGCAGTACCTCAAGCTCACGCGGCGTCAACCCGTGTGTGTCGTCTGTGTCTCCGGCGAGCGATTCGAGACGCGCGAGGTCGGGGAGCGCGCCGAGCTGCTCGAAGACGGCGGTGGCAGCTTCGAGCTCGAGCGCGGCCGTGTCCTCGTCGCCGAGCACTCGGCATGCCATCCCCATGATCACCCGCGTTCGCGCGGTCTCGTAGGGTGCATCAAGCTCCTGCCAGACTCGAGATGCCTGCCGGAGCGCGACAAGCGCACCCTGAGGGTTGGCTTCCGCTAGCTCGACGAGCCCGCGCGCGCGTGAGGCGATCGCTCGCAACACGGCGCTGTCGTAGCCCACGACGATCTCGCCGAGCTCGTCGGCCGCGCGACGGGCCTCCTCGGTCTCTCCGACGGCGAGCGCGATCTCGGCGTTGGCGGGGAGCAACCTCGCACGGCTCAGCGGGTCCTTCGTCTCACCAAGCGCCCGCCTGATCGCCGCGGCCGCCGCGTTGTCGTCGCCCTGCGCGAGCCGCAGCAGGGCCAGGCCGGGCTGCGGCTCCCGCCCGCAGCGGTTCGCGTCGCGGTAGGCCGTCTCCGCGGCTGCGAAGTCGCCCTGCAGCCGGTGAATCTCGCCCTGCTGGTAGAAGGCCTGGCCGGCGGCCGGCTGGTTCATCCCTTGCTCGCAGCGCTCGCGCGCGCGGCGTGCCTCTTCCAGCGCCTCGGCCCAGGCACCGTGCAGCTGCATCAGCTCCGCGCGATGCGAAAGGCAGCGACCGGTGAACGCCACCATCTGGGGCTGCTCCTGACACCAGCGCGACAGAGCCTCCGTCCATTCCTGTGCGCGCCGCACGTCATAGGCCTCTTCGCAGCCGGCGATGACACCGCAATAAACGACGCCGGTGATGACCGGGGAGAGCTCGCCGGCGGTGACGGCGACCATCGCCTCGTCCATCAGTGCGAGACCCTCCTCTATGCGCCCCTCTTTGATCAGGACCTGGCCCTGCGTGTGGACGGCGAGAGCCAGCAGGTCCGCATCGCGAAACCGGTCGCCAACTTCGGCCGCCTTAGTTGCAACGGCGTAGGCCTTCTCGTGGTTTCCAGTTGCGAAGTGCTGCATTGCCACCGGCAGGAGAAGATAGCCCTGCTCGACGGAGTCGCCGCCCTCTCGCTCGACCAGGCGTTGCGCACGGCCGAACCACCCGGTCGCACGGCCGACGTCGCCACGGATGATGAGGTTGACGCCGAGGAAGAACGCGCACCGCGCGGCGCGCAGCGGTTGGCCGGAGTCGACGTATGCGTGATGGGCACGCTCCATGACGCCGAGGAAATCGTCGACGTGGCCCAACATGTAGGCCGACGTCGCGAGCAGTACAAGGTTGTCTGCTCCGAGCGCTGCGGCCTTGTCGGCGTCTGACAGCTCGTCGTAGGCCTCGCTCCAGGCGCGCGTTTCGTAGGCCGCGCGGCCTCGTTCCAGATGCGAAGCGTCCTTCACCACGAACAAGACCCTAATCGGCGCGCGTGTTTGCGAACATCTGCCAATGGCGTGGCGGGCCGACCCGGAGGGGGCAGAGACCGACGCACTCGTCCGGCTCGCGCCGGTCGATGGCCTCCGTGTGCTCGAGCTCGGCTGCGGCGACGGCAGGCTGACCTTCCGCTACGCCGACACCGCCGTCTCTGTTCTCGCCGTCGATCCCGACGCCGATCAGATTGCCGCGGCTCAAGCAGGTCTGCCGTCGCAACTCGCCGACCGCGTGTCGTTCGCCGTCACAGGCGCGGCGGAAGTCGACGCTCCGCGCTCGAGCTTCGACCTGGCGTTCTTCTCTTGGTCGTTGTGATGAATCAAAGGTGAGGGCGTCGTGCACGCCCTGCGCCACGTCCACGAGCTTCTTGTCCCCGGCGGAACGATGCTCGACCTGCACCCCGTCACAGAGGAGCAGGTCGAGGCGAGCGGTCGCCGCATCGGCGTGATCGACGATCCCGAGTTCCGGGTGGATCTGCCGAATGCCGAGGCTCGGCTCGCAGAGGCGATCCGCGACGGTCTGTACGCGCTCGAGGCGGAGCTGGAGTTCGATGTTCTCCAACACGTCGACACGGTTGAGGAGCTATTCGAGAAGCGGGATGAGTTGCTGACCGCGCAGCCGGCGCTCGCGGACCGCATCCGGGCCGTGAAACCGCCGCTCGTCATCCGCGAGCACGTCGTGTTTCGCCGCCTGCTTCGAGCAGATCCTTGAGGTGGCTGAGGCTCGCCTCGAGCTCCCTGCCGGCCATCCTCACGAACACGGGCTCGGCCAGCTTGAAAAAGCCGTGGCCGTCGATCTCTCCCGTCGCCGTCAGCTTCGTGGTGCCGTTCGCCGACACGAGCGCGTACCTACCGGTGAACGGGACGGGACCGGAAACCGTCCTGAACGACGAGCCCGTCGGCGGCGAATAGGCCGTCAGTTCGCGCGTCAGCTCGACGTTCAGGCCGAGGAACCTTCGCACCTCGCAGACCTGTGCGCCGGGGCGCAGCAGGCCGGGCGTCAACGGCTCGGACGCGAACGAGCGTCGTCTGCCACATCGCGTCCTTGCTCGAGTCGTGGACAAAGTCGAAGACGTCCGTCAGCGGTCTGTTGATCATGATGGTGCGTTCGATCCTGCTCATGTCCGCCATGCTAGGAAGAGAGCAGCCCGCAATCGTCGGCACGATGGAGGAGTTCGCTCCTTCGCGAGGACGATCGTCGGCCGTCCGGCCCTCTCGTGATGAGAAAGAAGCGCCTGTACTTCGTGCTGCTCGTGTTGGCGCTGATCCTGCTGGCGCTGCCAGGGTTCGCCGCCAAAGCAGCGAAGCGTGCCGCGCGGCCAACGCTCCGATTCGTGTAGCAACGTTGCCGAATTAGCGCACGGGCTGGAGGGCGTCGGCGATCTCCCCGAGAATTGCGGGATCGTCGATCGTCGGCGGCGTCGAATACTCCTCGCCGTCGGCGATGCGGCGCATCGTCCCGCGGAGGATCTTGCCGGACCGTGTCTTCGGCAGGCGGTCGACGATCACCGCCGACTTGAACGCCGCGACCGGGCCGATGCGCTCGCGCACCAGCTGGACGACCTCGGCGACGATCTCCTCACGCGGTCGCTCGACGCTCGCCTTCAAGACGAGTAGGCCCAACGGCAGCTGACCCTTCAGCTCGTCCGCGACGCCGATCACCGCGCACTCTGCGACGTCGGGGTGAGTCGCCAAGACTTCCTCCATCGCGCCGGTGGAAAGGCGGTGTCCGGCGACGTTGATGATGTCGTCCGTTCGGGCCATTACGAAGACGTAGCCGTTCTCGTCGATGTAGCCCGCGTCAGCGGTCTGGTAGTAGCCCGGAAACTCCGAGAGGTACGCCGTGCGCCACCGCTCGTCGGCGTTCCAGAGCGTCGGTGACGAGCCGGGCGGCAATGGGAGCTTCACGACAAGCGCCCCGATCTCTCCGCGTGGACGCTCCCTTCCGTCCTCTCCGAGGACGCGCAAATCCCATCCAGGCACCGGTTTCGTCGGCGAGCCCGGCACGATAGGAAGCCGTTCGATCCCGATGCAGTTGGCGGCGACGGGCCACCCCGTCTCGGTCTGCCAGTAGTGGTCGATGACGGGCACACGTAGCTTCTCCTCTGCCCAGTGAAGCGTTTCGGGGTCGAGCCGCTCGCCGGCGAGGAAGAGGGCGCGGAAGCCTGAGAGGTCGTATCTCTCGATGTGCTCGCCGTCCGGGTCCTGCTGGCGGATCGCACGGAACGCGGTCGGCGCCGTGAAGAACGTGCAGACGCCGTGCTGTTCGATCACGCGCCAGAACGCACCGGCGTCGGGCGTGCCGACCGGCTTGCCTTCGTAGAGCACGCTCGTGCATCCGTGGAAGAGCGGCGCATAGACGGTGTACGAATGCCCGACCGTCCAGCCGATGTCCGACGCGGCCCAGTAGACCTCGCCCGGGTCGACGTCGTAGATGTGCTTCATCGTCCATTCGAGCGCGACGGCGTGGCCGCCGTTGTCGCGCACGATGCCTTTCGGCTGTCCGGTGGTGCCGGACGTGTAGAGGATGTAGAGCGGGTGCGTCGCTTCGACCGGGACGCATGGAACGGCGTCGGCTCCTGCGAGGGCGTCGTTCCACTCGACATCGCGCCTCGGATCGAGGTCGGCCTCGAGCATCTGGCGCTGCAGGATGATGCACCGCGAGGGTTTTGAGTCGACCAAGTCGATCGCCGCGTCGAGGAGAGGCTTATACGGGACGAGACGGCCAGGCTCGATGCCGCAAGACGCCGAGACGACCAGCTTCGGCTTCGCGTCGTGAATACGCGTTGCCAGCTCGTTGGCGGCGAAACCGCCGAACACGACGGAATGGATCGCCCCGAGCCGCGCACAGGCGAGCATTGCGACCACCGCTTCCGGCACCATCGGCATGTAGACGATCACCCTGTCGCCGTGCTCGACGCCTTGCGCCGCGAGCGCGCCCGCAAACCGTGCCACCGCGTCCCGCAACTCGCGGTAGGTGAAGGACACAACGGTATTCGTCACGGGCGAGTCGTAGATCAGCGCGGTCTGGTCGGCGCGGCCGTTGTCGACGTGCCGGTCGAGCGCGTTGTGGCAGCTGTTCATACGGCCGCCGGCGAACCAGCGGTAGAACGGCGCTCGGGAATCGTCGAGGACTCGGTCCCACGGCTCGTCCCAGTCGATCGCTGCGGCGGCTTCGGCCCAGAACGCGTCGGGGTCGGTCAGTGAGCGCCGGTAGGTCTCGTCGAAGACGCGCGAGACGGGGACGGCTCGTTGCATGTGCGCACCAGCCTACGCCTTGACCGTGGCGATTACGACCCGTACAGCGGTGCTCGACGTCAGCGCCGGCCGCGGCGACGGCGAAGGAAGCGCGAGCGTCTTTGTGCCGTCCGTGACAGCACTTCGCTCTCCTCGAGGCTGCTACCGGCGCCGAGGACGACACATTCGAGCGGTGCTTCCGCCACGAGCACGGGCAAGCCTGTTTCGGAGCTGATCAGCTGATCGACGCCTCGCAGTAGCGCGCCGCCGCCGGCGACGACGATTCCGCGGTTCGCGATGTCGGCCGCAAGCTCGGGTGGCGTCACTTCGAGCGTTCGGCGCACCGTGTCGACGATCGTCTCGAGCGGCTGCCCGATCGCACTCCGTACCTCGCTCGAATCGACGGTCGTCCGCTTCAGCAATCCGGTGATGCGATCACGGCCGGCGACGTCGGTCTCGATCTTCTCGGGCAAGGGCCAGGCGGAGCCGCACGCGATCTTCGCTGCCTCGGCTGTCTCGGAGCCGATGAGCAAATGCGCGTTCGTATCGACATGACGAACGATCGCGTCGTCCATCTCATAGCCGCCGACGCGCACCGACTCCCAGACGACAATGCCACCCAACGAGAGGACAGCGACCTCGGTCGTGCCGCCGCCGATGTCGACGACCATCGTGCCCTGTGGTTCGGCAACGGGAAGGCCGGCGCCGATCGCTGCCGCCATCGGCTCTTCGATCAGTGACACGCTTCTCGCGCCTGCCGCCAGCGTCGCCTCCTCGACCGCGTTTCGTTCGACATCCGTGATTCCGCTAGGGACGCAAAGTACGACGCGCGACAGCGACAAGCCACCGCCTCCCACTCGGCGGATGAAGTACCGCAGCATGTCGGCGGTGATGTCGAAGTCGGCGATGACGCCGTGCCGCAACGGGCGAATCGCCCGAATCGTGCTCGGCGTCCGGCCGATCATCCGCCGAGCGTCCTCGCCGACCGCGTGAACGGCTCCCGTCCTCTCGTCGATCGCTACGACGGACGGCTCGAAGACCGCGATCCCCTCGCCGCGGACGAACACGAGCGTGTTCGCCGTGCCGAGATCGATCGCAAGCTCGCGACTTCGGTGGAAATGCCGTTGAGCCATAAGGTCGACGCGGTCAGCTTGGAACGTACGGTCTGCCCGCTCGCTCGAGCGGTAGTCCTTTCTCGCGCCACTCGTCCTTGCCGCCCGGATAGTGGCGGACGTTCATGTAGCCGAGCGCCTGGAGCCGCTCAGCGGTTGCAACCGAGTCTTCGCAGTTCGCGTTGGCGCAGTAGACGATGATCTCTGTCGCGCGATCGGGGATGCGCTTGGCGAGGCGCTCCCGGTCGACCGCGGACGGCGGCATGTTGATCGCGCCCGGCAGATGCGAATGCGCGTACACCATCGGAGCGAGCGCGTCGACGAGGACGACCGAATCGCCGGCGTCGATCTTGCGCAGCAGCTCGTCCACTGTGATGGTCGGAAGCCCCACGACGCTCAGAGTGTGCCGATTCGGCCTAGGCTCGCACCAAGTCCGAGTAACTCGCGGTGCGGTTACCCGTACCGCAATTCACCGGTTGAGTCCCTTTCCCAGCCTTCCGGCCGCGGGGCAACCTGGGCTTAGACCTCAAGTTCTCTCGAGCGAAAGGGACATGAACCCATGGTGACTTCAGATCGACGCAAGTGGCTGGCGCTGGCGCTTCTCAGCGTCGTCCAGTTCATGGTCGTCCTGGACATCGCAATCGTGAACGTCGCGTTGCCGTCGATCCAGGTCGACCTCGGTTTCTCGCAGGAGAACCTGCAGTGGGTGATCAGCGCGTACGCGCTCGTCTTCGGCGGCTTCCTGTTGCTCGGCGGCCGCGCGGCCGACCTGCTCGGGCGGAGACGGATCTTCCTCGCAGGTCTCGTCGTCTTCTCGCTCGCCTCGCTCTTCGCCGGTCTGGCGTGGTCCGAGGCGTCGCTCATCTCGGCCCGCGCGTTCCAGGGCCTCGGCGCGGCGGTGATCACGCCGGCGGCGCTGTCGATCCTCTCGACGACCTTCACCGAAGGGCGTGAGCGCAACATCGCGCTCGGCGTGTGGGGCGCGGTCGGCGGCTTCGGTGCCGCCGCCGGCGTCTTGATGGGCGGCGTCCTCACCGACGCGCTCAGCTGGGAGTGGATCTTCTTCGTCAACGTTCCGGTCGGTGTCGCTGCGCTGGCGTTCGCGCCGTTCCTGCTCAGGGAGAGCCGCGACGCTTCGGTGAAGTCGTTCGACGCGCTCGGTGCGGTGCTGGTGACCGGTGGACTGTCGTCGCTCGTCTACGCGATCACGCAGGCGGGCCAGGACGGCTGGCTCGCCGCGAAGACGGTCGCGTTCTTTGCCGCAGCCCTCGTTCTGCTCGTCGGCTTCGTCGCGTGGGAGCTGCGCCATTCCGAGCCGCTGATGCGCCTCGGCATCCTGCGCATCAAGACCGTCAGCGGAGCCAACGTCGCCGGGTTCATCCTCGGGACGGCAACGTTCTCGCTCTTCCTGATGCTGACGCTCTACATGCAGCAGGTGCTCGGCTACTCGGCGATGAAGACCGGTGTGGCGTATCTCGCCGTCGCAGGCACGGCCATCTTCACGTCCGCGATCGCGGCTCAGCTCGTGACGCGCATCGGCGTGAAGCCGGCGCTGCTGATCGGCATGGTCTCGCTGACGGGTGGCCTCGTGTACTTCACGCAGGTCTCGGTGGGCGGTTCGTATCTCGGTGATCTGCTGCCCGGCTTCCTGCTGATTGCCGTCGGTCTCGGCTTCTCGTTCGTGCCGATCTCGATCGCGGCGCTCGCCGGCGTCGAGGCAGCGGAGGCGGGACTCGCGTCAGGATTGATCAACACGTCGCAGCAGATCGGCGGCGCGCTCGGTATCGCAGCGCTGTCGACAATCGCGACGTCGCGAACGGATGACGCACTCGCCGGCGGCGCAACGCGCGCGTCGGCCCTTGTGAGCGGGTTCCACGGTGCGTTCTTGGCGGGCGTGATCATTGCGGCCGTCGGGATCGCGGCCGCCTTGACCCTCATCCGTCGGGACGAACTCGAGCAGAGTGCCGAGGCCGTCGACGCCGAGCCTGCGCTCGACCTGGCCGCCTAGATCGTAGGAGTGTGAGGGGGAGCTTCGCGCTCCCCCTCTTACATCCCCTTGGCGAGTCCGACCACGTGCCCTTCGGGGTCGGCGAACATCGCGATCGTCACCTGCGGGAGCTCGGTGACGGGGAGGATCGTCTTGCCACCGAGCTGCTCGGCCTTGTCGAGCGTCGCTTGCGGGTCGTCGGTGCCGACGTAGAAGGTGACGTGGCCGTTCCCGTCCGGCGCTTCGCCGATGCCGCCGCCGATGCCGTCGCCTTCCTTCTCGACCATCGCGTACGGCATGTCGCCCGGCACCTTCTGCGTCTTCCAGCCGAACAGGTCGGCGTAGAACTTCTGGAGCTTGTCGAGGTCTTTGCCCGCGACCTCGAAGTGCACAACCGGATGTGTCATGCGTATCTCCTTTCTACATCGAGGGCGGATTCGTGACCCACTCGTCGGCGCCGGGGTTTTTGCCGGCAGCGGCAAGCTGAAGTCGCGGGAGGTAGTGGTCCCACCCGTGCGCGTGCGACGCGACGGATTCTGCGCTCGGAAGGTCTCGGTGGATGAAGCGAAGATTGGTGCCGTCGCCGTCGGGCGTCAGCTCGACCTCGACGGTCGACGAGCCGGGTGGAACGTCGGCGCTTCCGTCCCAGCCCCAGGTGAAGACGAGGCGGTTGGGCTTGTCGAGTTCGACGAACTCACCTCGTGCGGTGTGGCCCGAGATGACCTCGCAGTGGTAGATGCCGCCGGGCTGCGGGTCGAGGTCGGCGTTGATTCCCTTCCAGCGCATGAGCTTGTCGGGGTCGACGAAGAACTCCCAGACCGTCTCTGGGCTGGCATCGATCGTGAGCGTGCGCTCGTAGACCGTCGTATCAGTTGCGGCGTCCATGCTTCTTCTTCTCCTCCTTTTCCGCTTCGCGTTTCAGTGCCTCGAGCCGGACGTCCCAGAACTCCTCGAGGAAGTCCTTGAGCTCGGCGAGCCCTTCGGGACGTGCCCGATACAGGCGGCGTGTGCCGTTGCGTCGCTCGCTCACGAGCCCCGCCTCCTTCAGGACGTTCAGGTGCTGGGAGACCGCCGGACGCGTCACGTCGAAGTGCGACGCGATCTCGCCTGCGCTCAGCTCGTCGTCGCGGACGAGCGTAAGGATGCGGCGCCGGGTCGGTGCGGCGATGGCTTTGAGCGCGGCCTCCACCGCCGCTATTTAAGCAAAGACTTACGTAAGAGGCAACTTACTAAGTGGCTAGCTCGAGGGCGCGCCGCGGGGGTCGTCCTCGACGTACGGCTCCGCAGCTTGGACCTTGTCCACGACCACGTAGTCGTCAGACCACTCGACCGCGTGTTCTATCTGGGGTGTTTCGTGGCCCGGGCGAACCACGAAGCGATCATCCTGTGACCGCACCCGCTCGTAGACCTCGATCGGCACGCGGACGCGCTGACCGCAGCCGCCCTCCTCGCCGCACTCGCACATGAACTGGATTGTCCCGTCGGGCGCCCACGCCTCCGCTCTTTCGCCGAGTTCGGCGATCCGCTCGTTCACCTCGCGGAAGAGAGCCTCGTTTCGCGATTGGCGGGCGAATCGATCCTCCACGCCGACGTTCTAGCACGCTTCAACGTC
>DASQWC010000131.1:0-18735 GCA_035640475.1 Actinomycetota bacterium | reverse complement strand
CCCCCCGCCACGTCCGGCGGTTGACCTCGCGGATCCAGGAGCTCGTCGACGGTCTCCTGGACGACGTCGAACTGCGCGGCGAGATGGAAGCGATCAACGATTTCGCGTACCCGCTGCCGATCACGGTGATCGCCGAGATGCTCGGCGTCCCGGCGGAGGACCGGGACTTCTTCCGCGACGCGTCACAGAAGATCGCGCTCGCGCTCGGCCCGATCGAGGACATGCAGGTTGCGCTGAGAGCGCTCGAGGGACGCAACCAGCTCGTCCAGTACTTCAACGACCTCATCCCGAAGCGAAAGTCCGAACCTCGCGACGATTTGCTCACCGCGCTTCTGGAAGTCGAGGACGACGGCGACGTTCTCTCGCACGGCGAGCTGCTCGCGATGCTCTTGCTCCTGCTCGTCGCCGGCCATGAGACGACGGTGAACCTCATCGGCAACGGGTTGCTCGCCCTGCTGCGTCATCCCGAGCAATTCGAGCGCTTGCGCACCGAGGAGGGAATCGGACGACAAGCCGTCGAAGAGCTGTTGCGCTACGACTCGCCCGTGCAGATGACGGGACGCATCGCGAAAGTCGACGTCCGGATCGGGGACGTCGACGTCAAGGCCGGGCAGTTCGTGTCGACGATCGTCGCGTCGGCCAATCGTGATCCCGAGGCGTTCGCAGATCCCGACACGCTCGATCTCACACGGGACCCGTGTCATCACTTGTCGTTCTCGGCCGGCATTCATTTCTGTCTGGGCGCCCAGCTCGCGCGGCTCGAGGGGCAGATCGCGCTGACGACGATTGCGCGGCGTCTTCCGAACATCGCGCTCGCGACGGACGACCTGACGTGGCGTCCGGCACCGATTCTGCGCGGCCTGGAGGCGCTTCCCGTTACGTTCTAGGCGTGCAGACGCCCCGGAACGTCGTCTTTGTCTTACTCGACAGCTTGAATCGCCACGCGCTCGGTGCGTACGGCGGCACCGAGTGGGACACGCCGAACCTCGACCGCTTCGCTCGGGACGCCATCCGCTTCGACAATCACCACTCCGGCTCCTTGCCGTGCATGCCGGCGCGCCACGATCTGCTGTGCGGCGCCTGGGACTTCCCGTGGAAGCCGTGGGGCTCGATCGAGATCTGGGAAGAGTCGCTCACAGATGCGCTGCGACGCGAAGGCATCGCAACGAAGCTCGTCAGCGATCACCCGCACCTGTTCGAGACCGGCGGCGAGAACTACCACACCGGGTTCTTCGCGTGGGAGTACGTGCGCGGCCACGAGGGCGATCCGTGGCGGACCCGTCCGGATCCGTCGTGGCTCGGCGCTCCGTCGTTCGGGCGCGGGTGGCTGCCCTACGACACGTCGCGCGGCTGGTTCCGCTCGGAGGATGACTTTCCGGGTCCGAAGACGATGACCGCCGCGTCCCGGTGGCTCACTGAGGAGGCACCCGCGAACTCGGGACGCGCATCGCTCGAGGAGTTTCCGGAGCACACGGAGACCTACGACCGCTTCTTCTTGTTCGTCGATGAGTTCGATCCACATGAGCCCTTCGACACGCCCGAGCCGTACGCCTCGATGTACGACGAGGCGTGGGAAGGGCCGCATCTCATCTGGCCTCCGTATACGCGGGGCGCGAAGGCGCGCGGGCTCCTCGACGAGGACGGCGCGCGTCAGGTGCGCGCGCAATACGGCGGCAAGCTCACGATGATCGATGCGTGGTTCGGACGCATGCTCGACGCGCTCGACAGCGGCGGCTACTGGGACGACACGATGGTCATCGTCACGACCGACCATGGTCACTACCTCGGAGAGAAGGACACGTGGGGCAAGCCTCCGGTGCCGATCTACCAGACGATGGGGCTCATTCCGTTGCTCATTCGCTGGCCCGGGGCCGAGCCGCGAACGATCGATACGCTGACGACGTCGGTGGATCTCGCCGCCACCGTCGTCGACATCTTCGGCGCGTCGTACCGGCACACGACGCACGGCCGGTCGCTCGTGCCGGTGATCACGGGCGAGCAAAGCTCGGTGCGAGAGTGGCTGCTCTCCGGCGTCTGGGGCAGGGAAGTGCATCTCCTCTGGGAAGACCGCAAGTACGCGCGGGCGCCGGAGGATGCAAACGCGCCGCTGTCACTGTGGTCGAATCGCTGGTCGACGATGCCGGTGTGGCGCTTTCACGATATGAAGCTCCCAGCGCCCGACGACCGAGCCGTCCTCGACAAGATGCCGGGATCGAAGGTCCCCGTCATCCGTCAGCCCTTCCACGAAGGCGACATGCTGCCGTACTGGGCGCTCGGTGACTTTTCCGGCAATGAGTTGTACGACCTTGCCGACGATCCAAACGAGGACCGGAGTCTTTCGGGGACTCCTGCCGAGAAGGTTGCCGCAGACCTGCTGCGCGACGCGCTCAGGGAGATCGACGCGCCGAGCGAACAGTTCGAGCGGCTCGGTCTTTAGAAGGGACCATATAGCTCAACGAGGCGTTGCTTGTAAATCGAACGAAGCTCGTCCTCAGTCGTGCCCCAGTCGTAGGCGGGAGATGTGAGCGGCTGCGCCTTTTGGATTTCCACGACCACGATCGCACTCGTACGAGCGGCAGCATCGTCGCTGAACATCGTTCTGACCTTGTCGAACACATCGCCTTCGCGGATGATGCGAGCCACCCCTTTGAAGCGGTAACCCTTACGCACGACGGGATCGACGATGTTCATTTCGATCGCTGGATTTGCTTCGAGGTTGCGGATCGTCTGAGGCGAGCGGATGTTGCAGAAGGCGATGTGGTCGTCGTCCCACACAACCGTCGTGCCCTTCGGCGACAAGTTCGGCGTTCCGTCCGGACAAACGGTTGCGTAGAAGCCGAGCTTTTGCTCGGAGACGACGCGCTTCATGTCGTCGGTGAGGATGCCCATTACACTCGTCCCATGCCGGCTCAAGCCTATGCGGGAAAAGAGTGCGTCTGTCAGTACAAGCGCGGGATCTGCGATCAGACCTGTGTGCAAGATCTCATGCAGACGACCTTCTACATCGCGTGCATCCGGCTCGGCGGACGCCGCTGCGTCGTCGTCGGCGGGGGCCCGGTGGGGCTCGAGAAGGTGGAGGGACTGCTGGCGTGTGACGCCGACGTGACCCTGATCGCGCCGAAGGCCGTCAAGGCGTTGCGGGACCTCGCCGCTGAAGGCTCGATCGACTGGCAGCAACGTGACTACGCCGGATCTTCGGATCTGGAAGGTGCCTTCATCGCGATTGCCGCAACGGATGACACAGCGCTGAACCTGCGTGTCTATGAGGACGGCGAAGCGCGCGCGATGCTCGTGAACGTCGTCGACGTGCCGCCCATGTGCAACTTCATTCTTCCGGCCATCACCCGGCACGGTCCGCTCGCCATCGCCATCTCGACGGCCGGCGCATCTCCCGCGCTGGCCAAGCGAATGAAGCGCGAGATCGCGGAGCAGTTCGGCGAGCCGTATGCGCGGCTGGCCGAGATCCTCAACGACTACCGCGGCTGGGCGAAGGCAACCTTGCCGACCTACGACGATCGCAAGGAGTTTTTCGAGTCGATCGTGAACGGCCGGCCCGACCCCGTCGATCTCCTGCGTGCAGGAGACGAGCAGGCCGTCCACGATCTGATCGCGTCGCGTCAGAAACGAGCGATTCCCGCCTGAGTTTGGCGTGAACGCGATCGAGGTCGAAGGACTCCACAAGACGTTCAATCGCCGGTTCCGTCGTCCCATCTTTGCATTGGGCGGCATCGACCTCGCCGTGCCGTCCGGCTCGGTCTTTGGTTTTCTCGGCCCGAACGGCTCCGGAAAGACGACGACCATACGCAGCTTGCTTGGTTTGGTCCGTCCGGATTCCGGGTCCTGCAAGATTCTCGGGACGGCCGTCCCGCGCGGGCTTTCCGAGGTCATCGACGGCGTCGGGTCGATCGTCGAGACGCCGGCGTTCTTTCCGGGATTCTCGGCGCGCCGCAATCTCGAGCTGCTCGCGACGGCGATTGGTTTGGCGCCGTCGGCCGTCGAGGAGTCGCTCGACCGTGTCGGGCTTGCCGCGCGCGCCGACGACAAGTTCAAGGCCTACTCACTGGGCATGAAGCAGCGGCTCGGACTGGCGGCCGTGCTCATGAAGGATCCCGAGCTGCTGATCCTCGACGAGCCGGCGCACGGCCTCGATCCGGCCGGACTGAAGGAGATACGCGATCTTCTTCGCTCGCTTGCAGATGAAGGACGAACCGTCTTCCTGTCGAGCCACCTCCTGACCGAGGTGCAGACGATCTGCGACTCCGTCGCGATCCTCGTGCAGGGGCGGTGCATCGCGCAGGGACCGGTCGGTGAGGTGCTCGCGATGCGCGGCGGTCCGGCCTTTGTCGTCAGGGCGCCGAAGATTCAGGAGGCGAAGCACGTCCTGGCGACGGCCGGATACAAGACGAGCTTTCGCGGCGACCGCAGCCTTCGCGTAAAGGCGCCGCCGGATCGCGCCGGCAAGATCACGCAGACGCTCGCCGACGCCGGGATCTACCTCACCGAGCTTCGCCCGGAGGAGATCAGCCTCGAGGCCGTGTTCCTCGAGCTCACGGGGGGCGAGCAGACGTGATGATGCTCGTCCGGGCCGAGATCCTCCGGCTCACGTCGCGCCGCGCCTTCCGAATCGTGCTCGCGGTTGTCGTCGCAGTCACGCTCTTCGTCGGCGTGATCGTCTTCCTGAGCACGCGCGACGCCTCGATCCGTTACACGACCGTCGCCCCGCTCTCCTTACGCATCGCTTCGCAGCCGCTGTTCAGTCTGGCCGTCGTCTGCGGAGCGTCGTTCGTGGGAGCCGAGTGGGCGTGCGGCGGGATGACGACGTTGCTGACGTGGGAACCGCGGCGCGGACGCGTGCTCGTCGCGAAGCTGGCGGCCGCATCGGCACTTTCGGCGCTCACGGTCTTCGGTGTCCTGGTGCTCGTCGCGCTCGTGCTCGTGCCCGCTGCGGCGGCACACGGCTCGATCTCGGGCGTGACGGGCGAGTGGTGGGGTTCGACGATCGGCGTCCTGGTGCGCGGGACGGCGCTCGGCGCCCTGGGAGCCGGCCTCGGCGTCGGACTCGCCGGGCTCGTTCGTAACTCGGGCGGCCCCATAGCGGTCTGGCTCATCTTCGATTTCGTTGTGTCGAATCTGCTCGTGCTGTGGAAGCCGGGACTGTTTCGCTGGATGCCGGGCGCGAATGCGCAGCAGTTCGTCTCGGCTGAGGAGATCGTCGGCGTCAGCGTGAACGGTCGCGACTTGTTCGACTTCTCAGCACTGCGGGCCGGTATCGTGCTCGCCGTCTATACGGGAGGGCTACTCGCCGCGAGCTACGCCTGGTTTCGCGCGCGAGACGTTGCTTAACGGCTCGACAGTGCGTCGACTTGCGCCATCTCGTCCGGCGTGAGCCGCCAGGAGGCTGCGTCGACGTTTGCGCGAACCTGTTCCGGCTTGGTCGCACCGGCAATGACCGACGAGATCACGGGCTTGCTCGCCAGCCACGACATCGCGAGATCGAGCAGCGAGTGCCCGTGCTCCTCGGCGAATGCGCGTAGCTTGCCGATGATTGCGAAGTTCTCGTCGGTCAGCACGCCCTCCGCCCGCTCGGGCATGGCCTGCGCCATCAGGGTGATGCGCGTCCCCTCCGGCCGGTCGTCCTTCGACACGTACTTCCCGGTGAGCAGGCCAGAGGCGAGCGGGAAGTAGGGAAGCAGGCCCAACCCGTTGCGCTCGCATGCGCCGATGACATCTGCTTCCGGCGCGCGCTCGAGCAGGCTGTAATTGTTCTGCGCCGATACCCACTGCGCGATGCCCTTGTCCTTCGAGATACCGGCGCACTTGTCGATGTGCTTGCCGGCATAGTTCGAGCAGCCGATCTCGCGAACCTTGCCGTCACGCACGAGCTTGTCGAGTGCGGCCAGCGTCTCGTCGAACGGCGTATCGCGGTCGGGGAAGTGGTGCTGATAGAGGTCGATGCGGTCGGTGCCCAAGCGCCGAAGGCTGTCCTCGACGGCCCGTTCGATCCAGCGCGGGCTTCCGCCCTGCGATTGGCCGTCGTCGCTCATGGGAGAGCCGAACTTGGTCGCGATGAGCACGTCGTCGCGCTTGGGGCCCAGCGCTTTCCCGAGAAATTCCTCGGACTTGCCCCGGTTCCCGTAGACGTCGGCGGTGTCGAAGAAATTGATGCCCGCGTCGATGGCGGCGTCGACCACCTCTTTCGTAGCCGCCTCGTCGATGCGCATACCGAAGTTGTTGCAGCCGAGCCCGACGACCGAAACGTCGAGCGACCCGAGCTTTCGCGTTTCCATGCCGTCTCCCCGTCCTCCCGTGTGACTGTGTGATGCTATTGCCTCGATGCCGGAGCGCGACGACCCGTTGACCGAGGCCGCCGGGACATCCGGCGGTGAGGCCCTCGGCGGCTCCACCGGTGAGGAGCTCGCCTCCACGAGACGCGGCGAGCCGGTCGAAGAGCACTCGCCCGCGTATCTGCGCACCCTGCTACTGCTGCTGCTCGCGGCGACGTTCTTCGAGGGCTACGACGGCTCGATCCTCGCGCTTGTGCTCCCGGCGATTCGCGACTCGTTCAACGTCTCCGAGAGCGAGCTCGGCATCTCGCGCGCGATCATCGAGCTCGGTCTCGGCGCCGCGTTCTTTCTCGCGCGTGCGGGAGATCGATGGGGAAGGCGCCGCCTGTTGCTGTGGTCGGTGCTCGGCTACACCGTGATGACGGCCCTGACCGCGGCCTCGCGCGATCTTTGGTCGTTTACCGCCTTTCAGTCGCTATCGCGCGTCTTCCTGGGAGCCGAGTACGCGGTCGCGGTGACGATGATCGTTGAGGAGTTTCCGAAGGATCGGCGAGCTCGGACCCTCGGCATCTTTCTGATGTGCTCCGCCATCGGTGCGATCGCCGTCGTCCTGCTGTCGCTCGGCGGAGTGGACGACACGTCGCTCGGCTGGCGCGGTCTGTATCTCGTCGGCGTCATCCCGCTGCTGTTCCTCGCGTTCTTCCGCCGTCGACTGAAGGAGACGCGACGGTTCGAGCAGCACGCCGACTCCGTACGCAAAGGCGGCGGCTCGCTCCACGTGAGCTTTTGGGAGCCCTGGGGCCCGCACAACCGCCGGACGCTCGTTTTCGTGGGTCTCGTCCATCTCTTCCGTTCGTTGCCGTTGTTCGGTGCGACGGCGTGGTACTTCTACTACGCACAGGGCGAGGGCGGCCTGAGCGAAACGACGTCGGAGCTCATCTTCCTTGCCGCGTACGGGTGTGGGACGGCCGGCTACTGGGCATGCGGACGGCTCATGGACGGCGTCGGGCGACGACCGACTGCGATCGCCTTCGGCGCGATGGCCGGTGCGAGCGCTTTCGCGCTCTTTCAGGTCCAGGGCATGGCGATCGCCGGACTGCTCGTCATCGCCGTGTTCTTCGGACTCGGGATGGCGCCCGTGACCGGCGCGATCTCGACCGAGCTCTTCCCGACCTACATTCGCAACCAGTCCGCGGCGTGGGCGCGCAACGTCTTCGAGATCGCCGGATTCATCCTCGGCCCGCTGCTCGTGGGTGTGCTCGGCGACCATTACACCGGCGCGCTCGGATCGATCGGCGACAGCGTGAGTCTGCTCGTCCTCCTGTTCTTCCCGGCTACATGGCTGATCTACCGGCATCTTCCCGAGACCAAGGGCCGGGAGCTCGAAGAGATCGAGGCCGAGCTGGGCGTCGATCCGACCGCCGTCCGGCGCGCCGCGCGCACGACGAGCCGCCGCGCTCCGCTGATCGCCATCAGCGTCATCGTCGCGATCGGCGGTCTCGTCGTCGCCGGAATAGTCGCACTCGGCGATGTGACGCGACGGCCTGAGGGCGCGGCCGAACGCTTCCTTCAGGCGGTTTCCAGTGGCGATGGGGACGACGTCGATCGCCTCGGGAACGAGCGCGTCGCTCGCGCATTATTCGGCGGGACCGACGTCGAGCTGTCCCGCATCGAGGTGGGGCGTGCCGCTGAGATCGCGAGGCTTCGAGTGGTGCCGTTCAGAGTCGAGCTCGAAGAATCGGATCGTGTCGTCGCGATGAGCCTCACGCTCGAGCGTTCGCGTGACGGCTGGAAAGTGACCGATTTCGCGCCGCGGGGGCCCGTCGCGCAGCTGTACGTTCCGTCTGAAGGCGGGCCCGGCCCATCCGGCGCGCCCGCGACCGCGTGGGTTATTGCGGTCATCGTCGTCGTTGCGCTCACCGGCGCGGCCGAGCTCGTGCTCGGCTCTCTCAAGCGCTCGACCGAGAGGGTCCGTTAGCTCATGGTCACCGTCGCGCCGTGGATTTGGATCGCTTTCGTCGTCTTTGTCCTCGGCATGCTCTTCATCGACCTGTTCCTTTTTCACCGCGACGCCCACGAGGTCTCGACGCGCGAGGGCGCGATGTGGGTCGCCATCTGGATGTCGATGGGCCTCGCCTTCACATTCGTCATCTGGGCGTGGCAAGGAGGGACGGCCGCCGGCGAGTACATCGCCGGGTACCTGCTCGAGTACTCCTTGTCGGCGGACAACATCTTCGTCTTCGTGCTGATCTTTTCGTACTTCGCCGTGCCGTCGGTGCTGCAACATCGCGTGTTGTTCTGGGGGATCGTCGGCGCGCTTGTATTTCGCGCTTCCTTCATCCTCGCCGGCGCCGCACTGCTCGAGCGGTTCGAGTTCCTCTTCTACGTCTTCGGTGCATTCCTCGTCTTCACCGGCATCCGCATGGCGCGGCACGAGCAGGTCGAGGTCCATCCGGACAGCAACTTCGTTCTCCGTTTGGCGCGCAGATTCATCCGTATTTCGCCGGTGTACCACGGACAGAGCTTTATCGTGCGGGAGAACGGGCGACGGGTGGCCACGCCGCTGCTGGCGGTTCTCATCGTCGTCGAGACGACGGACATCATCTTCGCCGTCGACTCGATTCCGGCGATCTTCGGTGTGACGCGGAACCCGTTCCTCGTTTTCAGTTCGAACGCATTCGCGATCCTCGGACTTCGCGCGCTGTACTTTCTGCTCGCCCAGATGATGCGCCGCTTCAGGTACCTGCAAGTGGGGTTATCGGCGATCCTCGTCTTCATCGGCATCAAGATGCTGATCAACCACTGGATCCACGTGCCGATCTGGGCGTCGCTGAGCTTCATTCTGCTGACGCTGACGATCTCCGTCTGGATATCCCTGCGTGTGGAAGCGCGCGGGAGTCAGCTCTCCGAATAGAGCACCATTCGCGCGCCGCCGACGATGCGCTCGGCGCGCTCGCCCTCGTGCGTCCACTCCAGCCGGTGGACGCCTTCCGGCCGTCCGGCGGCCAGCTCGAGCATCACTTTGCCGCCGCCCGGCCATGCGAGCTCGATCCATCCCTCGCCGTGGCCCGACGTCTCGCCGCCGAGCCAGTCCGTGTAGAGCGCGAGCGCGCGGCCGATTTCCTCAGTGGCGACGACAACGCGGCGCAGAACCGAACGATTCGTCGACGGCTCCGGCTGCTCCGGCCACCAGCTCCCCGGACCGTACTCGCCGGCGACTCGCTCGAGGTGCTCCGGCTCGATGCCGGATTGGGCGATCTGGACGACGGTGCCGCCGGCCTCCTTCGGGTGGATGAAGGCTTCCTTCCACCACGGGTTGTCGATGTTGACGCCGACGGGCGTGTACCCGGCATCACTTGCTCGTTCGAGCTCACGGCGAATGTCGTCGGTTTTGAACGTCAGGTGATGCGGGCCTTCGCCGCTGCGAATGAGGAATCGCTCGAGGAAATCGTTGGCTTCCGTATTGAAGGGCTCGAGCAGCTCGATGTGCAGGTCGCCGCCGTCGACTTGGACGGCGCGGAAGCCGAAGTTCACGCCGCCGAACAGCACGGGCGTTCCGAAGTCGGTCACGAGTGTGCGTAGCGTCGGGCCGACGTCCTGCAGTGCCAGTGCGACGTGATCGAGGTCTATGACCATCGCTCACCGATCGGGGTGCTGGGCGGGTCGCCGAGCAAGAGCTCGCGCGAGATGCGATGCCAGTTCGCCTCGGCCTCCAGATGGCCGAGGACGGCCGCCGTGCCGAACGTGTAGCGCTGCCACATCACGAGCATCGCCGGGAAGTGCAGGAGCTCCTGGATATCCCGGTATGGGGAATCGGGGAGTGCGACGTCTCGGAAGGTGTCACCCACGATCTTGCGGGTGTAGCGGAATTGCGCGTCTTGAACAATCGGACGCAGCATCGCGTTGAAGAGGTCCCACAGGCGATCGCGGTTGACCTCGACGCCGGGCTCGATCACGTTCAGTGCGCGCAGCGACGTTTCGAGCTCGGCGGGATCCTCGTGCAGGACCGCAAGACCCGGCGCCCGGACGAGATCGATCTCGCGTCCCTCCAGCCGTTTGATGAGCCCGAAATCGAGGAAGCAGATGCGGCCGTCGTCCATGAAGATGTAGTTGCCCGGGTGCGGGTCGCCGGAGAAGACGCCGTCGACGATGATCGATCCGTTGGCGAAGCGGCTGATGATCTCGCCGTAACGGTCCTTAGCCGCTTGGGGATCGTCGAGTACCTCGTAGAAGCCGCGCCCCGCAACGAGCTCCGACGTGAGCACGCGCGTCGCCGAGTGCTCGGGAAGGACTTCAGCGATCTTGACGAATGGGTGCCCCCGATACCGGTCGGCGAAGAACTGCTGATTGGCCGCTTCGCGCGTGTAGTCGAACTCCTCGGTCATTCGGGTGACGACCTCCTGAAGCAGCTCCTTCGGATTGAACCCACCGAACATCGCGGCAACCGTCTGGAAGAGCATGTCGGCGTTCTGGAGGTCGGCCTTGATCGCTTCGTCCACACCTGGGTACTGCACTTTGACGGCGACGTCGCGGCCGTCCTGTGTACGCGCACGATGCACCTGGCCGATGGAGGCGGCGGCCATCGGCTGTGGATCGAACGAGCCGAAGACCTGGTCCGGCGGCGCACCCAGCTCGCGCGTCACGACCTCCGATACGAGCTCGTATGCCATCGGCGGCGCTGCGGACTGGAGCTGAGCGAGCTGCTGCTGCACGCCCTCGGGAAGGCCGTCGATGGCGAACGACGCCATCTGCGCGAGCTTCATGACGGCGCCCTTCATGTTGCCCATCACCTCCAGGACGTCGCCGGCGGAGCGCATCGCCGCTTCGTAGCGGATTTCTTTCTTTCGCTCCTCGCTGCGCCCGATCGTCTTGAGCCGGGCGGCCCCAGCGCGAGCGCCCACGCTCGTGCCCATCCGAGCCAGTTGTGCGCGACGGACGTCCGGATCCGTCGGAATCCCGTCGCCGCTCGACGACGAGCGCCGGAGCTGGTAGCCGCGCCAGGCGTCGCGCGCCGAGCGCCGGATCAGACGAATGATCTGACCCGTCGACGATCGGCGTGGCCGTCGCGACATCAGACCGGCTGCTTCGAGGGGCCGGCTCTCGCCGGATCCGGCTCCAGCGTCCGCCACAGGTACCACGAGGCGATCGATCGCCACGGACGCCACGGCGCGGCGACGGTTTGCAAGCCGTCCTTCGTCGGCTCGAGTCCGTAGGCGCGCGCGACGGCGTTCCGGATCCCGAGGTCCCCGACGGGCCACACATCGGGCCGTCCAAGCTTGAAGATCAGGAACATCTCGACCGTCCATCGCCCGATGCCGTTGACCGACGTCAGGAGCTCGACGATTGCTTCATCGTCCAAGCGGCTCAGACGGTTCAGACGAAGCTCGGACGTCCGTGCGGCGAGGTCTTTCGCGTACGCGACCTTGGCGTTGGACAATCCCGCTCCGCGCAGCTGTGCGTCGGACAGCGCGAGCACCGTCTCGGGTTTCAGCTGCTTGCCGCTCCCGTCGAGCTCCAGCACTCGTTGCCAGATCGTCTCGGCCGCCCGCGTCGACAGCTGCTGGCCGACGATCGCTCGCAGCAAGGTCGTGAAGTGATTCCCGCGGGCGCCGGGCTTGAGCTCACACGGCCCGATCGATTTCACGATCTTCCGCATCACCGGATCCGCGCGCGACAGATGGCGCGTGGCAGCGGCGAGGTCGAGGGGCATTGGCTTTTCAGGATGGAGCGTAGCGACTCCCTGTAACTGGCGTCAGCGAATCAAGCGCGACATTCTGCGGTCGGCGAGGATCTTGCCGCCGGTCTGGCACTCCGGACAGTACGTGACTTCGTGCGACTCGTAGGAAACGCGCCGAAGATCGTTGCCGCAACGCGGGCAAGGACGTCCGTGGTTCTTATGGACGACCCAGTGGTCGCCGACTTTGGTCGGCAGACCGCCGGTCCGCTTTCGCTCTTCGGTAAGCCCGTTCGCCAAGACGGTCTCGATGGCCGAGAGCAGACGCGCGCGCTCGTCGCCGTCGAGCGACTTCAGCGACGCGAACGGCGAGAGCTTGGCTTCGTGCAAGGCGTCGTCGGTGTAGCCGCGTCCGATTCCGGCCACGGTTCGCTGATCGCGCAGGATCGTGTGAATGCGCCGTCCATCGGTGCCTTCACGTATGAACTTCGTGAACGCTTCGGAGTCGGGCTCCGGGCCGAGCTTGTCGAGCGGTCCCTCCTCGCCGGGCGGGAGCACCCACCAGCCGGCCTTGCGCTCGGTCCCGAACTCTTTGATGAGGACGGCCTTTGGTCCCTCAAACTTCCATCGAACGACGGCGCCTTTGGGCCTGGTCGTCTTCGGCGGCTCCTCGACGTCCACGCGTCCGCCCTGTGAGAGATGGAAGCAGAGCCTCGGGCCACCGAAGTCCATGAGCACGTACTTGCCGCGCCGGCCGATCTGCTCGAGCGTTCGGCCGACGAGCTCTTCCGGCGGTGGCGAGAACGTCTTGAGGGCCGAGAATTGGTGCGGCTCGTAGCCGCTCAGTGCCGAGCGGCCGAGGAACACCTCGAGGCGCTCGGCGAGCGCCTGCATCTCGGGAAGTTCGGGCACGGCTCAGCTTTGCGCGCGCGCAAGCTCCGGTCGACCGGACCACACCCACGCGAGGTTGCGCGGACTCACCCCGATGAGCACGCCGTGCGTCGATGATGGGTGGACGAACAGGCTGTTGGGCTGTTCCGGCTCTTCTTCCGGTGCGAAGCGCGCGCCGGCGTCCTTCAGGCGCTTGCGGAGCCCGGGCATGTCGTTGGTCTCCATGAAGAACATGTACGGCCCCTCGCCGCGCTTGAGAAAGAAGCGGCCCATCGCTTTCTCGGTGTCTCCGGGATAGACGACCTCGATGCGATCCAGCTTGTCGGGTGGGTCGAAGAGCGTAAGCACGCCTTCGTAGCCGTACTGGTCGCTGCGGATCGGCGAGAACTTGGCTCCCTCGAGCCCGAACAGGTCGGTGAAGTAGTCGCTCGAGGCCTTCCAGTCCTTCACCAGGTGCGTGACCTCGTAGATGAACGAGATGATCCCGGCCGATCCGTGATCTTCGTACGGTGCGACGAGCATCCGGAGTCCGAAGGTCGACGCCGGATCGAGATGGAGCACACTGCCCTCTTCGACGAAACCGACGTTGCGCTCCCTGGCCCGCTCGCCGATGGCCGCGACGTCATCGGCCGTGAAGATCGCTGCGAACAGCCCCTCGCCCCAGCGATCGAGGTGCTCCGCGACTGCTCCGTCGCCGGCCGGTGAGGCCAGCCCGATGAAATCGGAGCCGCAGAGGAGCAGCGTGATGTCGGCGTTCAGGAAGTTGCTGTGCTGTGAAGCAAATTCCTTCGTGTCGAAGAGCGCTTCGAACGTCTTCTTGGCCTCATCGACGTCGCGAACCGCAAGCAGGACACCACCCATCGTTTTCAGCATCTACAACCTCACCGGTAGGGATTTGAGACCGCGCAACGTCAGTGTTTCACGGTACTCGGGCTCGTCGATTGCCAGCTCGAGACCCGGGAAGCGCGCGAGCAGCTCGTTGAAAACGATCGCGCCCTCGAGCCGGGCCAAGCCTGCGCCCAGGCAGAAATGCGCGCCGGCTCCAAACGACAGCACAGAGGTCTTCGCTCGCGTGATATCGAGACGGTCGGGATCCTCGAAGACGGCGGGATCGCGATTGCCCGCACCGAGCAGCAGAATGATCTGGTCGCCCTTCGGGATCGTGACATCCGCGATTTCGATATCGGTCGTCGGGGAACGTCCCGTGAGCTGCACCGGCGAGTCGTAGCGCAGGAGCTCCTCGACCGCGTCTTTGGTCAACGACGGGTTCTCCCGCAGCTTGCGCAGTTGATCGGGATGCCGCAGGAGCGCGAGGAGGCCGTTGCCGATGAGGTTCTGTGTCGTCTCGTGGCCGGCGATGAAGACCAGGATGCACAGCGCGAGCAATTGCTCGTCCGTGAGCTTGTCGTCCTGCTCTTCGGCCGCCAGCAGCGCGCTGACGAGATCGTCCTGCGGATCGTCCCGGCGCTTTTGCACGAGGTCCATGAAGTAGAAGAGGAATTTCGCGAGGGTCCCGACGGCGTTGTCGAGGACCTCCTTGGACGTCCATGGGTCGAGCACCGGCGCGACCTCTCCCGACCAGCCCCGGAACATGTCGCGATCGGAGGTCGGCACGCCCATGAGCTCGCAGATGACGAGTGCCGGGAGCGGATACGCGAGGTCCTCGATGACGTCCATCTCGCCGCCTCCGGCGACGTCGTCGAGGATTCCGCCGACGAGCTCCGTGATGTGAGCTCGAAGCCGTTCAACGGTGCGAGGCGTGAACGCTTTGTTGACGAGTGTGCGCAGGCGCGTGTGGTCGGGCGGGTCCGTGAAGAGCAGCACCCGTCCCGCCGCGTTCTGAATAAACGAGTCCTCCTCACCCGAGGAGGCCCGGACCTCGTCGAAGGCCGTGACGTTGCGCGGGTCGACGGAGAATCGGTCGTCGCGAAGGACCGTCAGGATGTCGTGGTATCGGGTGAATGTCCAGATCCCCGGGTCGGCGCGGTTCATCGGGTCGGTCTCGCGATAGTGGCGATACAGCGTGTACGGGTCGGCGCGGTTCTTCACGACCTCGGCGATCACCGGTGAGAGAGGAACATCGGTAACTGCCACGTGCTCAGGCGTCGTCGACATCGTCCTTCTCCGGTTGACCCTCGGTTCGATGATGCCCGAGGCTGGGCCGGTCCCGCATCAGGCCTAAGGAGGAAGTCATGACCGACGTGAAGACCGACGTCGTCCTGTACGACGTATCCGACGGAATCGCGACGCTAACGCTCAACCGCCCCGACCGCTTGAACGCGTGGACCGGTGCGCTGGCTCGTCGCTACTACGAGCTCCTCGAAGAAGCGGGTTCCGACCAGGACGTCCGCGTGATCGTCGTCACCGGCGCGGGCCGCGGCTGGTGTGCCGGCGCCGACATGGACAATCTCCAAGGCCAGGGCGACGACACGGCTGAGGACGCCACGGGCCGCGACCGGCCCATTTGGTTCCCGACGACGATTCCGAAGCCGATCATCGCGGCAATCAACGGACCGTGCGCGGGAATCGGCTTGTGCGCGGCCTTGATGTGCGATCTGCGTTTCGCAGCGATGGGGGCCAAGTTCACGACAGCGTTCGTTCGTCGCGGCCTCATCGCCGAGCACGGAAGCTCGTGGGCTTTGCCCAGGCTCGTCGGACATGCTGTTGCGCTCGATCTTCTGTACTCGGGCCGGGTATTCCTGGCCGAGGAGGCGCTGGAGCTCGGCGTCGTGAACAAGGTCTACGCGCCCGACGAGCTCATCGAGCGCACGCGTTCGTACGCCACCGACCTCATCAAGAACTGCTCGCCGAAGTCGATGGCGACGATCAAGGCCGAGGTCTACCGGCACTGGAACATGGAGCTCGCGCCGTCGGTGAAGGAAGCCAACGAGCTCATGGTGCGGTCGTTCGCGTTCCCGGACTTCAGGGAGGGCGTGCAGAGCTTCGTGCAGCGGCGGGAGCCGGCTTTCGAGCCGCTGCCCGACGATTACGAGGTACTGCCGAAAGACTGGATGGAGCGCTAGCGACTCCCTCGAAACTGGATGGAGCGCTAGCGACTCCCTCGAACTGGAGCTAGGCGAGGGCCCGCAACGCCTGTTGTAGCTCGAGATCGATCGTCTTCAGCCGTGCCGTCACGGCTTCGACGAACTCGGCGCGGCTGAGCTTCGCCTCCTTGTCGCCGGCACGGACGACGTACTCGTCTCCGCGTTCCTCGACCTCGACCTCTTTCTGGGCCTCCTTGAGGGCAAAGCGGCTCACCTTGTCGCGCCAGGCCGTCCGGGCTTCACGCTCGTCATCCGTAATCGGGCCGTCCATGTCGTCGTAGTGGGTTGCGTACTCGCTCGCGAGATGAAAGCCCATCAGGCCCACCGGATACGGACCGACCGAGCTCGACATCGATGCGTCGCGTCCGCGTTCGCGCATGCGCTTCCGGACGTCGCTGTTGAGCTTCCACCACTCCTCGAGAACGTCCTGGGCCGAGCGGTCTGCTCGCTTGCTCACCATCCACGCGTTGAAGGAGTCGCCGTCGGTCGTGCCGTTTCGCGCGCCCTCCGCGAAGAGCTCGGCGATCGTGTCGTCGAGGCATGCCGTGTGATAGGTATCGCCGCCGGCGAGGTGAGAGACGATCTCGCGCCGGCGCCAGCCCTCGCAACGCGTGTCGGGCAGCCACTCGTCGTCGGTCAGTGAAGAGAAGAATGTGTAGAGGCGCTCCGACTCCGCATCCATGAGCTCGAACGGATCGATGTCGTTGACGTCGGACGTGTCGACCACGGTTCCTCCTTCTCGCTAGACGGGCGCTCCCGGCGCGACGAGGGGCCATGGACGCTCCCGCTCGACGGCGAGCGCGAGATCGAACAGCAAAGCGTCTTCGTGGTGACGTCCGATGACCTGCATGCCGACGGGCAATCCGTCCAAGGTTCCCACGGGGATCGAGACGGCCGGATTGCCGACGATGTTCGCCGGGATCGTGAGTGCGCCGTTGTTCTGCGGTGTCGTCTGAACATCGCCGACACGCAGGTTGATAGCGATGTGAGCGGGATACGCGACGTCGGGGTTCGTCGCGCTGATAACGAAATCAACCTCGTCGAAGATCCCGGCCATCATCTCGTTCGCTTCGGTACGCTGCGCCTCGACGCGGCCGGCCAACTCGAGGTTGTACACCTGCTCCGCCAGCGTCAGGCCGAACGCCATCTCGTCGGTGAGGTCGTCCTTGCGGTCGGGCCAGAGTGATCCGAGGCTGTGGCGCAGTTGGACGAGATTCGCCATCGCCCACTCCGCGCCGAGATCCGGAAGCTTGACCGGGATGTCGACGAGCTCGAGTCCCGCGTCCCTCGCCAGCGCCTCGCCGGCCGAAACTACGATTTGTGCGACCTCCGGACGAACGACCGCCGAGCCCAGGTCGGGAGCGATAGCCGCTTTTCGTCCTCTGAGCTCGCGGGTGCCGAGGTCGCGCTCCCATCCGTCGATCTTCGGGAGGCTGTAGGGGTCCCGAGCGTCGTAACCGCTGCAGACGTCGTACCAGCGCGCTGCGTCCCGAACCGACCGGGCTTGGCATCCGAGAACGACGGTCATCGGAGCGATCTCCGTGCGCGGGCCGCGGGGAATGCGGCCCGCCGATCCTTTCATTCCGAGCAGACCGTTGAATGCCGCGGGAATGCGGATCGACCCGCCGCCGTCGCCGCCGCTGGCGATCGGCACGAGCCCGCCGGCCACGGCCGCCGAGCTGCCGCCCGACGATCCACCGGCCGTCTTGGCGGGGTTCCACGCGTTCCCCGTGACGCCGTTGAGCTTCGACACGCTGACGTTGAGGCCGCCGAACTCACTTGCCGTGCACAGTCCGATCGGGTTTGCGCCGGCGGCGAACAAGCGCGTCGCCCAGGTCGATGTGTACTCCGCCCGGCGGTCTTTGAACAGAAGTGACGCCTCGTCGTAAGGCCATCCCTCGATCGGGTCGAGCTCCTTGATCCCGACCGGCACGCCGCCGAACGGGAGGCGCGGGTCGGCGGTGGCCGCCCGCTCGCGCGCGCTCTCGGCGTCGATGAACGAGAACGCGTTCAGCTGGGAGTTCTCGATGGCTTTGAGGCAAGCGTCCAGGGCTTCGGACGGGGAGAGCTCACCGGCGCGCATGGCGTCGACGAGCGAACATGCGTCGCCGAGCCAAGGCTCCGTCACGTGCGCGATGCTAACGGAATGGAGTTCCAAGAGGTGGTCAAACGGCGGCGAATGGTCCGGAACTTCTCGAGCAAGCCGGTCCCGAGGGAGATCGTCGAGCGGATCCTGAGCAACGCGCTGCATGCGCCGTCGGCGGGCTTCACGCAAGGCTGGGAGTTTCTGGTGCTCCAGGGCAAAGATGCGCGGCGCTTCTGGGACGTGACGTTTCCGGACGACCGGCGGGACGACTTCCGCTGGCAGGGACTGTTCAACGCGCCCGTCATCGTCGTTCCGCTGTCGTCCAGGGACGCGTATCTGGATCGCTACGCCGAACCCGACAAAGGCTGGACCGACCGGGACGCAGCGCGCTGGCCGGTCCCGTACTGGGACATCGACACGGGGTTCGCGTCACTTCTCATGCTCCTGACGGCGGTGGACGAGGGGCTCGGCGCCCTGTTCTTCGGCATCTTCCGTCCGGAGGCTTTCCGGGCCGCGTACGGAATTCCGGAGCGCTTCACTCCTATCGGCGCCATTGCCATCGGCTATCCGGCCCCCGACGAGCCGTCGCCCTCGCTGAAACGGGGACGCCGCCCGGTCGAAGAAGTCGTCCATCGGGGTACGTGGTAGACCGGGAGAACAATGCGCATCGCACAGGTCGCGCCACTGTACGAGTCGGTTCCGCCGAAGTACTACGGCGGGACCGAGCGCGTCGTGTCCTACCTGACCGAGGAGCTG
>DASQWC010000130.1:0-7966 GCA_035640475.1 Actinomycetota bacterium | reverse complement strand
GATCATCAGCACGTCGTTCCGGGCCGCGTCGAAACCGGCCCGCACGGCGTTCGCCTTTCCGTGGTTTCCGTCGTAGGCGACCAGGCGGATCCGGGGGTCCTCCTCCATCGCCGCCAACACGGCCGACCGGGTCCCGTCGGTCGAGCCGTCGTCGACGAAGATCACCTCCGTTCCGGCACCCATGTTCGGGATCCGCCGGGCGCAGGCGGCGACGTTGGCCTCCTCGTTGTGGCAGGGGACGATCACCGACACGGACAGTCTTGCCCGCGGGATGCGCGGCCGCGCCGCCAGGTACTGGGTGGACGAGAGGTAGCGAAGGACCGGTAAGTCGGGCAGGAGGGCGTTGAGGACGCCACTGAGCACCGGAATCCGCTCCGGCACGGGGAGCATGAGGCCCGCCTCGACGACGTCGAAGCCCTGCACATTGAGCACGTTGGCGAGGTCGCGATTCGTGATGAAGTTCCTCGGCGAGTCGGGCGTGCGCCGGCCGGTTCGGCTGGCGAGCTTCAACAGGGGCGACCAGAGCGGGTTGCTCGTGGTGACGAGGATGAGGGTCCGATCCGTGACGGCCTCTCGCAGGCTCGCGAAAAGCTCGTAGATGTCGTAGGCGTGGTCGAGGAGGTTCACCGAGACGATGTAGTCGGGCTGGAAACCGTCCGGGAGGACGACTTCGTCGGCGTCAAAGGTCTCGAAGTTGAGATCGGGATGCTTCCTCCGTGCGAGCTCGGTGAGGCGCGCGGAGACGTTCAGTCCTAGCCCTTCGCTCGGCCGGGATGCCGCGAGGACGTCGCCGGCCCCCGAGCCGATGTCGAGCACGCGACGCCCGGGGGCGACAGCGCCGACGACGAGTTCCTTCACATGCTCGTGGTAGAAGCGGTTCTTCGCGCGCCAGCCCTCCCAGTCGGGCGCGATCGAGTCGTAGTACTCGCTGAGCTGCATCGGAGTAGAGGACGCCACGCCTAGTTCTCCACGGAGGCGTCACGTGCGCGGCGGCAGTGAGTCCGCCCGTGCATCGGTGGAACTATAGACCTGGAGATCGAGCGGTACGCTCCTGCGCCGATGAGCGCAAGCACGGCCGAGAGCGTCGCCGAACAGCTGCGGACTGAACGCGCCGCGTGGGAGAGCAGGCCGCTGCTTCGGGCGCTCTACGCCGAGTGGTTCGGTCGTGTAGCCGACCACCTCTCGCCGGTGGAAGGGCCGACGGTCGAGCTCGGCAGCGGCATCGGGGCGTTCAAGAAGTTCCGGCCGGAGACGGTTGCGACGGATGTGGTCGAGACGCTTTGGGCCGATGCGGTTGTCGACGCGCAGGAGCTCCCGTACGAGGACCGGAGCGTCGCCAACTTCGTGCTGATCGACGTGCTCCACCATGTTCCGGAGCCTGGACGCTTTTTTGCGGAGGCCGAACGGGCGCTACGGCCCGGCGGACGGGTCGTAGTCGTCGATCCCTACTGCGGCCCGATCTCGGCGCCCCTGTACAAGCTGTTCCACTTCGAGCGGACCGATCTTCGTGTCGACCTGTTCGCCGAGGGCGCCCAAAGCGGAGACGATCCGTTCGACTCCAACCAGGCACTGACGACGCTGATCTTCTGGCGCCATCTCGAGCAGTTCCGCAGTCGCCATCCAGCGCTCGAGGTGGTCTCGCGCGAGCGTTTCGGTCTTGTCGCCTATCCGCTGAGCGGCGGCTTTTCCGGACGGCAGCTCGTCCCGTATCGCCTGCTCGGCGTGCTGCGGTTTGCCGAGCGACTGCTCCAACCGCTCGCGCCGCTCGCTGCCTTCCGCTGCCTCGTCGCGCTCGAGAAGCGCGCCTAGACCCACACCTCCGCGTTCGCTGCGTGGATCTCGCGGAGGATCGCCGTCACGTCGTAGCTCATGCTCCAGTCCGGGTAATCGGCGCGGAACTCGTCGAGATCGCTGATCCACCAGCGGTGATCGCCGGTGCGCGCGTCGCCCGACAACGTCCAGTCGAGGGGCCGATCGGCGATCTTCTCGCATAGCGCAATCGCCTCCAGCATCGAGCAGTTGCTCTCCCGGCCTCCGCCGATGTTGTAGACGGCCGCCACACGAGGGGCAGCGTGGAACGCGGCGAACGCGGCGACGAGATCGGCGCTGTGGATGTTGTCGCGGACCTGCTTGCCGCCGTAGCCGAAGACGGTGTACGGCTCGCCGGTCATGACGCAGCGCATGAGGTACGAGAGGAAGCCGTGCAGCTGGGCGCCGGCGTGGTTGGGGCCAGTCAAGCAGCCACCGCGAAAACACACGGTCGGCATCCCGAAGTAGCGGCCGTACTCCTGGACGAGCAGATCGCCGGCCGCTTTCGAGACGCCGAACAGGGAGTGGGTTGAGCGGTCGATCGACATGGACGTATCGATGCCGCCGTGCCACGGGTGATCCTCGGGAAGCTCGAGGCGGGTCTCGAGCTCCACCAAAGGGAGGCTGTTTGGCAGGTCGCCGTAGACCTTGTTCGTCGACAGGTAGACGAAGGTCGCGTCGGGCGCATGGCGCCTCGCGGCTTCGAGGAGGTTCAGCGTCCCGTTCGCGTTGATCGTGAAGTCCGTATGGGGGTCCGACGCCGCCCAATCATGCGACGGCTGAGCCGCCGCGTGGATCACGATCGCGAGCTCCGCGGCGTCTCTGAAGATGGCGTCGATTCGATCGGCGTCACGGATGTCGACGTCGAGTGCACGAAACTCGCGGTAGCTAGTGGCCAGCGCCTCGCTGACCGGCGTCGTCGACGCGTCGGGGCCGAAGAATTGCGCCCGCATGTCGTTGTCGATCCCGATGACGTCGTATCCGGCCTCGACGAAGCGGCGCACGGATTCCGAGCCGACGAGTCCGCCCGAGCCGGTGACGATCGCGGTCGGCATCGCGCGCCGACTATCGCGCCGCGATGCGCTGTTGCGTTGGCAGGGTGTAGCCGGCCACTTGTCCGTCGCGGAAGAACTCGCGGACGGTCTCGAGCGAGAAGTCGTCCAGGTCACGGCCCAAGTTGCCGAGCTTGGCGAGGATGTCGTGCACGACCGTGATCACGTGGCAGCCGACGGCCTCCGCCTGAAAGAGGTTCAGCACCTCACGCGGGCTCGCCCAGATCAGCTGGAGGTTCAGGTGGGGGCGCAACGCTTCGACGGCGGCGGCCATGATCGGAACCGGGTCGCGGCCCGTATCGGCGATCCGCCCGGCGAAGACCGAGATGAAGGCCGATGGTCCTTCGGCGACCCACTGGACGACGTCGGTCACCTGGCGAACGTTCGTTAGAGCGGTGATGTTCAGCTTGACGCCGTCGCCGGCCAGGCGGCGCACGATCTCGGCCGAGGGCTCGCCCCTCGTGTTCGTGACCGGAATCTTCACGTAGACGTTCTCGCCCCACGAGGAGATCAGCCGGGCCTGCTCCTCCATCTGCGCCGCCTCGTCCGAGAAGACCTCGAAGGAGATCGGGCGGTCGGGCACGAGCTCGAGCACGTCGCGGGCGAACGCCGCGTAGTCCTCGACGCCGACCTTGCGCATCAGCGTCGGGTTGGTCGTGAAGCCCTGCACCCACGGCTTCGCGGCCAGCTCGGCGATGCCGGCACGGTCGGCGCCGTCGGCGAAGATCTTCACGCGAAGCTCCTCGGGGCTGGTGACGACGCGCTCGGTCACGATCGAATCATGAGCTTCTAGCACAGGAAAGGATCCAATCTGCAGCCTCGCGAAGTTCGCGGACGACAACGTCCGGGTCAATCTCACCCGTCTCGCTGTACCCGTGGTCGATGAAAGCGACACGGCAACCAGCGCGGCGGCCGGCTTCCACATCGCGCCACCGGTCTCCGACCATGAAACTCCGGGCAAGGTCGATGTCCCAGTCGGCGGCGGCGTCGACGAGCAGGCCGGGCTTCGGTTTCCGGCAAGTGCACCCTTCGGCGTCGTCGTGCGGACAGATCCGGATGTCGTCGAGAGGAGCTGCCTGCCGCAGCAGCCCGTTCAGCCGCTCGACCATGTCGGCGCTGACAGTTCCGCGCGCGATGTCGGGCTGGTTCGTGACGACGATGAGGAGGAACCCAGCGCTCCGGAGCTGCTCGCAGGCCTGTGGGACGCCGGGCAGGATTTCGAACTCCTCCTCGCTGCGCGCCCCGATCGGTTTGCCGTCGCGCACGTCCGAGCGAATGAGTACGCCGTCTCGGTCGAGAAAGACGGCCCGGTTCATGTGCGCTTCGCACCGAGCTCATCGAGCATCGCGACGATCGACGCCTGGATCGCCTCGCGCGAAGAGCGACGGTTACTCCAGCCGAGGCCTCGAATCCGATCGGTGTTCAAGCGAACGACGGGCACGTCTCCTCGCCAGCCACGATCGCCGCCGGTGTACTCGTACCGGACGCTCTGCGGGTCAATCTCCATTGACTCGACGACGACGTCGGCGATCTCGGTAACCGTCACGTAGTCGCCGGTCGCGACGTTGTAGACCACGTACGGATCCGGTTCCGCACGGTGGGCGGCGACCACGGCGTCGATGACGTCCTCGACGTGGATGTACGACTTGCTCTGCGTGCCGTCGCCGAGGATCTCGAGGCGCGTCGGGTCGCTGAGCAGCTTTCGGACGAAGTCGAAGCCGACGCCGTGCGTCTGCCGTGGTCCAACGACGTTGCCGAAGCGGAACGACGCGCCGGTGAGGCCGAACATGAACGAGTACGAGCAGACGAGCGCCTCGCCGGCGAGCTTGCTCGCCCCGTAGGTTGAGACGGGTACGAGCGGGCCCCAGTCTTCGTCGGCCTCGGTCTCACCGAGGTCGCCGTACACGCCGCTCCCCGAGGCGTAGAGGATCCGGTGCGCGGATGTCCGGCGGGCGGCCTCGACCACGTGGTGCGTGAGCAGCGTGCCGAGGTCGAAGTCGACGGCCGGCTCGGTCGCCGCGAGCGCGATGTCGGGGTTGGAGGCAAGGTGGATCACGACCTCGTGACCGGCCATCGCGTTCGTCAGCGATTCCAAGTTGCGGACGTCGCCCTCGATGACCTCCAGGCGTGAATCGCCCTCGTGCTCGGCGAGGTGCCAGCGGTGGCCGGAGGAGAAGTCGTCGAAGACGGTCACCCGGCTGCTCTCCTGCTCACCGAGCAGGCGGTCGACCAAGTGGCTGCCGATGAAGCCCGCCCCGCCGACGAGGAAGAACGCTTCGCCGTCCGCGCTCACCCGAGCGACTCCCACTTCGTCGCGCTGCGCTGAAGGACCGGGTGGCTGACGAGCAGGTGCCAGACGACCGCGCAGAGACCCTCGGTGTGCGGCGTCACCCGCTCCTCGCTCGCCGTCGGGATGACGACGCAGGCGTCGGCGACTTCCCGCGTGTAGCCGCCGTCGCGGCCGACGATCCCGAACGCCTTCGCGCCGGCCTCGCGGGCGAGGTCGAGTGCGCGGACGAGATTCATCGAGATATTCCGCTCGGCGCTGCCGCCGCCGACAGAGAAAACGAGAACCGCATCTCGCTCCGAAAGCCGCGACCCGCGAAGCCAGTCGGCGTACGAGGTCTCCCAGCCGTCGTCGTTGATGCGCGCAGTCAGCTCGGAGACGTTGTCGGTCGGGGCGTAGGACTCCAGTCCGCAGAGCTTGCGGAAGTCGTTCGCGGCATGGCTGGCGTGGGCCGCCGAGCCGCCGACGCCGAGCAAAAAGAGCCGCCCACCTGCCTCGCGAACGTCGGCAAGTCCCTGGGCGAGCCGCTCGATCTCACCGCGGTCGAGCCGGCTGATGATCTCCGCCGTCTCGGATAGGTAGGTGTCGGGAAACCCGGCCATCAGTCGACCCGGCACGCCGCGAACGTGTTCAGGCCGAACTTGTGCCTGTAGCAGGAGATCCCGTGTGGGACGAAGCCGGCGCGGACGAGGAGCGGCCACAACTCACGCGGGTCGTAGTAGCCCTTGTGGTCGTCGATCTCCTCGCGCGGGCTGAGACCCAGCCGGTAGGCGGAGAACTCAAGAAACCGCTTGCCCCGCCACGAGGGGACATTCACGAAGCAGACGCCTTTCGGCGCGACGATGCGCCGCAGCTCGACGAGCGTCTCCAGCGGCTCCCAGAGGTGTTCGAGGACGTTCACGCAGACGACGACGTCGAGCGAGGCGTCGGCAACCTCGCGGAGCGCACCGGGGAGCAGCCCCTCAATTGCTGTGACGCGCTCGTCGCGCTTGAGATCGTCTGCGATCGCGACGTCAACGAGGACGGCGCGTTCCAGCCGCGGAAGCACGGTGCGCACGAACGACGCGTGGTAGCCGCATCCGAAGTCGCCGAGCCGAAGACCGTCGAAGCTCGAGACGTGGCGGCGGAGCGCTCGCGCCGAGAGCCAGATGCCGAAGCGGTCGACGGGCGTGTGAGGCCGCGTCTCGCCGTACGACCCCGTCCGTGAGCTCAAGAAGCCCGAGGACGTCCACCGCTGGTCGCGACCACAGTCCCGTGCAGCAGCAGCGTGAAGACGAAGAGCTGGGTGCCGATGATCACGGCGGCGAGTCCGGTGACGGCCACGTGGTTCGTGGCTGTGTCGGCGCTCTGCAGGGTGTAGTCGTTCCCAACGTAGGTCGCGACGAGCGGAATCGCGAGCACGATTCCCGCGACGACGAGCGCAAAGGCAATGAGGACCGTTCGCGTGTAGGGAAAGATTCGCAGCCATCGCATTCGGTGTCGGCCCGTGTAGTCGAAGAGCACCTGGGCGATGCACCCGAGCGCGAAGGCCTGGAAGCCGACGGTGAGCAGCGCAACGCCGAGGAACTGCGAGTTCAGAGACAGTGAGACCGGGCCGATATCGAGGTCCCCGAAGCTGAGCGGGACGGTCAGCAGCAGCCCGAGGAAGATGAGGACGATTCCCGGCTTGAAGACGAAGAAATGCGACCCGTAGATGAACATCGCCCGCAGGTTGATCCAGGCCGCCTGCCACGGCGAGAACCAGCCGGCGCGCTTATGGTGGCTGAGCCGCCCGTCCGGATCCTTCAAGAAGCGGACCGGCACCTCGGCCGTTCGCAGGTTCATGTGGACGGATTTGAGGATCATCTCGGACGCGTACTCCCACGACTGCGAGTGGAGGTCCATGCGCTCGAGCGCGTCCCGGGTGATCCCACGCATGCCGCAGTGGATGTCCGAGAATTTGCTGCCGTAGAGGACGTTGAGGACGCGGGTCGTCACCGGCGTGCCGAGGTACTGGTGCAGGAATGGCATCGAGCCCGGCTCGATCGAGCCGCGCCAGCGTGAGCCCATCACGAACTCGTAACCCTGGAGGAACTTCTCGACGAAGGGCTCCAGCTCACGGAAGTCGTATGTGCAGTCGGCGTCGCCCATGAGCACGAAGCGCCCGCGGATGAATGGAAGCGCGTCGATATAGGCGCGCCCGAGGCCGCGTTTGGGCGCTTTGAGCACGCGTGCTCCGTGTTGGAGCGCAATCTCCGCAGTCCGGTCGTCGGAGCTGTCGACGATCAGCACCTCGCCCGTCAGGCCGGCCTTCTCGAGCCCCTGCTTGCACCACTCGACGAACTCGCCCACTGTGAGCTCCTCGTTCAGCGCCGGGATGACGATCGAGAGCTCGGGGTCGCCGGCGTCCTCGTCGGGAACGAGCAGCGTGACGTCGACCGCGGGAGCCTCGGCTTCGGAATCGACCGTCTGCGTGCTGGTGTGCGAGCCGTCGTCCAACATGCCTCGGGGCGCGCGGCAGGCTACCACCGCGCCCTCGAACTCCACGGTATCTTCCCCGACCGGCCGCGGCGCCCTACGTGCATGCTGATCTCGCGCACCCCACTCCGGATTTCGCTCGGCGGCGGCGGCACCGACCTCCCTTCGTACTACCGACGCTACGGCGGCTTCGTCCTCTCCGCCGCGATCGACAAGCACGTCTACATCGCCGTCAACCGCACCTTCACGGACGATTACTTCCTCAAGTACTCGCAGCTCGAGCGCGTCTCCGGGCCCGGCGAGATCCGCCATCCCATTATGCGGGCCGCGCTCGAGCTGCATCCGGTCGGCCCGTCCGTCG
>DASQWC010000129.1:0-5379 GCA_035640475.1 Actinomycetota bacterium | reverse complement strand
CTCGTAATCGTTGGTGGCGGCCTGACCTCGGCACGGGCGATCAAGTCGTACCGAGAGGCAGGCGGCAAGGGCCGCATCGCCCTCCTTTCGCGCGACTCGACGCTCCCGTACCACCGGCCGCCGCTGTCGAAGCGCTTCCTCCGGGGCGAGACCGACGAGGAGCCGCTCGTCGAGGACGATGCGTTCTACCGGGACAACGACGTCGAGGTCCTGCTCGAGACGTCCGTCTCCTCGGTCGACACGCGCGAGCGGGCGGTCCGGCTCGACGGCGATACCGTCGGCTACGAAAAGCTCCTGCTCGCCACGGGGGCGTGGCCCCGGCGGCTCCAGGTTCCGGGCGCCGACCTCGAGGGCGTCTTCACGTTGCGGACCGTCGGGAACTCGAAGGCGATCCGCGACGCCGCGCAGAACGCCGAGCGGGCAGTGATCGTCGGCGCCGGCTTCATCGGCATGGAGGTCGCTGCGTCACTGCGCCAGATCGGCAAGGAGGTTTCTCTCGTCCACCTCGGCCGCTGGCTCTTCGACCAGCTCGGTGTCGAGCAGCTGAGCGACGAGCTGGCCGCGCTGTACGAGTCGAAAGGCGTGAAGCTTGTCCTCGGCAACGAGATCGAGGCGTTCCACGGCAACGGACGGCTCGAACGCGTCGCGACGAAGAACGGCAAGGAGGCCGAGGCCGATCTGGCGGTGATCGGAATCGGCGTCGCGCCCGTGACCGATTTTCTCGACGGAAGCGGGCTGAAGCTCGACAACGGCATCGTCGTCGACCAGCAGTTCCGCACGAACGTGCCCGAGGTCTACGCCGCCGGAGACGTCGCGAACTTCTTCGACCCGCTCTTCGGTCGCCAGCGCCGCATCGAGCACTGGTCGAACGCCAACTACCAGGGCACCGAGGTCGGCAAGATCCTCGCCGGCGGAGACGGCGGCTTCGACACGGTCTCGACGTTCTTCACCGAGGTCTTCGGCATCACGATCAAGGTCTTCGGCGACGCCCGGCGCGACGCGGAGGTCGTCACGCACGGCGCGCTCGCGGACGGCGATTTCTACGCCCTGTACGGCGACGGCGAGGGAGACACGATCGGCGCGATGAGCGTCGGCCAGAGCGAGGAGATCGAGGAGCTGCTGAAGGAGCAGATCCGGACGCACGCCCCGGTACGCACGGACCTCTCCTAACGGGTCTCGACGAGCTCTTCTCGGAAGGCCAGCGCGACCGCCTGGGCGCGGCTCTGGACGCCGAGCTTCCCCAGGATCCGCTCGATGTGCGTCGCGACCGTTTTCGGCGCGATCACGAGGCGTTTCGCGATGTCGTCCTGGGTCAGTCCCTCGGCAAGGAGCTCGAGGATCTCGTGTTCTCGCGGCGTCAGGTGGAAGTCGCCGGAGGCTGCGCCTGACGAGATCGTCCGCGCCGGATCGATGCGCCGAAGGACGGCGCGCACTCGCGCGACAAGCTCATCCGGTTCGAACGGCTTGAGGACGTAGTCGTCGGCGCCGAGGCCGAGGCCGGTCGCGCGGTCGATCGAGTCCGTCTTCGAGCCCGAGAGGAAGATGATCCCGATTCCCTGCCCATGCTCGGCGCGCAGCGAGCGGCAGATCTCGTAGCCGCTGAAGCCGGGGAGGTGGACGTCCAGCAGGACGAGCGACGGCTCCCTTTCGGCGACGAGGTCGAGTGCTTCCTCCCCAGTGCCTGCTTCCGTGACGGCGAACCCCGCACTCTCGAGCACGAGACGGACGTGCTCGCGGAAGGGTGCGTCGTCTTCCACGACGAGGATCGGGGGGAAATCTTTCGCCGCAGGCATGCCTTTGACGAACATTGTTCCGCGAAACGGGGCTTCCGCAAACCGGCGGCATACGGTGATCGCCGTACGGCGGCCGTAGCAGGGAAAGATCGGATAACCGCCTGTTTCGGAAACGGGGTTCGCCTCGTAGCCTCCCTGTCGGAGCACCGCAGCCGAACGACGGAGGGGGATCGGAATTATGCGGCGAGTTCTCGGCGGTACCACGCGCCCTGGCGGCGCCTTTCGTGTTGGTCCCGATTCGCGCGGGTTTCGCGCGACTGCAGCGTTCGTAGCGCTCGCCGCGGCCTTCACTCTCAACCTCGCGTTCGCGCCGGCGGCTGCGGCTTCTGCAGGCGTCGCTTGCTCGCCGACGAGTATGGAGACCCTCGCGACGGACAAGCCCGACTACTCGCCGGGCGAGACGGTCCACATCTCCGGCGTCGGTTTCGGCGCCGTCTGCGACGTCGAGCTCCGAATCACGCGGCCCGACGGTGTCGTCGAGTCGGTACCGGCGACGACAGACCTCGCCGGCGGCGTTGCCGCGGACTATGTGCTTCCCCCGCCTCCCGGTGTCATCGGCGACTACACGCTCGATGCGGTCGGTCTCGGCGGCCAAGTCCTCGCCTCGGCGGTCTTCGGCGACGGGATCATCACGCTCGTCGGCTCGACGTCGGCGCAGAACGGCTCGGCAAGCCCCCCGAGCGGGTCGCTGACGATCAGTAAGCCCTCGGGCGTCGTCGAGGGCGACTTCCTCATCGCCCAGATCACTCTCAACGGCGGCAGCAACACGACGGTCACCGCGCATCCGGGTTCGAGCACGCCAGCCGACCCATCCGACGATTGGACGCTGCTGCGGCGTGAGAACAACGGCACGACCGTCGGCCAGGCGGCCTACTACCGCTTCGCAGGACCGACCGCGACCGAGCCGGCCTCGTACACATGGACGGTCTCGAACACGACCGCGCCGAGGATGGCGGGCGGGATCATCGCCTATCGCGGCGTCGATCAGGCGAGTCCCGTTCGAAACTCGACCTCCAACACCTGCAGCGGCACGTCGTCGTGCAGCGCGAACAACGTGGCGACCGCCGTCAACGACCGGGTCGTTCTCTACTACGGCGTGAGCGGAGAGTTCAACAGCATCGGGGACCCGAGCGGATCACCGAACGCGAATATGCGCTACGACCGCCAGAACAACGGCGGCGGCCCGACGGCGGCTGCGGACGACTTCACGGCGAACGACCCGACTAGCGACAACAGGTCGGCATCGAGCGGGTCAAACACGAACTGGATCACACACACCGTCGCGCTCCGGCCCGACAACGTCGCACCCAGCGTGACGATCACGAAGGCGGCGGGGCAGCCGGACCCGACGACCGAAGACGACATCGATTTCACCGCGACGTTCAGCGAGCCGGTCACGGGCTTCACCGCATCCGACGTAACGACCGGCGGCACGTCGGGCGGCACGAAGACGGCGGTCGTGACGGGTGGGCCGTCGGTCTACAACGTCGCCGTCAGCGGGATGACGTCGAGCGGGACGGTCACCGCGTCGATCCCGGCTGGCGTCGCGACCGACGGTGCCGCGAATGGAAACACAGCGTCCAACACGGCAACGGTCACCTACAACCAACCGACGAGCCCGATCACGCTTCGCGGATTCGCGACGGCCGAGAACGGATCGCCGAGCAGCTCGACGGGCTCGCTCACGATCAACAAACCGTCGGGCTCGGCGCAGGGTGACTTCCTGATCGCGCAGATCACCTTCAACGGCGGCGCGAGCACGACGTTCACCGCGGCTCCAGGCTCGGCCACGCCGCTCGATACGTCCGACGACTGGACGCTGCTCCGGCGCGAGAACACCGGCCCGAACAGCATCGGCCAGGCGGTCTACTACCACTTCGCGGGCGCGAGCGAGCCAGCCTCGTACACGTGGACGGTTACGAGCAGTGCACCGCGGATGACGGGCGGGATCATCGCGTACACGGGAGTCGACTCGAGCTCCCCGGTTCGCTCGTCAGGCGCGAATACGACCTGCACAGGCGCGTCTTCGTGCACCGCGCCCTCGGTGGTGACCGTTGCGGGCGACCGGGTGATCGCGTACTTCGGCCTCGACGATCAAGGCGCGATCTCTCAGCCGTTCGGGACGACGGAGGTCTACGAGCGGCAGAGCGCGAACGGCGGCGGCCCGACCTCGTCCGCGGATCACTTCGCCGCCGGCGGCACGTCGAGCGGAACGAAGACCGCGACGACGGGCGAGGGCTCGGCCTGGACGACGCACACGGTGGCGCTGCGACCCGTGTCCGATAACGACGGCGACGGCGTCCCGAACAACACCGACAACTGTCCGAACGTCTCGAACTCCGACCAGACGAACACGGACGGCGACGCGCAGGGCGATGCCTGCGATCCAGACGACGACAACGACGGGGTCGCGGACGCGGCGGATAACTGCCAACTCACGGCGAACTCGGATCAGACGAACACCGATGGGGATGCGCAGGGCGACGCCTGCGATCCGGATGACGACAACGACGGCGTCGCGGACGCGGCCGACAACTGCCAGCTCACGGCGAACCCCGGCCAGACGAACACGGACGGTGATGCTCAGGGCGACGCCTGCGATCCGGACGACGACAACGACGGGGTCGCGGATGCGACGGATAACTGTCAGCTCACCTCGAACTCGGATCAGACGAACACGGACGGCGACGGGCAGGGCGACGCGTGCGACCCGGATGACGACAACGACAACGTCCCCGATACGACCGACAACTGCCGCGTCGATGCCAACTCGGATCAGACGAACACGGACGGTGATGCCCAGGGCGACGCGTGCGACTCGGATGACGACAACGACGGGGTCGCGGACGCGGCCGATAACTGCCAGCTCACCCCGAACAGTGGTCAGGAAGACAACGACGCGGACGGCAAGGGCGACGTTTGCGATCCCGACGACGACAACGACGCTGTCGAAGACGCCAACGACAACTGTCCCACGACGGCGAACGCCGATCAGACCGACAGCGACGGCGACGGTCTAGGGGACGTCTGCGATCCGGATCGGGACGGTGACGGGGTCGCGAACGGGACTGACAACTGTGCCGACACGCCCAATCCCGATCAGAAGAACAACGACGGGGATGCGCAGGGTGACGTTTGCGATCCGGATGACGACAACGACACGGTCGCCGATGCGGGCGACAACTGCCAGTTCGACGCGAACACCGATCAGAAGAACAACGACGGGGATACGCAGGGTGACGTTTGTGACCCCGATGACGACAACGACACGGTCGCCGACGCGACGGACAACTGCCAGTTCACGTCGAACCCTGGCCAGGAGGACAACGATTCAGACGGGAACGGCGACGTCTGCGATCCCGATGACGACAACGACGGCGTCCTGGACGACGCGGATAACTGCCAGTTCACAGCGAATCCGGGTCAGGCGGACGCCGACGGCGACGGGATCGGTGATGTCTGTGATCCGGATCGGGATGGCGACGGCGTTGCGAACGGGGCGGACAACTGCCCCGATACCGCCAACCCGGGCCAAGAGGACTCGGACTTCGACGGCATCGGCGACGCCTGCGACACGGCCTTCCGC
>DASQWC010000128.1:0-5305 GCA_035640475.1 Actinomycetota bacterium | reverse complement strand
CCGGACCTCGGACAGTTCCTGCCGCGGCGAAACAGGCGGGAGCCCCACCTCTCGGCAGGGCTCCCGGTCGAGGAGAGAATCGGTCAGACGGTCTCGCGGTACCCTCGGCCGCCCGGGCCGTAATAGCCACCGAGCTCGTTTCGATAGCTCGGGTCGGTGAACCGCTTCTCGTCGAACTCGGGCGCGTTCTTGATCTGATCCTTGGTGCGATTGACGAACACCGCCTCGGTGTCGAGATCGACGTCGCGGATCACACCCGCCGGCAGCATCACCTTCTTGCCGAAGATCCACGGCCCTGTGTCGACGACGACGAAGCTTCCACCGGCATCGTAGGTTGCGCTGTCGACCTTCCCGATGCCCCCGTCGAGAGCCTCGACGGAGAAGCCGGTCAGATCGCGCTGCGAGATCGTTGCGCTGCTGTAGGTCCACAGATCGGTCGTTGACATCTTCAACCCCCTTTCGACCTGCTAGGTACAGGTCCGGTACCCCCTCAGCGCACCACATAACCCCTGCAAAGTGGCGCCTTTTTGCGGCTCAGGTTCGCTCGAGCGGTGCCATCGTCAGTCCGTGGCCGCGCAGCTGTTCCCAGTAGAGCTCGGCCGCCTCGCGGTGGCCCGACCAGACGATTGCGCGTCCGGTGTTGTGGATCCGGTCTGCGATTCGCAGGCCCTGCTCGTAGGACACGTCCGGGAGCGTCGAGGCGAGCGCGGCCGCGACGCCCTGAAACGTGTTGTGATTGTCGTTCAGGACGATCACGTTCCACGGCGCGCCGACTCCTGTGCCTGTCCCGCGATCGATGCGTTCTTTGGTCGCCGGAGCCACGCGCGAATCGTAGTAGCGTGCGCGTGCGTGTCGACCGTTACGCTCGACGTCGAGGCCGCCCGCCGGCGCTTCTCCGCTCTCCGACAGCCGCTCACGTTCTTCGACGGCCCCGGCGGGACGCAGGTGCCTGATGAGGTCATCGACTCTGTCGCGCGCTATTACCGCGAATCCAACGCAAACGTCAGCGGCCCGTACGAGACGAGCCGTAGGACCGAGGCGCTGGTCGCGCAGGCGCGATTGACTGCGGCCGAGTTCCTCCGCTGCGGTCCTGAGGAGACGATCTTCGGGGCGAACATGACCACCCTCGCGTTCGCGCTGACGCGGACGGCCGGACGGGAGTGGCGCGAGGGCGACGAGATCCTCGTCACGAAGCTCGACCACGACGCCAACGTCTCGCCGTGGCTCGAGCTTGCCGCCGACAAGGGGCTGACGGTCCGCTTTGTGGACATCAACGACGACACGACGCTCGACCTTGCCGACCTAGAGAGGCAACTCTCCGAGCGAACACGCGTCGTCGCGTTTCCCGTCGCGTCCAACGCCGTCGGAACGCTGACGGACGTCCGGCGCGTCGTCGAGCTCGCGCGCGACGCGGGCGCGCTCGCCTGGGTCGACGCCGTTCACTACGCGCCGCATGGCCCAATCGACGCGAGTGGCTGGGACGTCGACGTGCTCGTCTGTTCGCCCTACAAGTTCTTCGGCCCTCATCTCGGCGTCGCGTTCGGCCGGGCCGAACTCCTCGAGCGCTGGCGGCCGTACAAGGTGCGACCGGCGTCCGACGAGCCGCTCGGCCACCGCTTCGAGACCGGCACCCTCCCGCACGAGCTGCTGGCGGGGTTCGTCGCCGCGGTCGAATACCTCGAGTCGATCGGCTGGGACGCGATCCGTGCACACGAACGCGCGCTCGGCGAGCGCTTCCTCGACGGGCTTCCCGACGGTCTGAAGCTGTACGGCCTGCCCACGATGGACGGACGCGTCGCCACGTTTGCCTTCAACGTCGGGGGGATTCCGGCTCCCTTGGCAGCCGCCCGGCTCGGCGACGCGGGGTACGCGGTCTGGCACGGGAACTACTACGCGCTCGAGGTGATGAAGCGGGTCGGCCTCGAGCCGCTGGGCGCCGTCCGAGCGGGCATCGTGCACTACAACACTCCCGCGGAGGTCGACGGGCTGCTCGCGGCGATCGCCGCGCTGTGACGCCTGTCGAGCTCCTCCGTCGGCTCATTCGCTTCGACACCACCAACCCGCCGGGGGGCGAAGGCGACTGCATCGACTTCCTCCGGGGGCTGATCGAGGACGCCGGCTGCGAGACCGAGGTGTACGCGAAGGAGCCCGGCCGCCCGAATCTGGTCACGCGGCTCCCCGGCTCCGGTTCGGGCCGGCCGCTGCTTCTCTACGGGCACGTCGACGTGGTCACGACGGCCGGGCAGCGATGGCAACAGCCACCGTTCGGGGGCGAGCTCGTCGACGGATACGTCTGGGGCCGGGGTGCGCTCGACATGAAGGGCGGCGTCGCGATGCTCGTGTCGGCGTTCCTGCGTGCGAAGAGCGAGGGGCTGAGACCGCGAGGTGATCTGATCCTCGCCGTCCTGAGCGACGAGGAGGCCGGCGGCGACGCGGGCGCGCGCTTCCTCGTCGAGGACCATCCGCACCTGTTCGAGGGCGTTCGTCACGCACTCGGCGAGTTCGGCGGCTTTTCCTACGAGGTCGGCGGCAAGCGCTTCTATCCGATCCAGATTGCGGAGAAGCAGATCTGCTGGCTGAAGGCGACGATCCGCGGGCCAGGCGGGCACGGCGCGCTCGTCAACCGTGGTGGAACGATGGCGAGACTCTCGCGCTTCCTGGACGACCTCGACCGGAAGCCGCTGCCCGTGCACGTCACGCCGGTTGCACGCGCATTCCTCGAGCGGGTCGCCGCCGAGCTGCCCACGGCGCAACGCGTCGGCGTCACAGCCCTTCTCAAGCCGCGCCTCGCCGGTCGGGCGCTGAGGCTCCTCGGCGCCCGTGCACGGCGGTTCGAGCCCATGCTGCGCAACACGGTAAGTGCGACGATCGTCCGGGGTGGAGACAAGATCAACGTGGTGCCGAGCGAGATCGAGCTGGAGCTCGACGGCCGCGCGCTACCGGGGTTCGGCCCCGCCGACTTGATCGCAGAGCTGCAGGATGTCGTCGGCGACGACGTGCAGATCGAGCTCGTCCGCCACGACCCCGGCGCGAGTGAGCCGGACCTGACGCTGTTCGAGACGCTCGCGGACATCTTGCGCGAGCTCGATCCAGAGGGGATCCCGGTGCCGCTTTTGCAGGTGGGCGTTACCGACGGACGCTTCTTCGCGCGCCTCGGCATCCAGACGTACGGGTTTTTGCCGATGCGCCTGGCGCCGGACTTCGACTTCCTCAGCCTCATCCACGCCGCCGACGAGCGGATGCCGGTCGAGGCGCTCGAGTTCGGAACGGACGCGATCTTCCGAGCCCTGCAGCGGATTGCCTGAGAAGACGTATACGACGCCGCTGGCGACGAAGCTCGGCGCGAAGCCGGGAGTGGAGGTCGTCGTCTTCTTCACCACGCGGCGGGCCGAGCTCGAGCGCCGCTTCGCAGCGCTGAAAAACACGCTCGCGCCGGCCGACGGCCTCTGGATCGCCTGGCCCAAGAAGGCGTCCCGGCTCGAAACCGACCTTGACTTCGCCACGGTGCAACAGGTCGGGCTCCAAGCGGGGCTCGTCGACAACAAGAGTGCCGCGATCGACGAGGACTGGCAGGCCGTCCGCTTCGTCTTCCGGAAGACGGACCGGCCCAGCTAGCATCGCCGGCAGCCGATGAGCACCTTCAAGCTCGACATACTGCCGAACGGGTTACGCATCCTGACGGCCCCGATGGAGTCGGCGCAGTCAGTGACCTGCGCGATCATGCTTGCCGCCGGCTCGCGTTACGAGACCCCCGAGACGAACGGCATCGCCCACTTCGCCGAGCACATGTTCTTCAAGGGGACGGAGCGGCGCCCTACCGCGCGCGACATCTCGAAAGAGATCGACGCCATCGGCGGCGAGTTCAACGCCTTTACGGGCAAGGAGTACACGGGGTACTACGTCCGCTGCGCGGCCGAGTCGCGCGACATCGCCCTCGACGTCCTCGTCGACATGCTCCGTCACTCGAAGTTCGATCCCGAGGAGATCGACCGCGAGAAGGGCGTGATCATCGAGGAGATGAACATGTACTACGACACGCCGCGCGACTTCATCGGCGGCGTGTACGAGGAGCTGCTGTACGGCGACCAGCCGCTCGGCTGGGACATCATCGGACGAAAGGAAACAGTGCGCGCGGCGACCCGCGAGACGTTCGGCTCGTATGTCGGCCGCTGGTACAAGCCTTCGCGGATGGTCGTCGGTGTCGGCGGAAACCTCGGCGAAGGCTTGCACGAGCGGATCGCCGATCTGCTGGGGGACATGGAGGAGGCAGAGACCGGCGAGCCTGAGCGGGTTCGCCTGAGCCCAAACGGCGATGCGCGCGTCAAGGTCCACACGAAGGCGTCCGATCAGGCGCACGTCTGTCTCGGAGTGCACAGCTATCCGCTCCTGCACCCCGACCGGTATGTACTACAGGTGCTCTCGACGATCCTCGGCGGTGGTATGTCTTCACGCCTTTTCACCGAGGTCCGCGAGCGACGTGGCCTCGCGTACTACGTTTACGGGCTCAACCACAGCTACACGGACGCCGGCTCGCTCTATGCGCAGGCCGGCGTGGACATCAACCGGATCGATGACGCCGTCACGACGATTGCGAAAGAGCTGCGGACGATCGCGCGCGACGCGGTGCCGGACGACGAGCTCGAGAAAGGCAAGAGCTTTGCCAAGGGCCGTTTCGTCCTTCAGCTCGAGACTTCGCAGGGCCTGATCATGTTCGGGCTGCGCCGCGAGGTGCTCGAGGGCCGAACGCCCGACCCGGACGAGATCCTCGGCGAGATCGACAAGGTGACCGTCGATGACCTCCAGCGTGTCGCGCGCGACGTGATCGAGCAGCGCGGTTTGCACCTGGCCGTGATCGGCCCGTTCGAGGACCCGGAGCACTTCGAGAAACTCCTGGCGTAGCCGAAGCTAGCGCAGGGCTGCAAGCACTCGCCGCCCAAGCTCGCGAGCGGTCGCGAAGCGCAGGTTCGGCGCATACGTCAACACGACGACGATCTTCGGGGCGCGGCGAAAGTAGACGATCGCGGCCGTGTGGCGCGCGTCGTGCAGCCAGCCATTCTTCTGCGCGAGCGGGGGACCCGGGAGCCAGGGCCTCAGCAGACCGACGTTGTTGCCCTTTGCTTCTGATGCAAGAAGCAGCGAGAGGGCATATGCGGAGCGCGACCTGTCGAGCCCCGAGTGCCGCAGTGCGGGTGCATTCCCGAGCGCCCCGGCGTGGAACGCGTAGAGGATCCGGCCGAGGTCGTGCGCGGTCGTCACGCGACCGGAGACGAGCGGCGGGGGCTTCTCGACATCCAGCGTTCGCGCC
>DASQWC010000127.1:0-12171 GCA_035640475.1 Actinomycetota bacterium | reverse complement strand
CCTCTCCGAGATGAGCGGGAGCAACACCAGCACCGCCAGTATGACCAGCAACGCCGTCCGCTGAAGCGACGCGACCGCCGCCACGCCGACGACCGTGCCGATCAGACCGGCCCCCGTGTCTCCGAGCATCACTCGTTCACGAAGCTCCACGAACAGGAATGCGACGACGCCTCCGCCCAGGCAGACGAGCGTGCGCTCCGAGTGACCCGGCAGCCCGCCGATCACGAGCGCCGCAGCGCACGGCAACCAGATCTTGATCGCGCGTCCGGGACGAAGGTCGAAGAGATTGGCAAGATTCGAGCCGAGCGCAACCACAGCGCCGCCGGCAACGATCCAGGTGCCGCGACGGCCGACGGCCCACGCGGCGATGAGACCGACCACCCCGCCGCCGAGCGCTTTGACGAGTCCCGTCGTCAGGCGGCCCCGCAACAGCTCGCGCGCGTGACCGATGAAGCCGCCGGCGTGCCGGCTCCCGTACACGTCGTCCAGGTATCCGAGGACGGCCGACGCCGTTCCTGCTGCGGCGATCGCGATCGGTACCGCTCGGTGGGTGCCGGTGAGCGCGAAGGCCATCCCGATGACCGGCAGCGGGACGAGCGCGACGCCGGCCGTCGCGATGACTTCGCGGCCCCGGTAGTTGGTCCGGATGTGCGGAGGCTTTCTCAGGCGCGCCGGCATCAACGACTGCACATACTCGATCACCCAGGCCGCCCCGAGGAAGGCGGTCCCCAGCAGGATCGCCGTTTCGATCACGGCGGCTTCGGCTTGCGCGGCTCGACGGTGTCGACGGCCAGCAACACCAGGTACGGAATCGTGAACGCGAGCGCCAGAGCAGGGATCGATATGCCCGAATCATTGACGGCGAACCCAAGGCCGCCGGCGACGAGTGTTCCCCACAGCCCGGCGCGCAGCAGCGGCCGTCCAGGGAGCACATCGCGAAGAACACCGCGAGGCCGCAGCAGCAGTAGCGTGAGCACGGCAAGTCCGAGCGGAATGAAGTACGTCCATCTCGTGACGGTGAGTGAGTGAAGCGACGCCGCTCCCTTTCGCTCGATCGTGGTTCCGACCTCGCCGAGGTTCCCGGACACGAGCAAGTCGGCGAACCGCCCCAGGTGTGTCCGCGCTTCGGGCGGACGAAGTCGGTCGATGAAGCTCAGCCCGACGGCGAGAGCGGCAGCCGCCGCGCCGAACAAGATCACCGTTCGCCAGCGGATCCGCCATCCGAGCGCGAGCGCGATCGTGACACCGACGGCCGGAACGCCGGCCAGTAAGCCGCCGAAGTCCGCTCCCGTCGACGGCAGACCGATCAGCGGCAAGAGCGCGATGCAACAGACGACTCCCCACGCCGGCAAGGTCCTGTGCCCTCTGAGCTCGGCGAGCTCGGTCAAGCCGAGCAGCGTCGCGGCGAACAGGATCGCGTAGCCGGGATTCGACACGCCGTAGAACCGGCCGGCGACCAGCGGTGAGTGTCCGAATACGCCGTTGAGCTGCAACGGACCGCCGACGGCGACGTCGCTTCCGTAGAGAAGAGCCGAAAGCATGAGGAGTGCTACGCCGCCCGCCCAACGCGGTCCGGGCAGGAACCATGCAGCCGCGGCCAGCGCAGCGGCGACGAGATAGAGGGCAACGTGCGCGCCGATGACGCCCAGCCACCAGAACTCGAACGCGCGAATGATGTGGGCCGCCGGGAACACGGCGAGTCCGAAGTATGCAACGGCGACGAGGAGGCGCAGCCAGCGCCCCCGGGGGCCGAGGAAGACGACGAACGCCAGGATCGCCAGCAACGAGAGGAGGATCGAAACGACCCAGAATGCGCCCGCGGCGAACGTCTCCCGGACGCTCGAGGCGTAGTCGAGCTCGATGAGGTCGCTCAACCACGTCGAGCTCCCGTCGCGGCGATCGCCCTGACGGATCGGCGTCCCGTTCATCGAATCGGGCTTTGCGACATTCAGGGCGTCGAGCACGGTGGGAGCGACGTCGGAGAGCACGGCCATCCCCTGTCTGCCGGTTGTCGGCGATGTCAGCCACGACGGGTCGACGCCGGCCCCGGACGCACCGATGACGCCGAGGTGCTCGCGAAAGGGCGGACGCGTCGGACCGGTCGGTGAGAACGTCAGCACCGTGACGTCGCCCTCCTCCGGCCGGAGAAAACGGCGGAGCTCGCCGATGATCACGTCGGTTCGCTTCAGCGCCGCACGCCTGATGTCGTCGATTTGATCGGTTGCCGCGAACTGAACGTACTCGTCGGCTCTCGACGTTTCGCCCATGTCGAGCAGTGTCACCCTCGCCGACCGCATCGCCTCGCCGGCCGCGGCAACAAATGCCCTGGGATCCGTCTCGACGCCGAACGGCGCCTGCGCTTTGAACCGGAGCAAGCCGTTGAGACGCCCGTAGCTCACGGCCCCGTCTTGGTTCATCATCGCGAGAACGGCGCCGCGGCGTTGTTGCACCTCGGTCGGATCGAGCGCGGTATCCGCCGCAGAGACGACGGCGGTCCGGATTCCCGCATCGTTGAGCGACTGGCCGAGCCGTCCGATCTCCGCACCGTAGAACCGCCGGTTCTGGAATCCTTGGAGCGCCGGCGTCTCGACCTGAACGATCTGGCCCGCCGTCGGCGTGCCGATCCGACGTAAGTGCGCCTCCGCGGCCGTTCCGCCCTCGAATGCGTCGTCCCGTTCGAACGCGAGGTTCGCGCGGATGTCGTCTCTCGGGACGAACGACGGGTTGCCGGCGCCGAGCGTCAGGTAGCCGCGGGTCAGATCGGGCTCGCGGCTCGCCGTCCGGTCGGACAGCGCCGCGGTCGACACAAGAAGCGCTCGGATGTTCGGAAGCTCTTGCCCGCGGATGTCGCTCCACGAGATGCCCGGAATCGAGATCAGGACGACGGCGGTCGCGGTCCTCGCACGAGCTTGCCCCGATGCGGCGGCGCCGAGCACGACAGCGCTCACGACCACCAGCGCGAGCGAAAGCTTCCTCATGCCGTTACCTCGTCGTAAACGAGGCCGACGCGCCGCACGAGATCCTCGTTGTCCGGCCCGCCCCGCTTCCGCGCGAGCACTGCGAGCGCCTTTCGTTCCCGGTCGTTGCCGACGAGCGACGACACGGCGCGTTCGAACGCGCCGCGATCACCGGGGTTCACGACGATTCCCGCCCGGTCCGCGATCTCGGGCATCGCACCCGCGTCGGAAACGACGACCGGGAGCCCGGCCGCAATCGCTTCGACCACGGCGATACCGTACGCCTCCCCCACCGACGGCAGTGCGAACATGTCGGCAGCACCCAGGATGTCCGCGACGTCGTTCCGGTATCCCAGCAGGCGCACGCTCGTCCCGTCGGCCAGGCGCCCGATCCGCTCTCGCAGCGGGCCATCGCCGCAGATCCACCCTTCGGCGCCGCTCCGGTCGACCGCCTCGACGAACAAGTCCAGGCCCTTGTCGGCATGCAGGCGAGCCACCGTGACGACGACGACCCGATCCGCCGGCGTGCCCAGCTCCGCACGAACGTCCGCGCGGGGGCGGCGTGCCGGCCCCAGCGGCTCGACCGCCGGGGGAACGATGACGGCGCCGGGAAAGTGGCTGCCCGCCCGCCTCGAGACGGCGATGACGCGATCGGCCCGCCTCGCGCTGAGGCGCGCGAGTGCGCGCAACACGCGCGAGCGGGCCGTCCGGCCCTGCGTCGTAAGATCCGTGTGGGCGGTGATCACAACCGGAGGCCGCTTGCGCCTGAGCGCAACAAGGCCGGCGCCGAATCCGTGCGCGTGAACGAGGTCGGCTTGGCTCTCAGGCCAGAACATCGCGCCGGCACGTGCGTTGTGGAACGGGAGCCCCGCGAAGTACTCGGCCAGGTCGGCGGGACCCCACACACCGAGCGTCTCGTAGCCGATGGGTGGATGCTCGGCGATGTACCGGACGTGCCGGCGCAGGCCTCCGCGCGACGCTCCGAGGACGTGCGCTACCCGCTTGCGCGCAGCCATTTCCACGTTCTCCGCAGCTCGCCGCCGCGCGCCGTGAGCAGCGCGTACGCACCGACACCGACAACGACGCCGATGAGCGCGCCGGCTTCGGCACCCGCGTCGATCCAGCGCACGGCGGCGTACACAACGACACCCATGAGCGCGGCTCGTCCGACACTCGCAATGCCGGCACGGAGATCATCGGCAACCGCCCAGCCGCGAACGCGAGTCGCAAGGAGCATCGTCCCGGCGGCGACGCCGAGCCAGTGTCCGGCCGCCGTCCCGAGCCCGATGAGCTGTAGCGCGCGGGCACCGTGAGGGGCTGCGATCAGGCTGAGCGGAACGATGACGGCCGCACTGACGCCGACGGTGACTGCGTTCATCACGACGGGCGCCCGTGTCTCGTGTCTCGCAAAAAACGTACGGATGAGCGGCTCGACGAGGACGAACGCCGGCACACCGAGCGCCAGCACACGCAACGTCGACCCGACGAGCTCCGGCGCGGCTGCCGAGGGCGCTCGCGACAACACTGCGTCGGCCAGCACGGGCGCAAGCGCGACAAGGCCCGCCGCAGCCGGCGCACCCAGGGCAATCGCCGCCTTCCATCCCCGGGACCACATGCGCGCAAACGCATCGTGCTCGGAGCGTGCGACGTGCTCGGCGAGTGTCGGCAGCAGAACCGCAGCGACAGGGATGCCGATCAGCGCACGGGGCAGATCGAAGAACGCGAACGCAACGCGATAGGCGACGACACCTCCTTGGACACGATTCGCGAAGAGCAGCGTGATGATCAGTCCGATCTCCGAGATCGCGAAGTACGCGGCGCCGGCAAGACCGGCGCGCAGCGCACGTCGGACGGCCGGGTCGCCCCACCCGAGCACCGGCCTCCATCTGACGCCGGTGCTGATCACCGACGGCAACTGCGAGAACGCGAGCACGAAGACCCCCGCCGTCGTCCCCCCGGCGAGCACGTACCGCTGGATGTTCGTCACCGTGCCGAGCTCGGCTCCCGCACCGAGCGCGCCGAACGTGAGGTACGCGGAGATGACGACCAGGCTCGAGAACAGCGGCGCGGCCGCCGGAGCGATGAATCGGCGGTGTGCATGGAGAATCCCCGTCATCACCATCGCCAGCACGTAGATCGGAACTTGGGGAAGGAAGACGTACAGGAACCACGAGCCCGTCTCGATCTGCGCCGCCCGGATCGCCGGATCCGAGACGGCGATCGTCATGATGCGCATGATCGGTTTGGCCGCGATCGCGCCCACGACGACGACGGGGACCGAGAGCAGCAGGAACGTGTTCGCGAGACTCGATGCGATCTCAATGCCGCGCTCCCGTCCGTTCTCGAGCTCGCGCACAAAGGTCGGGACGAAGACGGCGGACAGCACGCCACCGGCCGCGAGCTCGAAGACGATGTTCGGCACCCAGTTGGCCGTCTCGTATGTATTGCCGAGATAGGTCGTCCCGACGGCGAGTCCGAGAACGATGTACCGGGAGAATCCTGCAACCCGAGCCAGGCCGGTGACGACCGACACACGAGCCGACGTGCGCAGAAACCCGGATGCCTCGTCTGGGGCGGGGATCATGAGACGGCGCGCTTTACGGAGGCGCCGGGAGGTATCGCGCGCCCTGGGCCCGGCCGAAGTGTCCGCCTGTGCCGTCCGCGGCCGCTCGCAACGCCAGCACGATCCCCAAGCCGGACGGGTCGTCGGCGGCCGAATCGAACGTCGCCATACGGGCCGGAGGCGACTCGATGCGCCGCAGCGTCGTCAGGGGACCGAGCTCCTCTACACTCCCCGACACGGCGAGCGTCGGCGTAATGCGCGCGGCTCCGCGGGCGACGGCAGCCAGCGGGACTTCGTCCTTGGATGCGAGAACGACAACGTGCGCACCGCGCGGCGGGAACGGAGTCACGTCTTCGGCCGGCGCGGTACGGATGAACCCCGCCTCGATGAGCTGGGTGAAGGGAATGCTCGCTCCGTCGGTGAGGAGTCCTCCCAGCCGCGCAGCCGCGTCGGCGGCCGGATCACGCTCGGAGAGCGGCTGATCTCCGAAGGCTCTGATGAGGTCGTCCCTGTCCTTCTGATCGTCGAGCAGCCATCTCGCCGTGAGCTCGATCGATCCGGCGTTCTCCGCGCCGGCGTCTGCGATGGCATCGCGCACGCGGTTGTGCCAACCTGCCTCGGCCTCGCCGCTGACATAGACCGTCTGGATCCCCGTGAGCAGGCCTTCCGTCACGCGCGGCGCGAGCCCGCGCACGAGACCGTCGGCCGTATCGAGCTCGGACCGGAGGTCGCTGATCTCCTGTCTGTGCTCGTTGAGCCGTTCTCGGAGGCCGTCCACGCTGCTCTTGAGCGCGTCGACGGTGACGCGGTCGAGCACCGTCGTCCCGGCGACGACACCCAAACCCAGAGCGAGAAAGATCGCGACGATCGAAACGATGTGATACCGGAAGTCGATCAAAACACGCTTTGAATGCGGAACCAGGTGTCCCGCACGACCTCCCAGATCGACGACCAGTACAAGCGCATGGGCTCGGAGATTGCGCTGAGGATGACGCCGGTCACGAGCACGGCGAGCGGCAACAGCAGCAACAGTCGTCCCGAGATGCGTGTGCGATAGAGCTGCGACACGCCTTTCGCGTCGACGAGCCGAGGGCCGATACGAAGGCGAGCGAGGAATGTTGATGCCATTCCCTGCCGCCCCTTGTCGAGGAACTCGACAACCGACGTGTGCGATCCGACGGCGACGATCAGCTCGGCTCCCCGCTCGTGTGCGAGGAGCATCGCGATGTCCTCGCTCGTTCCCGGCGCCGTGAGCACCTTTCCTTTCAGCCCGAGAGCCTCCACCGTCGGCAGGCCCGGCGCTTCCCCGTTCGCATACGCATGCACCAAGAGCTCGGCGCCGCACTCGAGGGCTTCCGTCGACACCGAGTCCATGTCGCCGAGGATGATGTCGGGCCGAATGCCACGCGCGAGACACGCGTCCGCCGCGCCGTCGACGGCGATGATCACCGGCCGCATCTCTCTGATGTAGATGCGCAGAGCGTCCAAGTCCTCCTTGTAGTGGTAACCGCGCGTGACGACCAGCGCGTGGCGCCCGCGGATCTTTGTTCGCAAGTCGGGGGTCGACATCGCGGTGAGCAGAATGTCCTGCTCGCGCCGAACATAATCGAGCGTGTTCTCCGCAAACCGCTCTACAGTCTCAGAGAGCTTCGCGTGCGCGGAATCCATGCTCTGTCTGATCAGCGACTCGGTGAGCAACGAGCCGTGTGCGACCTCTTCGTCGCCGAGGTACAACACGGACCCCTTGATCCGGACGACCTCTCCTTCACGCACTCTCGAGAACACTTCCTCGCCGACGTTGTCGAGGATCGGCACGCCGGCGTTCGCCAGCACGAGCGGGCCGATGTTCGGGTACCGATCGGAGACCGACGACCGGGCGTTGACGACGGCGCCGACGCCGCGCTCGAGCAGGCTCTCGGCAGCGACGCGGTCGAGCTCGTCGTGGTCGATGATCGCGACATTGGTCGGTTTCAGCCGCCCGACCAGCCGCTTCGTCCGTCTATCGAGACGCGCGGTTCCTTCCACCGTTCCGTCGGTGGACGCCCGCTTTGCTGAGGCCGGCGCACGGCGGAGCAAACGCAGCGCCATAGTGCATTACCCTACCGCGCCTACGGCGACGGAACCCCGAACCGCCGGGCGAGCCGAGTGAAAAAGGAGTCCGGCGCGAGACGGACGAGCCGCACGATCGAAGAACCCACCGAGGCACGGAGCACATCACCTTCCCCGATCTCCGAGTGCGGCTTGCCGTCGGCGAGCACGATTCCCCGGCCGCCAAAACGGACGGCCACCTCCACGTCCTGATCGTCGGCGACGACGAGGGGACGATCGAAGAGCGCGTGTGCTCCGACGGCAACGACGACCAAGCTCCGGAGCTTCGGCGACACGACCGGCCCCCGCATCGAGAACGCGTAGGCCGTGGATCCGGTCGGCGTTGCCACGATCAGTCCATCGGCGCCGAAGCCGGCGAAAGGTTGTCCGCCGATCGTCAGCGTCATCTGGACGACCTTCCCGCCGACGCCCCGCTCGACGGAGAATTCGTTGATCGCTTCACCCAGACCTTCGACCGATCCGTCGGGACGGACGATCTCGGCGGTGGCCGTCGATCGCTCGTCGATTGAGCAGCTGCCGGAAAGCGCCGCATCGAGCGCCGTGAACACATCGTCCGGTCCGACCTCCGTCAGGAACCCGAGAAACCCGAGATTCACGCCGAGAACCGGCACGCCGGCAAACCCGGCGAGCTGGATGCCGTGCAGCATCGTTCCGTCGCCTCCGAGCACGACCAGGAGATCGAGAGACGGGAATGTCTCGCGGTCGGTTGCGCATCTGGAGAACCCCAGCGCTTCAGCATCGGCTCGCAACAAGCACGCCGTGTGCCCGTGCTCCTCGAGCCACTGCACGATCTTCGGAACGAGGTCGTGCGCTTCGGGCTTCAGCGCGTGGGGAACGATCCCAACTTTGCTCATCGCGCTCGCCCGAGCCACAGGAAATACTCACGGTTGCCGTGTGTGCCCGTAATAGGCGAAGCCATCGCGCCGCGGCACACGAAACCCACGCGCTCCGCGGCCGAGGCGACGTCGGCCACCGCTCGCGCCTGCAACGCCGGGTCCCTGACCACACCGCCCTTGGGCACGTTGCGCCGTCCGACTTCGAACTGCGGCTTGACGAGGGCCAGGACGTCCGCACCTCCTGAAACCTTTCCAACCGACTCGAGAACGCTGCGAAGTGAGATGAACGACACGTCGACGGTGACGAGTCCGACGTTGCCGACGGCAGTGGGCGTGAGGTCGCGCACGTCCGTTCGCTCGAGGACGGTCACGCGCGATTGGTTCCGCAATCTCCAGTCGAGCTGTCCGTGTCCGACGTCGGCGGCGACCACCTCGGCGGCTCCGCGCTGCAGAAGGCAGTCGGTGAATCCGCCGGTTGAGGCGCCGATGTCCAGGCACCGGATGCCGGTGACGTCGATGGCGAACTCCTCGAGAACGGCATCGAGCTTGTCGCCCCCGCGGCTCACGAATCGGGGCTTCGGGCCGGCCAGTTCGATCGGCTCGGATGTCGCGACCATCCGATCGGGTTTTGTCGCCAGGGAGCCGGAGACGAGCACGCGACCCTCACGCACAGCATCTTGCGCATGTGCTCTCGAGTCCGCCATGCCGCGACGGACGAGCTCAGCGTCCAATCGTTTCCGACTCAGCGCCCCGTGCTCTTCGTCGATCGCCGCGTCGTCCGCGCACCCGACGACGATCTCCGAGCACCCGACCCTTTTTCGAGCTCGCGAATCCGGCGCTGAAGTCGTTCAACGTCGTCGCGCGTGGCGAGACCAAGCGAGCGGATCTGGCGGCGAATCTCCTTTTGAATCAGCGACGCCAGCTCGCGCCGGCTGCGTGCCGACCGCTCGGCGATGTCACGTGCTGCCTTCTGCAGATCCTTCGCGCGCGATTCGCCGCGTTTCGCAAGATCGCTGACGATTCGCTGTGCCCGGTCTCTCGGGCTCTGATCACGCCTTGGCATTCCTTCGAGGATACTGGGCCGACCGCCATGTCGATGCTCATTCCGATTCGCGATCTCAATCCGCACAAGCGTTTTCCGGTCGTGACGGTATCGATCATCGCGCTGAACGTGTTCGCAGCCCTGTATACGAACTCACTCTTGAGCCTGGACACAGTCAAAGCCTTTCAGTACGGTGCGGTCCCCTGCGACGTCGTCGGCCGGTGTCCGACAAGCGATCCGCTCTTCAACGCGCTCCTCGAGAGTCGACCCGCGTTTCTGAGCCTGTTCACATCCATGTTCATGCACGCGGGGATCCTGCACCTCGGCTTCAACATGCTGTTCCTATGGGTGTTCGGCAACAACGTCGAGGACCGGCTGGGCCGCATTCGCTTTACGCTCTTCTACCTGGCGGCGGGTCTGGCCGCCGCGTTCGCGCAGCTTCTTCCGAATGCCGATTCGACCGTGCCGCTCGTCGGAGCGTCCGGTGCGGTCTCCGGTGTTCTCGGCGCGTATATCGTTCTCTGGCCGCGGGCGACGATCGTCTCGATCTTGCCGCTGGGATTCTTCTTCACGACGATCAGGACCCCGGCGTGGGTGGCACTCGGCCTGTGGTTCGCGCTCCAGCTGTTCAGCGGACTAGGTCAGGTCGGCGATCGTGGGGTCGCGTACCTCGCGCACATCGGAGGGTTCGTCGCCGGGTTCGTCCTCATCTTCGTCCTCGGCGGCTTCCGCCGGCCGCCCGAACCGGCGTCCGACGCCTGGTCCGGCTGACGGCGACTCGGGTTCTGCGTCCTCCCCGACCAGATCCGTCACATCACGAAGGATCCAGTCGGGCCGCTCGGTCAGCGTGGCGAGGTCGGACTCGAGCGTCACACCGGTCAGAACCAGCGCAACCGGCACGCCCGCGGCTCGAGCAGCCGCGACGTCGGTTTCCGGACGGTCGCCGCACACGAGCGCCCGGTCGGGCTCCGATCCGGCGCGTTCGAGTGCGAGCCGGACGATCTCGGGCTTCGGCTTCCCGACGACGGTCGCTTGCATCCCTGAGGCCGTCTCGATCGCCGCAAGGATCGATCCCGAGCCCGGGAGCAGCCCGTGCTCGCTCGGGTACGTCGCGTCGGCGTTGGCGCCGATGAACGGCACACCCGAGCGCGCAACATCGGCGGCGGAGCGAATGTCTTCGAATGTGAGCTTCGGGTTCCACGCGACCACGACGGCCTGAACGCCGCGCGTCTGGTTCGTCGGCGCGAAGCCCTCCCCCCGCAGCAGCTGCCCGAGGGCGGGTGCCGCGCACACATGGATCCGATCGCCGCGCCGGAGTCCGATCTTGCGCAGGTGCGCCAGGACGACGTGGCCCGACGTGACGACGTCGGACGGCTCCGTCGGAATGCGCAGACGCATGAGCTTCACCGCGTACTGACGCGGCGACCGCGATGCATTGTTGGTCATGAAGACCACGTGCTTGCCGTCCTCACGCAAACGGGCAATCGTGCGGGCGGCGCCCGGAATGACCTCTTCCCCCCGCCACACGACGCCGTCCAGGTCGAACAAGAACGCGTCGAACCGGTCGGCGAGCGTCACGTCTCCGAGAGCCTTCCTTCCCACAAGGCCAGCGCGGCTTCGTAGTCATCGTTGCCGGGCCGCATGACATTTGCCATTCGCAGGTGACCGACGGCTTCGCGAACCCGACCGAGGCGCCCCAGACACAGGCCTGCACCGAAATGCGCGTAGTCGTTCGCCGGCGAGATATCGAGCGCGGCTGTGAACTCACCGAGAGCGGCGTCGAACCGGCGTCCGCGAAAGTATGCGCGCGCGAGCGCCTCACGAATCGATCCTTTTTCGGGTTCGGCCTCCGCTGCTCGTTCCAGCAAGGTGGCCGCGGCGTGTACGTCTCCGGTCTCCAGCAGTGAAAGTCCTCGCTGGTACCACTCGTACACCGGCGGCATGGACACCCATGCTATGGCGCTCGGTACCCGCTTGTAGCATGACGCCATGGCGACCGTCCGGCCGTTCCGCGGGATCACCTTCGACCCAACGCGCGTCCCAGATCCGGCGACCGTCACGTGTCCCCCGTACGACGTCATCTCGCCCGCCGACCGCGACCGTCTCTACGACCGACACCCCTACAACATCGTTCGCATCGTCTCCGGCCGGGAAGAGGCCGGTGACGACGATGCGCAGAACAAGTACACACGCGCCTGCGGCTTCTTCCGTTCGTGGTTGTGGGAAGGCGTCCTGCGCGAAGATCCGAGCGAGGCGCTCTTTGTCTATCGGCAGGCCTTCGATGATCCGCGCGGACATCGGCGGCGCGTGTGGGGTCTGCTCGCGACGATCAGCCTCGACGACGAGATCCTCGCCCACGAGCGAACGATGGCGGGTCCGAAGGCCGACCGGCTCGCATTGATGCGAGCGATCCCGGCGAATCTGTCCCCGATCTACGCCCTGTACCGCGAGGAGGGCGGCGGCATCTCGTCGTCGTTGTCGGCTTGGTCGCACGAAGCTCCCGTTGCCGACTTCGTGGACGACGAGGGCACACGCCATACCGTCTGGGCCGTCCACGACCAAGTCGTGCACGAGAAGGTCGCATCGGCTCTCGCGACGTCTCCGTTGCTCATCGCCGACGGTCATCATCGCTTCGAGACGGCGAAGGCCTACCGCAACCTGCGC
>DASQWC010000126.1:0-37940 GCA_035640475.1 Actinomycetota bacterium | reverse complement strand
ACTCCAGATGCGAGCGGTTTTGTCTTGCCGGAAGCCGACACGTAGACGAAGAGCCCGCCCGTCGTCCGGACGAAGGCCCGGTCGCCGAGCGCGACGACGGCCGCGGGTTGCTCGGGCAGTGTCGCGCGCCAGCGCTCGCCTTTTGAATCGAGTCGCAGGAGCTGCGGAACACCTTCGTCCCCGGTGCCGGCGAGGAACACCGGCCCGCCGTCGAACGCGATCTCCTTCGGGTCGAACGTGACGGCCGGCGGCGAGTCGGTTCGTTTGAGTCCGCATGTGCCGCTCAGGGTTCCGAAGCGGACCCGCGCCGTCGGGCCGCTGCGTTCGACCCAGGCAAGACTTTCCGGACCCGACGTCAGTCCCTTTGGACCGACGCCTCGCGGAAGGTCTCCGCCCGCGCGCGCGCCGTAGCCGGAGAAAGCGCGCATGGAAAACGAGATCAATTCCTTGGCGAGCGGCGGGTGGGTCCACTCGAACACCTCTTTGTTCCCGATGTATTCCGCCCCCGTACGCGCGTGGTACACCTCGTCGAAGTACATCCCCGGGGGATGGCCGAGTCCGGGAAGCCGGGTGCCGAGCGCCACGGCGAACGCGAGGAGCGCGATCACGGCGCCGCGCCGACCGACGGGATGCAAGCGGAGCGACCAGCGTGCCGGCCGCACGGCTTCCGCGACGTCGCGCGGAATGAGCGGCAACGGTTCCGCAACGGGGGGCGCCTCGATCGCGTGCCAGCCGCGCGCTGCGATGTATAGACACGCAGCGGCGGTGACGGCGGACAGCACTCGCATCTGCGTTCCACCGACGGCGCCGTAGAAAGAGTCCACGAGCCCACCGAGGGTCGGTGCCGGACGGCCCACGTACTTCAGGTAGTACACGTACGGGAAGAACACGTTGATCAGGTACAGCGCGGACAGCGCAATGAAGGCTCGCTTGAGCCACCGAACGGCAAAGAACGCACCGAGCAAGGCCAGCGGCAGGAACAAGTACCGCTCGTGCACCCGCGTCAGGACGGCGAAGCCGACGAGTGTGACGGCGGCAGCTCCGAACACGAGGACGCGGCCTTCGTCTTCGCCCGACCGCAAGCTCTGCCACGCGCGCGCGCATACGAGTGCGCCGCCAAACGAGAACAGCGCCAGCCCGACGGCGAATGCCGGGAGCCCGATCACCTTGAACGCATCGGCACCGGAGTCGGGCCTCCAGAACCCGGCAATCCCCCAGCCGTTGAAGGCGAAGACACTCGTGACGGAGTACGTGCTCGAGGCCTTCGCGTAGAAATCGAATGCGGCCACCGGGCCGAGTCGGAACGGCGCGAGCAGCGCGAGCCCGGCAACGGCGCCGACGGCGGCCAGCGCGGCGACGCGAACAAGCCCGCCCGCAACGACGCGGACACGCGAATCGATGTCCGCCTGCTCCACGAGCCGAGAGCGCACATGACGCCAAACGAGAAACAGGACGACCATCGGCATTGCGAACGCCGCTTGCGGCTTGGTCCCAATCGCGATTGCCAACAGCGCAATGCCTCCCGCCTCCCGTCGGAAGGTTGGCGCGCCGGTGCCGAGCAGCAACAGACCGCCGACGACCAGCAACGCAAGGAAGACGTCGACCTGGCCCCAGACGGCCGAGATGAAAAATACGGCCGGGTTCAGCAGAATCGCGGCGGCGGCCGGACCGCGCACATCGATGCGACGCGTGAGACTCGCGGGTGCCAGACGCGTCGCGAGCTCGCCGATGAGCCACGCCAGCCCGAGGTCGGCGAGGATCGGCGGCAGCTTCAGCCAGAAGACGCTCGGCGCGCCCGATCCGAGCGCGCGCGCCAGTCGTCCGATTCCCCAAAGGATGTAGAGGTAGCCCGGCGGATAGTCGACGAAGAACTTGTCGCCACCGCGCGGATAGAAGTTCCAGGGTCCCCGCTCGGCGAGTCGTCCGGCCCAGCCGGAGAACGACGACATGTCGAATGGGAATCCACCGCCCCCGGCGAGCACGAGGCGGATGAGCAAGCCGACGGCGAAAAGCGACGCGAGTCCGACGGGCGTCGACAGCCACACTGCGAACCGCCGCAGAGCTTCAGAAGCTGCCGGTCGGGGGTTCACGGCACGGAGCATAAATGCGGTTCTCCCCACGCGGGTGGAGGTACGGTAAGCGCTTCCCGAAGGCAGGAGGCAGTGCGATAGAACGCTTGCTCACGTGTGTCTTCCCGGCGTGGAACGAAGAGGACAACATCGGTCCCTTGCTTGATGAAGCCGTCGCGGCGTTGCCTGCCTTTGCGAATGACTTCGAGATCGTCGTCGTCGACGACGGGTCCACCGACGCAACGAGCGAGGTCGTCCGGCGCTTCGCGGAACGCGACTCCCGTGTCCGGCTCGTGGCGCATCCCACGAACCTCGGCTACGGTCACGCAGTCCGATCCGGCCTGACGCATTCGCGCGGCGATGTCGTCGCGTTCTCAGACGGAGACAGGCAGTTCAGGGTCGCCGACCTCGCCCTGCTGTTCGATCGCCTGCCCGAGGCCGACATCGTCGTCGGCCATCGGGTGAAACGCGCGGACCCGTGGCACAGACTCGTCATCGCGCGCGTGTATCACGTCGTTCTTCGCATGACATTTGCGCTCCGCATGCACGATGTCGACTGCGGCTTCAAGCTCTACAGGCGCGCGGTGATAGACACCGTCGTCCCGAAGCTCGAGTCGGGTGGAGCATTCGTATCGGCCGAGCTCCTCATCCGTGCGCAAACGGCAGGATGCCGTGTTGTCGAAGTGCCGGTGCCGCATCACCCGCGAATCGCCGGCCGTCCGAAGGGCGCCTCGCCGCGAGTGATCCTGCGGACACTCGCCGAGATCCGGCGACTCAGGCGGAGCCTACGGGCGCCGCCCGGTTGAACGTCCACCGCCGGTAGCTCGTGAAGTTCCAGACAACGGCCGCCGGAATCGCCAAGATAAACGCCGCGTTCTCGCCGAGCCGTCCGTACTGTTCCAGCGGAATTAGCAGCAGCCTGAAAGCGCCCGTGAAGATCGCAAGCCCGACAAGCGTGAAGAGGGAAAACCTGAGGTACTGGCGGTGAACTCGGGAGGCGTTACTGTCACGAAATGACCAGACCTTGTTCAGCGCAAAGCTGGTGATGCTCGTCACGACCGCCGCCACGGTTGAAGCGGGGATGCGATGAACGCCAGCAATCCGGAGGCCGTTGAAGAAGGCCAGCTGGATTACGACGTTGATCGCGCCGACGATCGCGTACTTCACGAACTGCCGGACGATCTCGTGCCGATGGAGGTCGGCGTAGAGCCTCGATTCACGAACGCGCTGGAGCATCGGCTGAGAATACTGCCGGGCTAGGAGCTCGCCGATACTTCCTGTTCGTGAACGGGTTCGGAGCGTTCGTGCTCGCAGCGGTTGCAGTAGGTGCGCGTGACGGAGCCGATCTTCTCGAGGAAAACAACCCGGAGGTCTTCGCGACCGCAGCTCACGCACCGCATGCCGGGAAAACGACGCCCGGAGTCGCGCCGATACTCAGTCACGCTCTCCCGGCAGCTCCTTTCCGACGTACCGCGAGCGCGTGCGGCCGTCCTCCCTCCAGTAGGCGTACCAATACGGACCGTGCGGGCAGCGGCCGCACTCCTTCTTCCCGCAGCGCACCATCTCCTGGCGAAAGGTGACGGCGCCCTGCTCGGGTTCGGGGGCCGAGTCCTCCAATAGGAGCCCGCGGATGAGCATCTGGAGGCGGCGAAGGTCATAGGCGTCCATCGCCCGGATCTGCCTGATCAGCTCGCGCGAGATGGTCATCTTGGGTGTCGTCGTTACCTAAGATACGCGGACCCGGGGAGGACGATTGCCTGTGCGTTCCGCTAGGCGGGGAGCTTCTCGACCTGGTGGAGCTGGTCCCGGAGGTCGGAGATCATCCAGCCGACGGGAGCCACGAACCTGTTCGCGTGGTCCTCGCACAGGTCGTAGGAGCCGGGCTCCGGCTCGAAGAGCAGCGGACCGATCCAGACCTGACGCTCGGGATAGTTGAACGTGCAGGTCGAGGCTGCTTCCTCACTGCACCCGATCTTGCGGCAGAGGCGCATAACTACATCAGCGTAAGTCGGGTACCCGGGCCCGGCAAGGAATGAACATCGGATTGACCGACCACATTGACCGAAAGGCGCGGTTGTAGTAAGATGGTTGGGTCTTGGCGCCAGGGCAACCTGGCGCCGAGGCATTTTCTGGGACGTTTCTCGCGGAGCTTCATCCGGACGAAGAGGAAGCCTTTCTCCTCTTCGCGTTGCGCTTTTTCGGGGTACGGGGATCGCGTTTTCTTGCGTTGCGAATTTCGCGTACCCCGAATCCGGGTTCGTTGTTTCTTATGTAGCAACAAGTTCGGGTAAGAAGCGGAGGTAGTGCATCAGTTGGACTAGGGTCATGCATCCGCCCCCAGAAAGGCTGGCGTTCCGCCCGCCGATCCCCCAGCGAACTTTTGAGCTTGGCTAGCAAAAGGACCAAACCTCATCGCACTCGATCCGCTCGCAGTTGAGCCCTCGAAGTACCTCGTCTTGGTAGCGGTCGCATGCTTCGCCCAGCTCGACCAGGAGCTTGCTCACCGTGTTGAAGGCGGCTCCGGTGACTCGCGCCGTGGCCCTCATGCTCATGCCTTCGACCAAACACCCGACGATCTGCGCTCGCTTCCGAGTGCTCAGCGTGTTCATAGGTTCATTATGCTTGAGCGGTCAAGCATTGTCAAGCCCAGGATCAAGAGTCCTGTCAGGGGGTAGGTGCAAACTGGTTCCATGACTGCCGCAGCGAAGCGACCCCTACCGGCTACGGAACCAGACACTCTCTTGTCTAAGATCGTCCCCCGGGACGGGGAGCCTGCGACGTGGACGACGGAAATCCTGGAAGCGCTGGAAGCGCGCAAGGAGGCGGAGAAGCTTCTGCGGCTGAACCCGCGTCCGCTACCGCCGCGGGGTCTAATGCAGCGCCGACAGGCCAGCGACCGCATCCGAAGCAGAGTCCTGTCTACCACGCACATCACGCAGATCGGTACCACCGCCAGGAGCTGATAACTGCCTACGAGAGCGTCACTGGCGCTAAGTTCCTGGCCGCTATTGACTACATCGATATCGATTTCGTCCTCAACATTGAGGAACATCTGCTCCACGAACAGGGCGACCGTGAGCTACACCTTCTCCTGAGATCACCCGGCGGCGACGGCGAGCAGGCGGTACGCGCGATCCGTGTGTTGCAGAGCCGCTGTTCAAAGCTCGTGCTCGTCGTTCCGGACATAGCAAAGAGCGCGGCCACGCTTCTAGCACTCGGTGCTGATGAAATCCGGCTAGGTCCGACGAGTGACCTTGGGCCAATAGACCCCCAAATGATGATTGGCGATAGATGGTTCGCGGCAAAAGAAATCATCATGGCGGTGGAACAGGCCGAGGCCGCAGTGAAAGAAGAACGCAGTCTCACTGCGCTTTGGGCAAGTCTCCTTGCGCAAGTCACAGCGCTCGACGTTCAAGCAGCAAAATCCGAACTCGCACGAACTGCACCGATGATCCGGCAAGCGCTGAGTTACCGAACTACTCCGCTGAGTGCCGAGGAAGGTGAAGCACTTGTCGGGGCGCTGGTCGCGGCTCTCCAGGAAGAGCCAACAACGCATGGCGCGTCTTTGGGTCCTACGGAGCTACGGGATCTCCACCTGCCCGTCGTCAGCGTCGATCCCAACTCTTGGGAGTGGGAGTGCGTGTGGCGACTCTGGGCCTTGTATTGGGTCCAGATTCGTGGACCTATCTACGAATCTGCCGAGGCTAGTTTCCGCCCGGAGGCGCCTCAGCCTGCCTAGCCTTTGCCCAACGAGCCTCAGCCGCTTGTTGAGCAATCTCCTTGCGCCTGGCGGCGGTTAGCTTCTGAGCCCTGGCCTTCCCGCCCTTCTTCCCACCAAGCCGGCCTAGCTCTACGGCTGCGGGGTTCTTCTCTCTCTGCGGAGGAGCTTCGCCGGTGACGCGATCTACCAGGCGCTTAGCCGCTCGGTTGATGTCCTTGCTTGACCGCTTTGGCATAGCCCCAGACTAGCGGGGCTCGCGGACGGGGGAAAGAGTCTGTCACCGCAAACTGATGCACTACCGAAGCGGAAAATGATTCGTGCTGTTGTCGATTTCGCCGGCTCCCATTCGTCGTCATGATGAGGGCGGGAACGGCCCGCTCCGAAGCGAGGAGGTCGGTATGCGGTACGTGATGCTCATCGCGGGCGACGCGAGCCTGACGATGCCGGAGGAAGAGCAGGCGGCGGTCTACGAGAAGATCGGGGCGTGGTTCGCCGATCTGGGAGCCAAGGGCAAGATCGTCGGCGGCGAGGAGCTCCAGGGCGCGGACACGGCGACGACCGTCCGGCTCAACGGCGGCAAGACCCTCGTGACCGACGGCCCGTTCGTCGAGACCAAGGAGATCATCGGCGGATTCGCGATCCTCGAGTGCGCCGACCTCGACGAAGCGCTCGCGATCGCCAAGTCGTGGCCCTCGCCGCACTCCGTGCTGGAGGTGCGTCCCGTCGTCGACCACTCGAGCTGAGCTCGAACGCGTCTTCCGGCGCGAAGCCTCGCGGCTGACGGCGACGCTCGTCCGCCTGCTGGGCGACTGGGATCTCGCCGAAGAGGTCGTGGGCGATGCGCTGGTCGCGGCGCTCGAGCGCTGGCCAAAGGACGGAACGCCGGACAACCCCGGAGCCTGGCTGCAGACGACCGCCCGGCACCGGGCGTTGGACCGGCTGCGCCGGGACGCACGCTTCCGCGAGCTTGCGCCGTCCCTCGCGCTCGACGAGGAGCTGTCGATGAAGCCTCGGGGGGCCGACGACCGCCTGCGCCTGCTGTTCACGTGCTGCCACCCGGCGCTTCAGCGCGACGGCCAGGTTGCGCTGACGCTTCGGACGATTGCAGGTCTGTCGACCTCGGAGGTCGCGCGGGCGTTCATCGTCCCGGAACGAACGATCGCGCAGCGGCTCGTTCGTGCCAAGCGCAAGATCCGCGACGCGAAGATCCCCTACCGCGTCCCGCCGGACGAAGAGCTCCCAGAACGCCTCGATGCCGTGCTCGCCGTGCTGTACCTCGTGTTCAACGAGGGCTACCTGGCCTCGTCGTCGGCGTCGCGTCCCGACCTTGCCGGCGAGGCGGAGTGGCTGTGCTCGCTGCTGGTCGAGCTGATGCCGAACCAGCCCGAAGCGATCGGCCTGCTTGCGCTCATGCGGCTGCACTTGGCGCGGGCAAATTCGCGGTTCGGACCGGACGGCGAGCTCGTCCTTCTCGAAGACCAGGACCGCTCGTCGTGGAATCGCGTCGCCATCGACGATGCCGTGATGCTCATCGACCGGGCCGACCGGCTCGGGCGTCCGGGACCGTATCAGCTCCAGGCCGCTGTCGCGGCCGTCCATGCGGTGTCGCCGTCGTTCGAGGCGACGGACTGGCGCAGAATCCTCCAACTGTACGACGCGCTACTTGGTCTCACGTCCTCACCCGTCGTCGCACTGAATCGCGCCGTTGCCGTCGCCTACGTGCGCGGCCCGGACGACGCACTGCAGTTGCTCGAGACGCTCGAGCTCGATGGCTACGCCGCCTATCACGCGACCCGCGGCGAGCTGCTCCGGCGATCGGGACGGTCACAGGAGAGCGCGTCCTCGTTTCGCAGAGCGCTCGAGCTCACGGAAAACCCGGCCGAGCGCGAGCATCTGCAACGGCGGCTGGCCCAGGCGTGATCAGGAGAAGGGCACACCGTTCATCGATCCGCGTCCGCCGACGACGGCAGCGGTAAACGCGCCGTCGCGGCTGCGGACGATCAGCCCGAACCCTCGCGAGCCCTGCAGCTTGATGCGTGCAGTACGGCTCGCTTCGATCACGAACGACGCAACCGGGGGGCCGGGACCCATCCGGTCGACGTCCACGCGTATGGCCTTCGGGTTCGGGTTGACGACGACGAGCTCCCGTCGCTCGGCGATCGGGAAGACCCAGGAGCGCTCGGGAACCACGGGCGACAACAACGACACGCCGCGGCGGCGGTCGTCGGGCGCGACGAGCGACTCGAGTGCGACGGGCCTGTCGGTCTCGAGCTCGACGACGAGCTCCGCGGCACGCGGAGCGACGTCGTCGAGCTCGAAGGTGTTTCGACCGCCGGCCGGGACCGTGAACGTCTCCTCGGGAATGGATCCGCGCCTCGCCGAGCCGAACACGGCAACGCGTGCCGGTTCCTCCGCCGTGTTCACCGCGATGACCGCGGTATCGGCTTTGTCGGTCTGCGCACGGCTGAGCACACCACCGGCCTGCAGCACGCTCACCGGCAGAGACCACGAGATTTGCTCGACCGTGCGCAGCCTGCGCGCGACGATCGCCCGTCCCTGCCACACCGTGACGACAGTCGAGAGGTTGGTGTACGGCTGATCCTGCGCCTCCGGATCGATCAGCGTGTACTGCCCGGGCTTCACCTGGACGTCCTGCAGCTTCGGCGGCGCAATCGGCCGTTCCGGCGTGTAGAACTTCACGGACGCACGCGCAAGATCGGGAAACGGGTTGTACAGCACGTAGCGCTCGAACAATCGGGGTTGCGCGCGCGTTGCGAATCGTCCGCCTTCGGGGAAGACGTTGAGTTCACGCGCCGCGCGTGTACACAAAGAGGCGTCGCGATCCCCGAGCCGTTCGACCTGCGCGGCGACGGCGAGGCGTCGTCCGTAGGACTCGACCACTGCACCGTCTGTGGCGCGGATTTGAAGCGTCGTCCGTGACATTGCCGGAATCCGGCCTTCGGCTTCGGGACGGCCGATAAGGTCGGGTCGCACGATGTATTCGACGTCGTCGCCTTGCGGGTTGACGATCCCGAGCGTCTGCGTATAGCCGGTTCCGACCGGCGGGCAGTACCACGCCGACGACAGGAAGGGTCCGCCGATCCCCCACGCCGTCCCGAACCACCCGACTCCCGCTCCGAAGACGACCAGCGCCGGCACCGCGACAAACGCCCAGCGCAGCGGCGCGATCGCTTTGAGGTCCGGAAGGAGCTCGGCCGACGGCATCGGCGGCCCGCCGACGTAGGCCGCTGCGAACCACGCTCCGAGCAGGAGGAGCAGCGCGATGAGCCCGAGCGGGACGAGCCACCGCCACCACCCTCCGGGCGGCCCCACGCCGAAGGGCTCCGCAAGACCCTCGGCGGAGATGTACGAGCCCGCCGCCGAGAGCTTTCCGCCGCCCGCTTGGATGTCGACGCCGCCGCGAACACCCGACGCGAGGTAGAGCACCTGCCCGTCCGGCCGCTCGCGCGCACGCGGTGGATCGACGGTGATCGGTCCATCGGGCCAGCCCTTCACCGGCACGCGTCGCGGGTCGCGGACGACGTCGGCCAAACCCTGCGGGCTCAGCGGATCGGCCGGCGGCGCCGCGAGCAGCATCGCCGGGCCGCGCCACGCCTCGTTGTGATACACGACGGCCCCACCTTGCGATTCCTGTTGCGCAATGTCGGCTTGTGCGTCCAGGCCCCGGCGTGAAGGTGCATCGAGCGCGACGACGTGTGAGATGTCGGCGAGCGCGAGGATGCCGCCGAGCCGATGCGTCCGCTCCTCTCGCGCCGCCTCGAGCCCGCGCGTCACGAGCCGTTCGGCCGGACCGCCCGGCGGCGGAAGGGCGCCGAGCCGCTCGGCGAAGCCGAGCGTCTCCCAGGACCGCACCCCGCCGGTCGTCTCGGTAAGCCAGAGCACGCGGCCCGTCTGCTCTCGTTGCGTCGCGATCGCGGGCAACGTCCGGGCGCGCGTGCCCGGCCCGACGTTGATCACCACACCGCCGAGCCAGAGCACGCCCATCGCAACGAGTCCGCCGATCACGGCGGCGTGGCGCCCGCCGAGCTCGTAACTCGTCAAGTCGTCGGCGATACGCCGGACGACCACAGCGATAACGAGCATCGACGACACGCCGGCCACCGTCAGCAACGTCTCCCGCGCGAACAACCCGGTCGCCGATGCGAAGACGGAGATCGATGCGAGGAGGACGAGAGCAAGCGTCGTCCTCGTTTGTCCGACGAAGAACGAGGCAGCGATCGCGAGCAGCACCAAGCCCAGCAGGGGCCACCCGCCGCCGAGCGAGGCATGGCCGAACCCGGCGGCGCCGTCGTCGACAAGCCAGCCGGGTCGCCCAATCAGCGGAGTGCGGCGCGTGATCCACTCGAGCGACCACGGCAGAAGGAGCACGAACGAACCGATGGCACCGGTCGTGAGAATCCTGACGCGATCGTCGGTGCGGTTGTCGTCGCGGCATGCCGCGACGACAACCGCACCGAGCACGACGAGCCAGAGCAATGCGGGCGGATGCAGCGCAACGACGACCGCCCAGCCCAGCCCCCAGCGCGCCGCGAACCGGACGACGGCGGGAAACCCCTCACCGACCGGCGCAGGTGCGAGCAAGCCGGCGGCCAGCCACAGCAGCGCGGACCAGAGCACCAGGGCTCCCAATGCGCCGTCGCGAATGAGCGAGAGGGTCACCGGATTCACGGCGGCCACGATCGAGAGCCATCCGGGCCCGTCGCCGCGGAGGCCGAGCGTCCGGCCGAGCCGTCGTCCGGACGTGCCCGCAAGCCACAGCGGAAGGAGCAACAGCAGCTTCTCGGCGAGCGCGCCACTCCGGACGACCGACCGCACGACCGCGACGAACAGCAGTCCGGGAGATCCGGGCCCGAACGGATCGAGTCCTTCCGAGCGAACGCGGCCGAGATGATCCGCGACGGCGTCCGACAGCGTCGGCGGAAGCCGGAGCTCACCGAGCGCGAACGTGCCGGAGAACAACACGTTGCGAAGCATGAGCACCAAGACCAGGCCGGCGGCCGTCCAGCCCCAGGCGACCGGCTGTCGCGCCAGTGAGAGCAGCCGATCGCCGAGACGTCCGAGGTACGCGAGAATGCTCGACGCCCACTCGGCCCGCTCGCCTCGTACATCCGCAACGGCGCTGCGCCCGGCCAGCGCGAGCAGCTCGCGGTCGTCCACACGGGCCGGACCGGCGCGTCGCCGTGCGGCAAGCAGCGACGGAAGCTCGCCCGCAACGAGCGTCCACGAATTGAAGATCACCCTGATGCGCCAGAGCTCGCGGCGTGCGATCGCCGCGCCGACGCGCACGAGCGACGCGATCAGGATCTGCGGCAACAAGACCACGAGACCGATGGGCGCGTAGTGCTTGAGCATGAAACGCAACCGCCCGCGCTCGAGGTGCTCGCGCATCGTCGTCGTGTCGAACAGCCGTCGTCCCCGCGACAGATCGGCGGCGTGTCGGACGCGTGCCTGCGGGGCGACGAGGACGCGGTGTCCGCGTGCACGCAGACGCCAGCACAGATCCACGTCCTCGTAGAAGGGCCAGGCGCCGCCGTCCAGCCCGCCGACCTCCTCAAGGGCGGACCGGCGAACGAGCAGACAGGCGTCCGAGCAGAAGAGCACGTCGCTCGTGTCGTCACGCTGCCCGGCGTCGACCTCGCCCGCATCGAGCGCCGAACGCCTGATGGCGTAGCGATCGATCGATGCGCCGACCTCTTGGAGCACCTCGGGACGGTCCCACTCGACGAGCTTCGCGCCGACGGCCGCAATGTCGGCATCGGTCGATGCAAGTTGAACGAGCTCGGCTATCGCACCGGGCTCGAGCGAGACATCGTCGTGCAGGAGCAGAACGAACTCGGCTCCCGGAACGTGGTCGAGCGCGGCCTGTACGACGTCGGCGAAGCCGGCCGGTTCGTCGACGCGGACGACGCGTGCCCGTGCGAGATCTCGGTCCTGCGGCACCTCGAGCTCGCCGATCGCGGCGACGACGACTTCGATGTGACCGGCCGCGTCACGACCCCGGCCGAACGTCTGGGCGCGAAGCGAACGCAGCGTCTCGCGCAGCCTCGTTCTGGATGCGTGAGCAACGACGACGGCGAGAACGTCGGGCGCACTCAGGGAGCGGCCCATCGACTATTCGTCGCTGGGGAGCGGCGTCCAGTCGAGCTGCTTCGAGCGTCTGCGCGAGCGCTTCGGCTTACTGCGGGCGGGCTCCGGCGCAGGCTCCGCTTTGGCTGCGGCCTTGCGGCTCGCCGTCTTGGCCTTTTGCTGCTTCTGGGGGGCGGGCTTCCGCTGCTTCGTCGATTTCGTGAGCGACTCGAGCGCACGGGGCTGAAGGCCGCGCGCCGACCGGTCGATTGCGACGGCGATCGCCTCGTCACTTCGCCGGCGGTCGGTGTCGATTCGTTCGATCCGGTCGATGAAGGTCTCTTGCAGCGATTCGATCCGCGAGCTGAGCTCGACCTGCTCGAGCGCGAGCTTGCGCATGTGGTCCTCTTCCTGCTCGAACCGGCTGAGGACCTCTCCCAACGCCGCCACTTGCTGATCGAGCGCCTCGAGCACCTCGTCCAGCGCTCCCTCTGCTTCCTTGTCGAGCTTGGCTCTCGCGGTGAGCGTGCGCTTCAGCGCCTGCGAAACGACCCCCTCCAGCTGCTGAGGCAGCTCGGTGAGCCGTCCCATGACTCCGTCCAAGTCCTCGATCTGGTCGGCGAGGTACTCCGAGAGCTCGGCCGTCTCCTTGATGCGATCGGCGATCTCGGCGGATCGGCGCCCGTCGACCTCGGGGGCCGGCTCCTTCCGTTTCGGCTCGGACTCCTCGTCGGCGGGGGCCTCTTCCTTCTTCTCCTTTTCCGGCTCGCGGGTCTTGGTCGGTTGCGTCGCAACCGCGTAGAGCTCTCCCACCGTGAGCTTGACCGACGCGACGGCGTCGTCCATGCCCACCGCCCACTGCCGGATGCCCGCGTTGAAGTCGATCAATGCCTGGGCGATGCCCTCGAGGTCGCCGGACACACCGACCACGACGTCGCGTACCTGCGCGATCTCCGCGCTCAGACCGCGGACGCCGGCACTCGCATCGTCGGCCTGCTCGAGCTTCGGCACGACCGACTCCCGGAAGCTGCGCAGCTGATCGGACAGGGAGGAGAACGTCGTCTCGGACGCACCCATCACCGTCGACTGAATGATCCCCTTCAGGCGCTCCTCGAGTCCGACGGTATCGATCCCGCCTCCGGCCGGGCGCTCAGACAGCGCGCGCACGATCGTCTGCAGGCGCTCCTCGAGCGCGGACACGTCCAGCTTCGGGCCGGGTCGTGCCGCGAGCTCGTTGACGGCCTCGCGCAGCTCGTCGAGCGATTGCCGCAAAGCTCGCTGCTCCGCGATCTGACGATCGACCGCGCGCGAAAGAATGTCGTCGAGCGCGCTCGTCGAGAGCCTGTCGTTGGTCACGAGCTCGTTGCCAGTCCGACGCGGTCGCGGTAGGGGTGCGCTGGGCGCTCGTAGGTGGTCGTGCGCTCGACGGGAATCTTCCCGGCCCGGCGGACGGCCTGCTCGATCTCGTTCACCGAGTGCCCGAGGCCGTGGCTCGCTCCGGCCATCCGAGAGATGTGCTCTTCGCCCAAGGTTCCACCAAAGTCGTTGACACCGACATCCAATGACGCGATGACGCCGTCCAGGCCCAGCTTGACCCAGGAGGCCTGGATGTTCGGTATGTGAGGATGCAGCACGATCCGCCCGATGGCGTGGATCTTGAGGCTCTCGCGCCAGGTCGGGCCGGTTCTCGAGGCGCCCCGTACGAACATCGGCGTCCGGTGGTGGACGAAGGGAAGGGGGACGAGCTCGGTGAACCCGCCCGTCTCCACCTGCAGGTCGCGCAGGCGCAACAGGTGGATCGCCCATGCCCGGGGGTCGTCGATGTGGCCGAACATGATCGTGGTGGTCGAGGGAAGGCCGACCCGATGGGCCGTCCGCATCAGGTCGATCCAGTCGTCGGCCGACAGCTTCTGCGGCGTGATCTTCGGGCGCACACGCGTATCGAGGATCTCGGCCGCCGTCCCGGGAATCGAGCCGAGGCCGGCGTCCTTGAGCATCGTCAGGTAGCGCTCGATCGACAGATTCAGGGTCTGCGCGCCGACCGTGATCTCGAGCGGGGAAAACCCGTGCAGGTGCATACCGGGCGCGGCGTCGCGCACGGCGGCCGCGATCTCGAGATAGATCTCGCCGGTGTTATGCGGGTGGATACCGCCCTGGATGCAGACTTCCGTCGCACCGAGGTCCCAGGCTTCGCGCGCCTTGCGTCCCACTTCGTCCGGTGCGAAGTAATAGCCGTCCTCGTGGCCGAGCGGGCGGGCGAAGCCGCAGAAGCTGCACCCGGTGTGACAGAAATTGGTGTACGTGATGTTCCGGTTGACTACGTATGTGACCTCGTCGCCGACGGTCGTCCGGCGCAGATCATCGGCCTTCACGAGAACGGCCTCGAGATCCGGACCTTCCGCGCGGAACAGACGCTCGACCTCCACTTCATCGAGCCGTTCGTCCTGTTGCGCACGTTCGAGGAGCGTCTTCACGTCCGACGACGCGCGACCGCTGCGCCCGAGATAGGGCGCAACCCACGGGTGATGGCCGTTTGCCTGATGGCGGTCGCCGTTGATGCGCTCGTGCGCGAGCACCGTCCGGGCCGGGAGGTCGGGAAGCATCTCGTCGAAGCCGACGGCCTCGAGTGCCGGCGGTGCCCCGTAGGCGCCCTGCATCACGTGAGACGCGAACGCCTTGGACACGTCCTCGGCCGTAAGCGCCGGCTTGTTGTCCGCCATCGCCAGCGCACGGCGCTTCGGCTGCGGCTGTGCGCCCCGCAACACCGGCGTCCAGCCTTCGCCCGCATACCACCGTTCCTCGCGCGCGAGACCGGTCGCGTCTGCGGCTGCGAGCACGTGGCGGCGCATCGCCGGCGCAACCCACGTCGCGAACGCGTGCTCGTCGGTGATGTAGTGCGGGTAGACCGGCAGCCGCTGGCGAAGCGTGAATCCGCGTGCCGCGCACGTCTCTGCGACCTCGTCGATGGACGGCCACGGCATCTCCGGATTCACGTGGTCGGGCGTGACCGGAGAGATGCCGCCCCAGTCGTTGATGCCGGCATCGATGTAGGCGCCGTAGGCCTTCGGTGTCAGGTTCGGCGGTGCCTGCACGGAGACCCGGTCTCCGAGCGCAATGCGCGCGGCGGCAATTGCACGCACCATCTCGAGCTCAACCGGTTCGTCGGCGGCGCGCATCGGGGTGTCGGGCTTGGCGCGGAAGTTCTGCACGATGACTTCCTGGATGTGCGACGGCGCGTCGCTGCCGACGGCAGCGGCGATCGCGGCGATCGTGTGCGCCCGCTCGGCGAGTGTCTCCCCGATCCCGATGAGAAACCCCGTTGTGAACGGCGTCCGTGTCGACGCGGCGAGCTCGAGCTGAGCAAGGCGAACGTCCTCGGCCTTTCCGGCGGCGCCCGCGTGGGCGTATCCGGGTGCGAGCAAGCGGTCGGCGAGCTCCTCCATCATCACGCCCTGCGATGCCGTGACCTCGCGAAGCCTCGTCATCTCTTCACGGGTCACCGCTCCGGGGTTCGCGTGTGGGAGCAGTCCCGTCTCGGTCAAGACGACGCGTGCAGCTTCGAGGAGGTACGAGATCGTGCTCGAGTGTCCGCGTTCGGCGAGCCACGACCGCGCCTCGTCGTGACGCAGCTCCGGCGCTTCGCCGAGCGTGAACAATGCTTCGGTGCATCCCCACTCACGGCCCCGTTCGGCGATCTCGCGAACATCCTGAAGCGACCGGTACTCGGCTCCCGGTGTCTCGCGAGTCCTGACGAAGGTGCAGTACGAGCACCGGTACCGGCACAGATAGGTGAGCGGAATAAAGACCTTTCGCGAGTAGGTCACGACCGCCGGAAGCCCGATGCGCTCGAGATAGGCGTCGCGCAGCTCCCGGGCGCGTTCCAGAACGTGCACGAGCTCGTCGTCGGTGCTCGTCAGCACGCTGAGGATGTCGGCTCCGGTGAGCGATTCGCCCGACCGACTGCGCGCGAGGGCCCGCTCTAGGCCGTCGTCCATGGATCTCCAACGATAGGGAGCCCGGGCATTGAGACAGCAGAATACATCGGCCGCGCAGCGCCTTCTTACAATCTGCAGGTGCAGGTGTCAGCAATCTCCGGGGGCGTCGGCTCCGCGCGCTTTTGCGCGGGGCTCGTGAGGAATCTCGACCCACGGGAACTGACGATCGTCGTCAACACGGGCGACGACGAACGCATTCGCGGGCTGTTGATCTGCCCCGACATCGACACGGTCCTGTATCACCTCTCGGCGTCCACCGACTGGACGAGGGGTTGGGGGCTTGCGGCCGAGACCTTCGTCGCCGACGAGCGATACAAGGAGCTCGCTTCCCGACTCGGCGGTGACGCCGACCTCCAAGCGTGGTTCGCTCTGGGCGATCGGGACCTTGCCACCCACCAGCTCCGGGCCCGGCTGCTCGATACCGGACGCACCCTCACCGAGACGACGGCCGCGATCGCACGCGCCCTCGACGTCGAGGCAACGATCATCCCGATGTCGGACGAGCCCGTCCGTACGGTCCTCACAATCGCCACCGGCGAAGAGCTCGACTTCCAGGAGTACTTCGTGCACCGGCGGCAAGCAGACGAGATCATCGAAGTCGCCTACAGCGGAGCGATCAAAGCGTCGCCCGCCCCGGGCGTGGTCGACGCAATCTCCACCGCCGACGCCGTGTTCATCCCGCCCTCCAACCCGATCCTGTCGATCGCTCCGCCGCTGGCCATCGCCGGGATTCGAGATGCGCTTGCCACGGCACAGGGTGTGCGCGTCGGCGTGTCACCGATCGTCGGCGGCAAAGCACTGAAGGGACCCGCCGATCGCGTGCTCGCCTCACTCGGCCACGACGTGTCTCCTGCCGGAGTCGCCCGTGTCTACGAGGGCCTGCTCGATGTGTTCGTGATCGACGAAGCCGATGCGACGTACGCGCCTGAGATCGAGGAGCTCGGTATGCACGCGTTCGTGTGCGACACGATCATGTCGGGACCGGAAGAAGCGGCCCGTGTCGCAAAGACGATCCTGGATCATGTCGTCCATCACTGAGCTCCGCATCATCCCGGTCGACGGACTGGGAGAGATCGCTGCCGGCGACGACATCGGCACACAGATCGTCGATGCGGCGCTTGCGCAGGGAACGCGCGTCATGCCCGGCGATGTCGTCGTCGTGGCGCAGAAGATCGTCTCGAAGGCGGAAGGCCGCGTCATCCCGGCCTCCACGCGCGAGGACGCACGCGCGGCGGCCCTGCGCGAGGCGCGTCGGGTCGTCCGCGAGACGGCCGATCACTTGATCGTCGAGACCCAACAAGGGCTCGTGTGCGCGAACGCCGGAGTCGACATGTCCAACGTCTCAGAGGGGACGGCATCCCTGCTTCCGCGCGATCCGGACGCCTCGGCTCAGCGGATCCGTCGGACGATCGAACAGCGGTGCGGCTCCCCCGTCGCGGTGATCGTGTCCGACACCTTCGGCCGAGCGTGGCGCATCGGCCATACGAACGTCGCCATCGGATCGTCGGGCCTGCAGGCGCTGCGAACCTACGAAGGCAAGCTCGACCCGGCCGGCCGCGAGCTCCTGATCACACAGATCGCCCACATCGACGAGCTCGCGAGCGCCGCGGAGCTCGTGATGGACAAGCTCGACCGCATTCCCGCCTGCATCGTGCGCGGCTATGAATGGGCGGCGTCGGACGGCAGCGCAAGCGATCTCGTGCGGCCCGTCAGCGAAGACCTCTTTCGTTAGTCGGCGTTTCGCTGGAACCAGCCAACGGTGCTTCGCAGTCCCTCTGCGAGCGACGTCCACGGTTTCCACCCGAGCACGTCCACCGCTTTTGCCGGGTCGAGCGCGTTGCGCTTGAGGTCGCCCGCGCGGGCGGGACCGCGCAGGGGCTCGCCCGTGAATCCGGCGGCGTCCGCCATGCGCTCGTACAGGTCGTTGATCGACGTCTCGATACCGGTCCCGACGTTGACGGTCTCGCCGGACGCGGCGTCGCAGGCCTTCACGAACGCGTCGGCGGCGTCGACGACGTAGACGAAGTCGCGCGTCTGCTCGCCCGTTCCGTAGATCGTCGGCTGCTCCCCGCGAACGAGCTTCAGCGCGAATATCGCGACCACGCACGCCTCACCGTGCGGATCCTGCCGTGGTCCGTAGATATTCGCCGGAGCGAGTGAAGTGAAGTCCAAGCCGTGCTTGTCCTTGTAGAAGCGGAGATAGTCCTCGCCCGCGCGTTTTGCGATGCCGTACGGCGACTCCGGACGCCCTTTAGCCGTTTCCCTGATGGGATATTTGCGTTGCGCCCCGTAGATCGTCCCTCCGGACGACGCATGGACGACCTTTCGAACATCGGCCTTCACGCATGCGTCGAGGACCCGGAGAAGCCCGAGCGTGTTCACCTCGGCATCGTGGATCGGATCGGCGACGGATCTCGGCACGGAGGCCTGCGCGGCGAGATTCAGCACGACTTCGGGTTTGACCTGCTCGAAGAGCTCGGCGATGCGATCTGAACGGATGTCGAATCGATGGAACTGCACATGTCCCCGCTTGCGTGCATCGGCAAGGTTGGACAACTTGCCCGTCGACAGGTCGTCGACGACGTAGACCTCATGGCCCTGCGCGTTCAGCGCCTCGACCACGGCCGATCCCACAAAGCCGGCGCCTCCGGTGACGAGCGTGCGCATTACTTGGACGAGAACGTGATCCCGCGGTCGGGAATATCGACACCCGACCATACCCGGATACCCGGGCGCAGCTCGTTGGAGGCTCCAACGTGTACGCCCGACCCGAGGATCGCGCCTTCGGCGATCGTTCCGGCGCCGATGCGCACGCCCCGGGCAAGCACGCTGCCTCGGATTGCCGCTTCCGACGCGACCTCGACACCGTCGTGGAGCACGGACTCGGCAATCGTCGCGCCTTCGCCGATCCGACAGTCGTTGCCGACACACGAGCGTGGGCCGACCGTCGCCCCGCGCCCGATGGTCGTGCCGTCACCGACGACACAAGGTCCTTGGACAAGCGCCGACTCGTCGATGTCGACGCCCCGACCCAGCCACACGCGGCCACCTTCCCGCACGCCGGCCGGGTCGATGCCGACGAGCCCTTCGACGACATCACGGTTGGCTTTGACGTACTTCTCGGGGGTTCCGATGTCGAGCCAGTACTCATTGGAGACGTAGCCGTAGAGCGCTTCCCCTTCGGCGAGCAGCAAGGGGAACAACCCGCCCTCGCGCACACGCTCGAAGGAATACGGAACTCCGGCCGGGACGTAGTCGAGGATCTCCGGCTCGAGGACGTAGGTCCCGGCGTTGATCAGGTTGGTGACGATCTCCTCCGGCCGCGGCTTCTCGATGAATCGCTCGATGCGGCCGTCCTCGTCGATCGGCACGAGGCCGTACGCGGACGGGTCCTCCACCGGATGCAGTGTGAGGGTGCCGAGTGTCTCCCGTTCGCGGTGAAAGCGGACGAGCGAGGAAATGTCGAGACCGGTGAGGATGTCGCCGTTGAGCACAAGGAACGTTCCGTCGATGTGCCGCTCGACGTTCTTGACGGCGCCGCACGTATCCAGGGGCTCGGACTCCCGAACGATGACGAGACGAACACCATGCGTGCGCTCCTCGGGAAAGTCCTCGAACGCTTCGGCGAGATAGCCGGTCGTGAGGATCGCTTCGTCGACGCCGTGTCTGGCCAGGTTGGCCAGCACGTGCTCGAGAAACGGCCGGTTGGCGACCGGCATGAGCTCTTTCTTCGTGTCGAGCGTCAGCGGACGCAGACGCGTTCCCAGACCGCCGACGAGCATGACCGCCTTCACGTCCTGCTCCCCGCTGTTCGATGGCTCGGCACCGATCTTCGTGTGAACACCCACCTGATCGCCAGCAACACGAATCGAAGGCCGAGCGCGAGCGCGATGAACGGGTAGGCGAGGACCCACGCTCCCCGACGATGTTTCTTCACGTACCGCCACAGGTTCCGTTGGTGCATCCACATGAACTTCAGAGGTCGCTGCGTCCAGCTCGTCCCCCAGGCGTGCTCGACAACGGCGGCCGGCTCGAACCACACCTCCCAGCCCGCGTCCCACAGCCGGCGGCAGAGATCGACGTCGGACACGAAGAGGAAGAAGCCCTCGTCGAATCCTCCGAGCGCTTCGAACGCGTCGCGGCGCACCGCCACGGCGGTTCCGGCAACCCAATCCACGACGGCCGGAGCGTCGATAGGCGCGTCGGCGAGCGTGTAGGCACGCGTGCCCGGGTTGTTCGGCCAGACGACGCCCAGCAGCCCGTGCAACGCGGATTGCCACAGCGTCGGGAACGCTCGCTTCGTCGGCTGGACGGAGCCGTCCGGATTCAGAACGAGCGCACCGACGGCTCCGGCCTTGGGGTGGTCGTCGAGGGCCGCGGCGAGGGCGCGCAGCGAGCCCCGACGCACGACGGCGTCCGGATTCAGAACGAAGACGTACGGCGAGCGCGTCTGACCGACGCCCTGATTCACGGCCGGCCCGAAACCGACGTTGTCGCGGTTTCGCACGAGCCGAACTCCCGGATGTTCGCGCGCGACGGCGTAGCCACTCCCGTCGGTCGACGCGTTGTCGATCACGACGATCTCCGCCGGCGACTCGGTCTCAAGGGCGCGGAGACAATCGAGGATCGCTTCGCCCGCGTTGTAGTTCACGACGACGACCGAGACGTCGGTCACACCATCGCTCCGGCGGCCGCACGGTAAACCTCGAGCGTTCTGGATGCGGTGCGCGACCACGTGAACGACTGTGCGCGCGCAATACCTCGTCCGGCGAGATCGGCGGCCAGTGCGGTATCGGTTAGCACCCGGTGTATCGCGTCACGCAGCGCGTCGGCGTTCTGGGGGGGAACCAGCAGTGCGGAATCGCCGGCGATCTCCTCGGGGGCCGATCCGGTCGTCGTGACGACCGGGGCGCCGCACGCCATGGCTTCGAGCACCGGCAGACCGAATCCTTCGGCGATCGACGGGTAGACGAAGACCGAGGCTCGCCGGTAGAGCTCGATCTTTCGCTCCTCCGGGACAAACGAGAGCCGATGCACCTTGCCCGCTCGGAGGCGGTCGACGGCCGCCTCGACCGCGGCGGAGCCCCACGCCGGTGGTCCCACCACGACGAGCTGATGCTCCAGACCGCCTCGCGCGAGTGCCTCGTATGCGGCGATGAGCGTCGGGACGTCTTTGCGCGGTTCGATCGCGCCGACGAACAAGATGTAGGGCTCGAAGTCGAACGGACGGCCTTCGCCGTCCGGGTGATAGCGAGCCGGATCGACCCCCTCGTACACCGTCTCGACCTTGGCCGGGTCGGCACGACCGTGCTCGACGGCACCGGCTCGCGCGTACTCGGAGACGGCGATCACTCGCGACGCGCGAGCGATGCCCGACCGGGCCGCGCGGGTGAAGTACGCAACCTTCGAGCGCTCGTGGAGACGAGGAAGCGTGAAGAACGTCGGATCGTGAAAGGTCACCACACTCGCGCAGCCGAGACGTGCGGGGAGCGTGTAGTGCGGGCCGTGAAACACGTCCGGGCGAAGACGACGGATCCGCGCGGGCAGCACGAGCTGGCTCCACAACAACCGAGCGGGGCGATTCGGGATGCGGACGGCGTGCAGCACCGCCTGCTTCGCCATCGATGAGAGCTCGCGCGCATCGCGTGCATTGACGAGCGCGTGGACATCGACGTCCAGCCGATCGAATGCGCGGAGCAGCTCGGCGACGTAGACCCCGGCTCCGACACGCTGACCCGGAATCGACGTCGCATCGAATGCAACGTTCAGGCTCCCGGTCACAGGTCCGCTGCGTCCCCCAGCGCCTCCCGGTAGCACGAGACGGTCCCCTGCGCAGTCCGGTCCCAAGTGAACTCGCGCGCACGCTTGTAGCCGACGCGACGTAAGTCTTCAGCGAGGTCCGGGTCGCGAAGGATCTTCGCGATTGCCATTCCAATCGAGTGCGGATCGTCCGGGTCGCACAGCTCGGCGGCGGCGCCCGCGACCTCGGGCATCGACGAACGGTTCGATGTCACCACCGGCGCGCCGCACGCCATTGCCTCAACGATCGGAAGGCCGAACCCTTCGGCGAGGGACGGGAACACGAAAGCAGCCGCTCCCGAATAGAGTGCCGCTCGCACCGGCAGCGGCTGCGCGTCGATGCGGCGCAACCGATCGCTGAGCCCGCGCGTAGAGATCAGTTGTGCGAGGTCGCCGGAGAACCAGCCCCGCGGCCCGACCATGTAGAGGTGCATCGAGTCGTCCTGGGGGAAGCCGGCGTCGAGAGCCTCGACGAAACCGCGGATCACGCCTTCCGGGTTCTTTCTCGGCTCGAGCGTGCCCATCCACAACACGTACGGCCGCTCGATCCGAAGGTTGTCCAGGAGCCTGTCGCGTTCCTCCACGTCGGGCGGCTCCATGTCGGTGCCCATCGGGACGACGCGCACGCGCTGTGGTGGATTCGGAAGCGCGGCGAGGGCATCGGCCGTCGCGCTCGACGGCGCGATGATGAGCGACGCGTCGCCGATCCGCCCGAGCATCATTCTGTGGAAGTCAAGACCGGCCTCGGGGTACGCATCCGGGTGCTCGAGGAAGTTCAGATCATGAACGGTGACGACGAGCGGACGGCCGTCCGGAGCCGGGAACGCCATGCTCGGGGCGTGCACGAGCTGCGCCGTGCCGCCGACGCCGGGACGGGAGCCGTGGCGCCAGCGGCGGTACAGCAGCTGCCGGGGGAGGTGGAGCCTGCGCGCGTGTGACAGCCCGGCCCCCGACAGCGTCTGGCGTCTGTGCCAGGCGACGACGGGCTCGAGCTCGACGCCTGCGGGCGGAAGCCGCCGCACGAGCGCCCGGACGTACGTGCCGATCCCGCCGGGAATCTCGTGCAGGAGCTGCTCGGCAAACAGCGCCGCGCGGACGCTCACGAATCGCTTCCGCTCGCGACCTCGGCGACGGCTTCGGAGAACACGTCGATCGCCGCGCGCGCGGCGCGTCCCCATGTGAACGTCGTCGCCCACGCGCGCGCGGCTTCGATCGTTCCGGGGTCGGGTGAACCCTCGAAGTGATCGGCAATCGCTGCGGCGAGGCCGTCCAGGTCGTCGGGATGGACCCACCGAGCATGGTCGCCCAGCGATTCGGGCAGGGCTCCGGCCTTTGCGGCAACGACCGGGGTGCCGGCGGCCATGGCTTCCAGTGGCGGGATCCCGAATCCCTCGTAGCGCGACGGGTACACGAAGACGCGGGCACCACGGACGAGCGCAGCGACCTCGGGATCGGGAAGATACCCGACGACGCGAACGGCGTCCGTGCTCAAGATCGCCTCACGCCGCGCGCGGATTCCCTCCCAGCCGAAGCCGGGCCCGCCGACCAGCACCAGCTGAGCCGCAGGATGGACTGTGCGGACGAGCTCGAACGCTTGCAACATGAGTTCAACGTTCTTGCGCACTTCGAGGTTGCCGACGAACAGCGCGTACGGATCCCTGATCCCGAGCGTCTCCTTGCGCGGACGGACGAGCTCGCCGCCTTGCTCTCGGAAGATGCGCCGGACGGCCCACGGCACAACGCGGATGCGGTCGGCTTCGTTCGGGAGCCACGACGACAGCTCCTCGGCAATGACGCGGGACGGCACCATAATGCGATTGGAACGTTCGGCCATGTTCGGGACGGTCGTCGCATAGCCGCGGACGTGCTCCGAGCAAGCCTCCGGCATCCGGACGAACGCGAGATCGTGCACCGTCATCACGCCGGCGGCCTTTACGAGCGGCGGCAGGAGGAAGTTCGGCCCCCAGAAGACGTCGACCGATCCGCAGAAGAGCTCGGCGGGGGGCCATGTTGCCCGGGACCAGACCCACGTCGCCGTGCGAGCCGGGAGCCGAGTGCGAACCACCCGCACCCGCGGGTGGTTCGCGATCGGGTCCCGGCTCAGCGTCCCGGCACCGCGGACCGTCACGGGCAGCAGCACGACCTCGATGCCTTCGTCGGCACCGACGAAGGCATCGACCATCGACGCGGTCGTGTGGCCGACTCCTGAACGGGGGCCGACGAGACACGTCGCTTCGACCCCGACGCGCATACCCATCTGGTTGAAGCTTAGGCGCTGACGAGCGGCGTCAGGAACGCTCTTGCGGCGTCCTGCCACGGCCGAAGCGGCGCGAAACCCGCGGCCGCGTAGCCCGGTCCGACCAGGCTCGTGTCGGCCGGTCGCGGCGCGAGCCGCGGCACGTCGACGTGCGAAACCGCCTCGACCTGCCCTGCCCCCAGCACGCCGAATGCGAACGACGCGAACTCGGCGTACGAGCACGAACCGTCGTTGGTCACGTGGTACGTCCCGTACCGCTGGCTGCCGGCGAGCTCCTTGATGGCATGCGCCAGATCGCCGGCAAACGTGGGTGAGCTGCGCTGGTCGCCGATGGCCTTGAGCGTGTCGGCGGAGTGCGCGAGCTCTGGAAGCTTCGATAGGAAGTTCCTCCCGCCGGGGCCGTAAATCCACGCCGACCGGACGACGTAGTGGCGTGGATTCGCCTCGCGCACGCGCTGCTCCCCCGCAAGCTTCGCTCGTCCGTACTCCTGGATTGGGTTCGTCGGGTCGGTTTCGGCGTACGAGCCTTTCTCGCCGTCGAAGACGTAATCGGTCGAGATCGCGACGATCTCGGCCCCCACCTCGGCGGCGGCAGCCGCGACGTAGCCGGGACCTTCCGCATTCACGAGCCACGCGCGGTCGGCGTCGCGCTCACAGGCGTCGACGTCCGTCATCGCGGCGCAGTGCACAACGACGGACGGCTTGATCGCGTGCAGCATCTCCGCCACCGCGTCGTGGTCGGAGATGTCGAGCTGTCCGTGACCCAGCGCGTGGATCTCGTCGGTCTCGGCGACGAGGTGCGCATACGTGCGGCCGAGCAGCCCGGCCGCTCCGGTGATGACGACTACTCCCACGCTTCCTCTTCGATCACGGGTGCGCGCTCTCGCAACGGTTCCCACCATTCGCGATGATCCGAATACCAGGCGACGGTGTCGCGCAAACCCTCCTCGAAGTCGATCTGCGGCTTCCAGCCGAGCTCGTCGCGAATCTTCGACCAATCCAGGAAGTAGCGGCTGTCGTGTCCGGGACGGTCGGGAATCGTGGTCTTCAGCGACTTCGGCTTGCCCAGGGCGTCGAGTATTGCGTCGGCCAGCTCCTCGATGCTTCGCTCGACGTCCGACCCGATGTTGTACGTCTCGCCCACTCGGCCGTCCAGGAGCACCCGCTCGATGCCCCGGCAGTGATCGATGACATGCAGCCACTGCCTCCGGAAGTGCGTGGACTGGTACATCGGCAGCGGCTTGTCGTCCATGGCATTCGTGGCGAACAGCGGGATCACCTTCTCGGGAAACTGGAACGGTCCGTAGTTGTTCGAGCAGTTCGTGATCGTCACCGGGAGCCCGTACGTCTCGAAATACGCGCGGACCGCGTGATCGGCCCCGGCTTTTGCCGCGCTGTACGGGCCGCGCGGGCGATACGGAGAGTCCTCGGTGAACTTGTCGTCGGTGTCAAGGGCAAGCTCGCCGTACACCTCGTCGGTCGACACGTGGTGGAACCGCCCGACGTCCAAGTGACGTGCCGCCTCCAGCAGCGCCTGCGTTCCCATCACGTTCGTTCGGAAGAACGCGCCCGGGTTCACAACGGCGTAGCTATTGTGCGACTCGGCCGCGAAGTTGACGACCGTGTCGATCTCCTCGGCCTCGATGAGTTTCTCGACCTGGCCTCGTTCCCCGATGTTGCCCTGCACGAACACGATCCGGTCCCGGACGTCGGCGAGATTCGGCTCGTTGCCGGCGTACGTGAGCAAGTCCAACGCAACGATGTGGTCGTCCGGACGTTCGCCCAGCCAGTAGCGGACGAAGTTCGATCCGATGAAGCCGGCAGCTCCGGTGACGAGAAGTCTCACGGCGCTATGTTCTCGCGGCTACGCGCTCGACTGCACGCACGATGAGACGCTGAAAGCGGGACGACAACGCCTCCTTCGTGTATGTCGGCTCGAGGAGAATCGCACGGAGCCCCGCGCGCTGGGCCCCCAGCACGTCGGTGATCACCTGGTCGCCCGCGTACACGGCCTCCGACGGCGTGACGCCCAGAAGGGCGCAGCCACGTTCGAAGGCGCGCGTCGCCGGCTTTCCGGCGGGCGCGACGAAGGGAATGTCCTCACGCTCGAGCTCGCGCGGCACCCAGGACGCCGACGCGTTGGAGACGACGCCGACGGCCAGCCCCGCCGCACGGGCGCGCTCGACGATCTTGCGTCCGGCATCGTCGAACGGGCCGCCCGGCGGGATGAGCGTGTTCTCGAGATCGAAGAGCACTGCGCGCACACCATCCCGGGCGAGCTGCTCGAACGGGATGTCCTCGGCGGCCCGGCACCGCATCCACGGCTCCATCGCCTCGGCCAGGTGCCCCCCACCAACGAGCGACGCGAGATCGGCGGTCCCGCGAACGAGCACCTTCGTGCCCCACACGAGCCACCGCAGCGCGTCGGGAACGCGCCGGAATCGCCTCACACCCCGACGCTCGACTGGTCCCCGATAAGAAAGCGGTACGCGCGCGGTGTTGATGAATCGAGGACGACCTCGGACTCGCGTCCGAGGATCGAGTCGGTGACCCGGCTCACACCGATGATGCGCGCGCCGGTGAGCATGATCGAATGATCGATCTCGCTCGACTCGATCATGCAGCCGTTTCCGACGGCCGTGAAGGGACCGATGTACGAGTCGACGACTGTCGCTTGCTCGCCGAGGATGACCGGTCCGCGGATGCGAGACCGGACGACTTTCGCGCCGGCTTCGATGATGACCTTGCCTTCGATCTGCGACGCCTCATCCACCTCGCCGTCGATCCGACGTTCGAGCGAATCGAGCAAGACACGGTTGGCCTCGAGCATGTCGTCCTTCTTGCCGGTGTCGAGCCACCACCCCGTGTGGATCTCCGCTCGGACCTCCAACCCCCGATCGATCATGTGCTGGATCGCATCGGTGATCTCCAGCTCGCCGCGGCCGGACGGCTCGATGGCCTTGGCTGCGTCGAAGACGTTGGTGTCGAACAAATACACACCGACGAGCGCCAAGTCGGAAGGCGGATCCTTCGGCTTCTCGACGAGCCGCACGATTCGCTCCCCGTCGAGCTCGGCGACACCGAACGCTTCGGGATGCTGAACCTTCGTGAGCAAGATCGACGCGTTCGGACGGTCGCTCTCGAATCGCTCGACGAGCGCCGCGACACCTCCTTCGAGGACGTTGTCACCAAGGTAGGCCACGAACCGTTCCTCACCCATGTACTCCTCGGCCGTCAGGACGGCGTGCGCGATACCGGCCGCCTCGCTCTGCAGCAGGTACTCGATCTTCAGACCGAGCTGAGATCCGTCGCCGACCGTTTCGCGGATCTCGTCGGCGCTGTGTGGCGCGACGATGATGCCGACCTCTCGAATCCCGGCCGCGGCGAGATCCTTCAGCGGATAGAAGATGACGGGTTGGTTGGCAACGGGAATGAGCTGTTTGGCTGATGTGTGCGTGAGCGGCCGGAGTCGTGTTCCGTGCCCGCCCGCGATGACGAGCCCGCGCACGACCCTACGCCGTCGGTGGGCAGCCGGCAGTCGCCTGAGCGTGGAGCCCCGGCGCATGTCCGGCCGGCGACGGCGCGGCCTGCGTCGTCGGGATGACCTGGGACGGGTCGGTCCCGGCGCGGAGGGCCGAGAACAAGACCTCGGCCTGCGGTTGATCCAGGAGGACGACCGACTGGCTGCCGACGCGCCCCGAGTGCCCCGGCACGCTGTAGGTCAGCAGCTGGTCCGGCCCAACGCGACGGATGCTCAGCGCGAACCGGACAAGGTCGTCGAACTGGAACGACTGATCGACGGTGATGTTCTGCGCGAAGGCACGTGCCAGCTCGTTCACGCGCCCCGGGTTGCCGAGCACCGACGGCTTCCCGATCTTGCCCATCACAGCCCGGATGAACTGTTGCTGGCGCTCGATTCGTCCAAAGTCGCCGTTGGCCGTCGCATGCCGTGCTCGCACGTAGGAGAGCGCCGAGTTTCCGTCGAGGTGATTCACACCTTGCGCGAGCCGGAAGTTCAGTTTGGAGTCGTAGAAGTTCGACTCCTCCACGCAGACGTCGATGCCGCCGATGGCGTCGACCATGCGGCGGAAGCCCCGGATGTCGATCTCCATGTAGTGGTTGATCGGAAGCCGCGTGAGGGCACCGACGGTGTCGATGACTCCTTGCGGGCCGTAGTTGTAGGAGCTGTTGATCTTCGCGTTGCTCGCCCGGCCGCCGCCGCGAACGCTCACGTACAGGTCGCGGGGCAAGTGCAGCAGCACGCCGCGCTGCTCGGACGGCACGATCTGCGCGAGAATGATCGTGTCGGCGCGCTTCCCGCCCACGTCGCCGAAGCGCTGGACGTCCGCCGGATCGTCCAGGCCCTCGCGCGAGTCGCTCCCCACGAGCAGGATGTTCAGCACGCCGCCGGATGCCGTCTGCAGGCTGACGTTGGTCCGCGTGAAAAGCCCGTTGATCACTCGCCAGTAGGCGTAGCCGGCGGACACGCCGGCGATGATGACGAGCAGCAGGCCGACGGCAAGAAATCGAACCGGCCGGCGCCGGCGAACCTTCGTTCTGAGGGCCTTGTCCAGACCCTCGCGCCAGCGGGCGACCTCCCCACCCTCAGAGATGTACTTCGTCCTCGTGCGAGCCAGAAACGCACTCCTCGCGAACGCCGAACGCGGGCCGGACGGCCCGCAGGCACAGGGTAGCTTACCTCTCTGGGGACAGGTTCCAACCGCACAAGCGCCTCCTACCAGGGTCGGAGCACGCTTGGTTTTCCGGCAGGATGACCTGCGACATTACCGGCGGTACGGTGCTCGGCGAGGAGGGTCATGGCGAAGACACGAGCCCGGAAGCCAAAAGCGTCCACTCGGAAGCGTGCAACACGGCGGCCGCCTGCCGTGCCGCGCGCCGAGGCCGTCGTCCGATGCTCCGACCTTCGCAAGCGGTTCGGCGACGTCGTCGCCGTTGACGGCGTCGGCTTCGAGATCGCGGCCGGCGAGACGTATGGACTGCTCGGCCCCAACGGGGCGGGCAAGACCACCACCGTTTCGATGCTCTGTGGACTGCTCGATTCCGACGGCGGCGTGGTCGTCGTCGCCGGCGACCGCATGGATCCGAACGCGACCCGCGCCAAGGCCCACATCGGATACGTGCCGCAGGACATCGCGCTCTACCCCGACCTGACAGGCCGGGAGAATCTCCGCTTCTTCGGACGGCTGTACGGACTCCGCGGCGACGAGCTCGACCGGCGTATCGACCGCATGCTCGAAACCGTCGGGCTCTCCGAGCGCGCCGACGACCGTGTCGACAACTACTCGGGCGGTATGAAGCGACGGATGAACATCGCCGCCGGCCTCCTCCACGACCCCAGCGTGCTCGTGCTGGACGAGCCGACGGTCGGGGTCGACCCGCAGAGCCGCAACGCGATCCTCGAGAGCGTCTCGGACCTCGCCAAGGCCGGGATGGCCGTTTTGTACACGACGCACTACATGGAGGAAGCCGAGCGTTTGTGCGACCGGGTCGGAATCATCGACGAGGGGAAGATCATCGCGGAGGGAACGCGGCGTGAGCTCGTCGCCAGCGTCGGACAGCGCGACCGCGTTCAGCTCGCGGGAACCGGGCCGCTTGCGCGCTTCGCGACGCAAGCCAAGCGATTGAAGGACGTCGCCGATGCGACGGTCGGCGACGGCACGGTGCAGCTCCTCGTCCGGTCCGGACGCGACCTCCTGGCGAAGGTGCTCGAGATCGCCGATCGCGCGGGTGTGCAGGTCACGAGCGTCGACGTTGTCGAGCCCGACTTGGAGGCCGTGTTCCTGCATCTGACGGGCAAAGCGCTGCGCGACTGATGCGCGCGGCGCTCGTCATCGCATTCAAGGATCTCCGCCAGCGGCTCCGCGACCGCTCGGCGCTCATCGTTGCCTTCGTAGCACCCCTCGCGCTCGCGCTGATCATCACGAGCGCCTTCGGTGGCGGATTCTCCGACGAGTTCGACGCAACCTATGCCGTCCTCGATCAGGATCTCAGCGAACTGTCCACGGCGTTCACGAAGCAGGTACTCCGAGCTCCGCAGCTCAAGGAGCAAATCACCGTGGTTCAAACTCGATCCGTCCGTGAGGCGCGCGAGCTCATTCGACGGAACGAACTCTCCGCAGTCTTCGTCATCCCGAAGGAATTCTCCGAATCCGTCCTCGCTAATCGCCGCGCGACGATCTCGGTCTTGCGCAACCCCGAGCAGGAGGTCGGCTCGGAGGTCGCCGTCGCGCTCGCCACCGCGTATACGGGCCAGATCAACGCCGGCCGATTGTCCGTCCTGACGACGATCAGAGCGCACGGGGGCGCGGTCGACGCAGAAGCCGCGGCCGAATTGGCGCGCGCGGCCGCACGTGAACGCATCCCGGTCGAGCTCGTCGACGGACGGATCGGCGTCCGAAAGGTCAGCGGAGCGAGCTACTTCGGCCCGGCGATGGCCATCTTCTTCCTGTTCTTCACGACGAGCTTCGCATCGCGAAGCCTGCTCGCGGAAAGGGAGCTCGGAACCATGACCCGCGTCCTCGCCTCGCCGATCCGTCGGTCGAGCGTCATCTTGGGCAAAGCACTGGCCGGATTTGCGGTGGGCGTTTCAACACTCGCCGTGATGTTCGTCGTTTTCGGCGTGGCGCTGGGCATCAGCTGGGGAGATCCGGTTGCGATCGGCATCCTCAGCATCGCGACCGTCCTGGCGGTCATGGGTGTCACGTCCATCGTGCAATCGCTGGCCAAGACACAACAGCAGGCAGACGCCTACAGCACCGTCGTCTCGATGACGTTCGCGCTCGTGGGAGGAAGCTTCTTCCCGCTCTCTCAGATGCCGGCCGTCGCGCAGCGACTCTCGTATATCGCGCCGAATGCGTGGGCGCTGCGTGGATTCAGCGACATCATCTACGACGGCGCACACCTCTCCGATCTCGGCGTACACCTGACGGTGATCCTCGCCTTCGCCGCCGTCGCCGCCGTTGGTGCGGCCGTCCGATCTCGAAACATGAGCTTCCGTTGAAACCGCTCGTCATCGCGAGCACGTCGTTTCAACGCTTCTATCGCGACCGGACCGCTTTGTTCTTCACGATCATCTTCCCGGTCATCCTGCTGTTCCTGATCGGTTCGGCAACCGCCCGCTTCGACGACCCAACATTTCCGGTCGGCCTCGTCGAGAACGACCCGGGTCCGCTCGGCTCTGAGTTGGCCCGCGCTCTCGAACGCGAGCCGGCGCTCGACATCGAGCGATTCGACGACCGCGAAGCAGTTGCGAAGCTCGTGCGTCGCGGCACGATGGCCGCCGGCATCGTTGTGCCGAGCGTCTACGACGCGAATCTTCGAGCCGGACGTCGTGTACGCGTCGAGCTTCTCGTCGACCAAACGCGCGGGTTCCCCGCGGCGATCCGATCGGTCGTCAATGAGGCGGTCACCCGCCAGGGGGCCGCCCTGCAAGCTGCGGCGTTTGCGGCACGCAACACCGGCCGCTCGTACGATGAAAGCCTCTCGGAAGCTCGAAGGACGTCGCAGCTCGTCGCCAACGTCGCCGCCGGCGTGCAAGTCTCGACGGTCGGGCGACCAGACGAACAGAATTACCTGCCGCCGGGCTACAACTATCAGGGCCCTTCCCAGCTCCTGCTGTTCGTGTTCATCACGTCACTCGCCGGATCGGCGGTGTTGATCCAATCGAGGCGTCTCGGCGTCACACGCCGAATGCTCGGCAGTCCGACGACGGCCCGGACGATTCTCGCCGGCGAAACGCTCGGCCGCTTCGTCATCGCAGCCTTCCAGGCCTTGTTCATGTTCGTTGTCGGGACGACGCTGTTCGGGATCACCTGGGGCGCTCCCCTCGGCGCCGTCGCCGTGATCGTGTTGTTCGTCCTCGTCGGAACGTCGTCCGGCATGTTGTTCGGGTCGATCCTGTCGACACCAGAGCAGGCCGGCGCGATCGGCGCACCGTTGGGCATCGCGGCGGGAATGCTCGGCGGCTGCATGTGGCCGCTCGAGATCGTGCCGAAGACGATGCAGCAGATCGGGCACGCGTTCCCGCACGCCTGGGCGATGGACGCCTGGATCGAGCTCATCGGCCGCGGCGGCGGGATCGGCGACATCTCGAGGGAGCTGCTCGTGCTGGCCGGCTACGTCGCCGTGCTCTTCCCGCTGGCCGCGTGGCGACTTCGCCGCGTGATCGTCGCCCCGTAGCACAATGCTTGTGTGAAGTGCCCGGTCTGCGAGCGGGAGAACCGGGAGGGAGCCGCCTTCTGCGACGCCTGCGGCTCCGCTCTCGTGCAAACATGCCCGGCGTGCAACGCCGAAGTCCGGCCCGGCGCCCGCTTCTGCGACACCTGCGGCCATCAGCTCGCCTCAGCCCCCGCCGACCTCCGAACGCAAACCCCCGTCCACTTGGCCCAAAAGATCCTTCGCGAGCGCAAGGAGATCGAGGGCGAACGCCGCACCGTGACCGTTCTTTTCGTGGACGCCAAAGGCTTCACACCGCTGTCCGAGCAACTCGATGCCGAAGAGGTCTACGCGTTCATGCACGGCGCCACCGACCGGATGCTCATCGCCGTCCACCGCAACGAGGGGACGGTCACACAATTCACCGGCGACGGCATCATGGCGACCTTCGGCGCTCCGATCGCTCACGAAGACTCTGCGCGTCGCGCGGTCACCGCGGCGCTCGACATGCAGCGTGCGCTGGCCGAGTACATCAATGACGCCGGCGTCAAGACGGCGTTCCGCTGCGGTCTGAACACCGGGCCCGTCGTCGTCGGCCGCATCGGCGACGACCTGTCGATGGAGTACACGGCCATCGGCGACACGACGAATCTCGCCGCACGCATGGAGCAGATATGCGAGCCGGGAGCCGTCTACATAACCGAGAACACCTATCGCGATGTTGCCGATTACATCGATTGTGAGGACCTCGGCCGCCTCGAGGTGAAAGGCAAGTCCGAGCCCGTGCACGTGTACAAAGCGGTCGCCGAACGTGCCGTGCGAACGCGGCTCGATGCCGCGGTCGCACGGGGCTTGAGTCCATTCCTCGGGCGCGACCGTGAGCTCGAGATGCTGGAGGGCTTTTGGCGGGACTCGTTGGCAGGACGAGGCCGGATCGTCCTCGTCTCCGGGGAGCCGGGCATCGGAAAGTCGCGGCTCCTCCTCGAGTTCCGGAAGTCTCTGAGCGAAGACGTGATCTGGCGCGAAGCACATTGCGTTTCCTACGGCGAGAACATCCCGTACCTACCGGTCGTCGAGCTCGTCAAGAGCGGGTTCGGAATCACAGAGACGGACGACGAGGGCACGATCATCAGACGGATCGATGACGACGTCGCCCACTGGTCGCCGTCCGCACAGAAGACGGCGCCGTACTTGAAATTCCTTCTGCAGGTCGATCCCGGAGACGCGGCCATCGAGACCATGGACCCAATGGAGCGTAGATCGGGCATTCTCGACGCGCTCCGTGCACTGGTCATCGAACGAGCGCGCGAGGCTCCGCGCGTTGTCGTCGTCGAAGACCTGCACTGGGCAGACGATCAAAGCGAAGAAGCGTTCCGTGTTTGCGCGGACGTCGTCGCCACCTCCCCCGTACTCATGATCCTGACGTTCCGTCCGGGGTATATGCATCCATCGGCGGACCTCCCGAACGCGCATCGGATCGTGCTCGACGACCTAGACGAAGCGGCACGAACCGAGCTGGCGACGGCGGCGCTCGATGCGGCAGCTGTGTCCGACGACCTCGTCGCTGGGGTGACCCAGAAGACCGAGGGGAATCCGCTCTTCATCGAGGAGGTGGCGAAAGCTCTCGGCTCGGGAGTCGCCGATGTCTCGTCGGTGCCCAACAGCCTCCAGGACGTCATCCTGGCGAGAATCGACAGACTCGAGCGCAAAGCGCGCGAGGCGCTCCAGCTGGCCTCCGTCATCGGGCGAGAGTTCACCCTGCGTCTGCTGACGCGCATCTCCGACCTGCATGCGCAGCTGGAAGGCGTCTTGGGCGAGCTGAAAGCGCTCGAGCTCATCTACGAGAAGACGTTCTTCCCGGAGCTCGCTTACATGTTCAAGCACGCACTGACCCACGATGTCGCCTATTCGACGCTCCTCATCGAGCGTCGGAAGGCTCTCCACCGCATCGTCGCGACGGCGATCGAGGAGATCTACGCCGAGCGCCTGCCCGAGCACTACGAGACGCTGGCGTATCACTTCGAGCAGGCTGAGGACTGGCCGAAGGCGCTCGACTACCTGAGAAGGTCGGCGGAAAAAGCCGCGAAGGCGTTCGCGATTCGCGACGCGCTTCGCTTCTATGAACGGGCTTCCACGATCTGCGACCGCCTCGGCGATACATCGCAGCGTGGGGAAATCGCGCTGCGGCGGTCGATGCTCAACCTCTCGATCTTTGCCGTCGCAGAGTCATTGGCCGACTGTGAACGCGTCCTCGAAGCGGGACGCTCGACTCAAGACGATCACCTCATCTCGCGCGCACTTGCCGGGCGCGCCGTCGGCGAATTCTTCGCACATGAGTTCGCCGCCAGCGAAGCCTCCGCAGACGAGGCGTTGTCCGTCGCCGGAGACCGATTCGACGACACACGGTTCAACGCGAACATCGCAAAGGCAGCGACGTACATCGTGACCGGACGGCTCGAGGACGGTGTGACGGCGTACGGAACGGCCGTGGCGCTCGTGCAAGACGCTAAGGAGCCGCTCCTCGTCTGGCTCAGTGGCGAGTTCGACGTCCTGCTCGCGAACTGGCGCGGGGACTTCCAAGCTGCAATCGACCATTACGAACGTTGGATGGTGTTTCTCGCTCCACAAGGTGGCCTGGCGACCGTGCCGAGTGCTTGGGCCGGGTCCGTTGCGCTCGGTGGTGCAGGAGACTACAACCGCGCACAGCAGGTTGCCCAAGACGTCATCGGTATCTGCGAGCGCCACGAGGCTTTTCCTGACTTTCGCGCGCGCGCGCTGAACACAATGGGCTGGATCCTCGGAGAGATCGAAGATCACGAGCGCGCACTCGAGTGGGGCCGCAAGGGGCTTGCTGCCGCCCAGGAGATCGAGTCGGCCGACCCGGAGTTCGAGAACAACGCCATCTTGAACATCGGCGACGCACTCGCGGCCTTGGGAGACGTCGACCGCGCCGAGGAGCACTACCGAACGGTGGAGCAGATCGTCCAGAACCCGAGCCCGGCCGATCAGTGGATGCTGTGGCGCTATTCACAGCACCTCCATCACAGCCTGGGTGAGCTGCTCCTGCGTCGCGGCGACGCGTCTGAGGCGATGGCGTACGCAGACAGGTGTGTCGATGCTGCGCTGGCGACGAACAGCCTCAAGAATCTCGTGAAAGGCCGGCGGCTGCGCGGCGAGATCCTGATGGCAATCGGGGAGTTTGACGGCGCGATGTCCGAGCTCAGCGGCGCATTGGCGAGCGCGCGCGAGCTGTCGAATCCGCCCCAGCTCTGGAAGTCGTTGGAGGCTCTGGCACGGGCGCAAAGAGAGCTTCGCCGGGACACGTCGGACGTTCGCCGGGAAGCAGAGGAGATCATCGAATCGATGGCCGAGCGACTGCATGCGGGCCACTCCCGCGACGCACTGCTCTCTTCGGAACGCGTGCGAGCGCTCCGCTCACTGTAGGACGCCTACTGACCGGGCGGCTCTACGATCACCGGCGACGGACGAACTTCAAGGGTGCGCACTCTCGGGGGCGCGATGAGCAGCATCATCAAGCCGATCGACGCCACACCCATGGCCGTGAGAAACGATCCGTTGTAGCCGGCGCCGTGGGCAACCGCGCCGAGCACGATCGCGCCCAAGCCGAAAGACAAGTCGAAGAATGCGGTGAACGTCCCCATCACAGACCCGCGCTCGCTCGCAGGAGCGTTGTTGACTGCGATCGTCATGAGCGCCGGAAACGCGAACGCCTGACCGACGCCGAGCATGACCGCCCCGATGAACAGACCCGGCACGGCATGCCAAAACCCGATGATCGCGAGACCTGCCGGGGTACAGATGAGGGCGAGCCGCGCCGTGCGCAGCGGCCCCATGCGGTCGGGAATCCGGGCTCCCACGCTGCGCATCAGGAGAATCGTCAGCGTGTTGGCAAGGATCACGAGTCGCGCACCGCCGAGACCAAGCTCGAGGGCGTAGAGCGGTACGAACGGCTGAAACGCCGCGAGTCCCCAGATCGCGCAACCCAGGATGAGTCCCGGCCGCAAGGACGCGGGATGAATCAACGGCCCGGCACCGTCCGCGTCCGGATCGACACGCGTGTCGGGAATGGTGAGGGCCATGATCGCTCCGAATGCGGCTGCTCCGGCGGCGACCATCCACACCGCATCAAAGCCGAACTTGTCGAGCACCGGCTCCCCGATGAGCGGGCCGACCGACAGCGCGACGAACAACGACAGCGAGAACAGACTCGCCGCCTCGCCGCGGCGATGATCCGGTGCCATGTCCTGCGCGGCCGTCGAAACACCGACGAAGAACAGCGCTTCGGCGACTCCCGTGAGCAATCGCAGCGCAACAACGTGAACGAGCGACGATGCGAGTAGCAATCCCGCAACGGCGAACGTGTGGATGATCGCGCCGACGGCGATCGGCAGCTGGCGTCCGCGCCGGTCGCCGAACCGGCCGGAGAAGGGCCGCAGCAACAGCGCGGTCACCGTGAAGGAGCCGACGCCGATCCCGACGCCGACGTCCGTCGAGCCGAGCGGGCCTTCGATGAACCGCGGCAGGACGACGTTCATAACGCCGAGCGAGAGGAAATAGCCGAAGTTCGCCAGCATCACGCGGGCAAACGTCCCCGTGAGGAGTGAGGGCCCGCGCGCGGGGGCCCGCGGAGCGCTCAACGGGTTTGGCGTCTAGACCCGGATGATCAACGCGTCGCCCTGACCGCCGCCGCCGCAAAGCGCCGCGGCGCCTACGCCGCCGCCGCGGCGGCGAAGTTCGTGCGCGAGCGTGATGACGAGCCGGGCTCCCGACGCGCCGATCGGGTGACCGAGCGCGATCGCGCCACCGTTCGGGTTGATCGACTCCAGATCGACAGTCAGCGCACGGCCGGACACGACGCCGACCGATGCAAATGCTTCGTTGATCTCGACGACGTCGAGGTCGGACTCCTTGATGTCGGTCTTCGCGAGCGCCGCCTTGATCGCGTTGGCCGGCTGTTCGTGCAGCGAGGCGTCCGGGCCGGCAACCATTCCGTGCGCAACGATCGTCGCGAGCGGTTCGACGCCGCGCTTGTCTGCTTCGTCGGCGGACATGACGACACACGCGGCTGCGCCGTCCGAGATCTGCGAGGCGTTCCCCGCGGTGATCGTGCCCTCCTTGGCGAAGGCGGGCCGCAGCTTCCCGAGCGAATCGATCGTCGTGTCGCCACGGATACCCTCATCCTTCGTGACGACCAACGGGTCGCCCTTGCGCTGCGGCACCTCGACGGGAACGATCTCGTCCTCGAACTTCCCTGCCTCCGTGGCCTTCGCTGCCAGCGCGTGGGAGCGAGCAGCAAATTCGTCCTGTTCTTCACGGGTGAGTGAGAAGCGCGTGTTGTATTCGTCGGTTGCGAGACCCATCGACTTCTGGTCGAAGGCGCAGAACAGACCGTCGTACATCATCGAGTCGATCAGCTCGGCGTCCCCGAGGCGTGCGCCGAAGCGCATCTTGGGAGCGAGGTACGGCGCCTGCGTCATCGACTCCATCCCCCCGGCGACAACACGGGCGACTTCACCGACGCGGATGAGCTGGTCTGCGAGTGCGATCGCGTTGAGGCCCGAGAGGCAGACCTTGTTGATCGTGACGGCGGGAACGGTCATCGGGATCCCGGCCCCCGTCGCGGCCTGACGTGCCGTGATCTGGCCCGTCCCCGCCTGAAGGACCTGACCCATGACCACGTAGTCGACTTCGTTGGGTTCGAGCTTGGCCTTGGCCAGCGCATCCTTGATCGCGAACCCGCCGAGCTGGGCTCCCGAGAATTCGGCATACGCTCCGCCGAACTTGCCGATCGCGGTACGAGAACCGGAAACGATGAC
>DASQWC010000125.1:0-37521 GCA_035640475.1 Actinomycetota bacterium | reverse complement strand
CGCCCCCCCAAACGCGACGAGGGCATAGCGCCGCACGTCCCGCCCGCGTTCGATCGACACGGACCGGATGGCGCGCGCCATCGTGGCGCGGACCACGCGCAGGATCCCCTCCGCGGCCTCCCGGACGCCGAGTCCCGCGTCGGCGCCGAGACGTTCGACGGCGGCGAGCGCCGCCTCGGCATCGAGGCGGAGCTCGCCGCCGGCGAGCCCTTCGCCACCGAGGTAGCCCAGCACGACCTGTGCATCGGTGACGGTCGGCTCGGCTCCCCCGCGTCCGTAGCACGCCGGTCCCGGGTCGGCCCCCGCGGAGCGGGGGCCGACCCGGAGCGCCCCGCCCTCGTCGATCCAGCCGATGCTGCCGCCGCCGGCGCCCACGGAAATGACGTCGATGCACGGCGTCCGGAACGGGAGCCCGTCGAGCTCGGCCGTCTCGGCGACGGCCGGGACGCCGCCGTCGACGAGCGCGACGTCGGCCGACGTGCCTCCCATGTCGAGGGTGATGAGGTCGTGCACGTCGCAGCGGGCGGCCGACCAAGCTGCGCCGAGAACGCCGGCCGCCGGTCCCGAGAGCAGCGTGTGCACGGGCACGTCGACCGTGGACACAACATCGCGTACGCCGCCGCCGGACCACATGACGCCGACGCGTCCTCCCGCAACCTTTTGGCGTATCGATGTGAGGTAGCGCGCGATCGCCGGTTGCACATACGCGTTCAGGGCCGTCGTCGACGCACGCTCATATTCGCGAAACTCGGGAAGCACATCGCAGGACGCCGACACGGAGACGTCGCCGAGCACATCGCGAACGAGCTCCGCGACGCGTCGCTCGTGGGCGGGATTGGCGTAGGAGTGCAGCAGCGTCACGACGACGCCGTCCACACCGCGTAGAGACGACAGCTGCTCGCGCACAGCGTCTTCGTCGAGCTCCTCGAGGACCGAGCCGTCCGGAGCAATGCGCTCGGGAACACCAACGCACCGCGAGCGGCCGACGACCGGCTCGGGCGGACGCGCTCGGAGGTCGTACAGCGACGGACGGTTTTGACGGCCGAGGTGCAACAGATGACGAAAGCCGTCCGTTGCGACGAAGCCGAGTGTGGCCCCGGTTCGCGTCAGGACGGCGTTCGTCGCGACGGTTGTGCCGTGTAGCACCTCGTCGGCCTCCTGCGCGACACGCTCCAGTGCGAGGCCGAACGCGACGGCCGGGTCGTCGGGAGTCGACGGAACCTTGACGACGACGACACCGCCGTCGCTCGTTGCAACCAGATCGGTGAAGGTACCACCGATGTCGATGCCGACTCTCACGGCTGCGGATGCGCCGAGGCGTCGAGCACGACGCGCCGCACGACGGCCAGGCCGACCGGCATGCCGAGCTCGAGATCCTCGCTGAGTCCCTCCAGTCGCCGCACGAAGATGAGCACGTTGATGACGACTGCCGCGATCACGTAAGGCAGCGGCCGTCCGCGGTACCACGCGTACAACGGCACGGTCACAAAACCGATCGTCGACAACAGGCCGCCAGCCTTTACGAGGCTCCCGACGATTCGAATGATGCCGGCGACCACCATCTCGATCGGCACGAACCCGAGAAACGCTCCCGCAGCCGAGGCGAGCCCGCGTCCGGCGAGCCGAGGAACCAACGGCGGCCAGCAGTGCCCTGCGACTGCGGCCACAGCGCACGCAGCGACTTCGTAGGGCCCGGTCAGCTGCGTCGCGATGACGACGGGAGCGAATCCCTTCACAACATCCATCGCCGCGGCAACGGTTGCGCCTTTCCCCCCCGCGCGCTTGAGCAGCAGATGCGCGTCGGTCTCTCCGACGCCTCGCCGCACGCGATCGAGTGCGCCTTCGTTGTGCGTGAGGACGGCAACGATCCACGCAGACGGCAGCGACCCGGATGCATAACCAATGAGCGCCCAGAGAAAGACGGTCATGAACTGGGCCAAAGTATCCTAGACACGGCGCAAGGTCGGGGGAGCCGGTTGCAAGAAGACGTTTCGGTTCGCGGGCAACTCTCAGGAAACCGTCCGTTCAAGCTGCTGCTCGGCGGGCACGCGGTCTCGAGTCTCGGCGACTGGGTCGCGACGTTCGGCCTGATGCTGTTCGTCCGCAACCTGACCCGCGGATCGTCCATCGAAGGTCTCGCGATCTCGGGGATTCTCGGCTTCCGCATCCTTCCCGCGTTGATCGCCGCTCCGATCGCCTCGACGATCACAGATCGCTTCGATCGGCGCCGGACGATGATCATGACCGACCTCGTCCGCGCCGGCTTGATCGCGGTCGTTCCTTTCACGCCGAACCTCGGCGCGGTCTACGGGATCGCGTTCGTGCTCGAGGGGATGAGCCTGATCTTCCTCCCCGCACGCGACGCGATCGTTCCCAACATCGTGCCGCCGAGCAAGCTTGCCGGAGCCAACGGTCTGATCATGCTCACGCAGTGGGGCGGGATCCCGATCGCCGGCGGTCTCGTCGTCGCGGCCGACGCCGGGTCACGGGCACTCGTCAACGCGCCCGTGATCGGCTTTCTCGCGAGACAGCGGGAGGCACTGCCCTTCTTCTTCGACGCCGTGACGTTTCTCGTGTCGGCGTGGGCGATCTCGAGGTTGCCGACGGTCATCGGAAAGGTGACGCGGAGCGCGTCGGAGTCTCGTGACGAAAGTGCGTTGCATGCGCTGGAACGGGAGATGGTGGAGGGTGTCCGCTATCTCCTGCGCGACCGCGGACGCCGGGACCTCATCATCGGGATGGCCCTTGCCACAGGAGCCGGTGGCGGACTGTTCTCGATCGGCATTCCATACGTGAAGACGACGCTTCGCGCGTCGGACTCGGTCTTCGGCGCGTTGGTCGCGCTGTGGGGCGTTGGGATGGCGATCGGCGCCTACATCACGCAGCGGTCGGAGAAGCGCGAGTCGGAGCTCTTCCGGCTCGGCCTCGGCACGTCGGGGGCCATCCTGATCTTCATGGCGGTGATCTCACAGGCCTGGCTGGCCGTCCTGGTCGCGATCGCGTTCGGCGCGGGACTGTCGGTGGCCATGGTGCTCGGCATCACCATCGCGCAGCGCACGGCCCCCGAGGAGCTTCGCGGACGCGTCATGTCGGCGATCCATGTGCTTGCGCGGATCTTCCTGATCCTCGGGTCCGTGGTCGTTGGGGGCGTCGCCGCGGCGATGAACCGGATCAACCTGCCGTTCCTTCCGGCCTGGGACGGCAACAGATACGCGTTCCTGCTGGCGGGCGTCGTGCTGCTCGGCGGCGGTGTTGTGGCGAAGACCGGCGCGTTGCTGCTTGAGAGCGAGCAGGGAAAGGCTACGGCTTAGGGACGGCGCTACTTGCCCGCGTTGGGGCGCTTGCCGTGGTTCGCCTTCTTCTTCCGGCGCTGCTTGCGCTTCCTGCCCTTCTTGGCCATAGACCGGAGAGCGTATCGCGTTTCAGGCTCTTGCGCGCCTCCAGTCGGTCGGGGGGCTGCCGCGCTCCGCGCGGCGGCCGCTTCGCTCCGCGGCCCCCCGAACCCCCCGGCAGAGCAATCTCGTTACTGATTCCGCGGGGGGCTCGGGGGGCGCAGCGCCCGAAGGGCGCGTGAGCGCCCCCGATCTGACTGGGAGCGCGCGGGAGCGCGCAGGTGTTAGCCAAGCAACCCGATGCGATTGAGAAGTGGTAGACAGTCCCGCATGACATTGCCCCCCAGCTTGCGCCGGTGCGTCGCCGCCCTTTTTCTCCTGCTGCTCGCTGCATGCGGGAACGGCTCCAACTCGGCGGCGGAGGACACCTCCGGCGTTCGCGAGCGCAACGTCGGATTCGAGACGGCCGACGGCCTCACCCTCACCGGCCGTCTCTTCGGCTCCGGCAAGGTCGGCATCACACTCGCGCACATGTTCCCGGCCGACGCCACGAGCTGGTACCCGGCTGCGGCTCGCATCGCGAAGGCCGGCTACATGACACTCGCCTTCAACTTCCGCGGCTACGGCGACTCGGAGGGTGAGAAAGAGATCGGAAAAGCGCCGCGAGACATCGAGGCAGCAATCGCGTTCCTCCGTGCGTCCGGCGCACGCGACATCGCATTCGTCGGTGCGAGCATGGGCGGAACGGCATCGATCATCGCCGCCGAGACAACGCCGGCGCTCGCCGTCGTCACCGTCTCGGCCCCCTTGCGGTTCATGGGTCTCGATGCTCCGGCCGTCGCCGGCCGCGTCCAGCGCCCGGTGCTCCTCCTCGCCGCCCGCGGCGACGGCCCGGCCTTTGCAGCCGCGGAGGAGCTCGAGCGCGCGCTCCCGAATCCGGAGACGAAGCTCTACGACGGCGACGCGCACGGAACGAATCTGCTTGCCGACCGCCCGGAGGCGGTTGATGAGATCATCACCTTCTTGCGACGCTATGCGCCGCTGGACCGTTCGTTACCGACGAGTGAGCCTGAAGAATGAGTGAGCAACGCGAAGGAACCGGAATGGCGTGGGTCGTCGAGCGCGGCAAGATCGGAGAGTTCGCCGCCGCCGTCATGAACTCGAGCGACGCCTCCGCCGCCGAGGACGCAGTCGCGCCGCCGACGTTCCCGCAGTCGATGGCGCTGTGGCGCGCACGGGCTCCGCGACCCGAAGCGGGAACCGGCCGGGGCGGCCTCGACATGCGGCGCGTCCTCCACGGCGAGCAGGAGTTCGAGTACGTTCGTCCGCTGCGCGCGGGCGACGTCCTCACGGCCACGTCGCACGTGAAGGACCGCTTCGAGAAGGAGGGCAAGCGGGGCGGGACGATGATGTTCATTGTCTCCGAGACCGTCTTCAGAGATCAGGACGGCGAGATCGTCGCCTATTCGCGCGGCACGACGATCCAAACGAGCAAGCCGGCGACGTCATGAGCCTGAGCGAGGGGACAGAGCGCACCGACACGATGGTCGAGAAGGTCGACCGCGCGATGTTCGTGAGGTACGCGGGCGCGTCCGGAGACTTCAATCCGATCCACTGGAACGAGGACTTCGCGAAGTCGGCCGGCTACCCCGGCGTATTTGCGCAGGGCATGTTCACAGCCGGCGTGCTCGGGACGTTCGTGACGAACTGGTTCGGCGAGCGCAACGTGCGCCGCTTCCGGACGCGGTTCGTCGGTCAGGTGTGGCCGGGCGAAGCGATCGTCTGCAAAGGAACTGTGACGAAGCTCTACGACGCCCACGGCGAGAAGCGCGCGGACGTCGCGCTGGAGGTCACAAACGCCGACGGCGAGCGCAAGATCGACGGCGACGCGACGGTCGTCGTCTGACTACCAGCCTCTCGCCCGCCACTCCTCGACGCTCGGCCGCTCGGTGCCGATCGTCGTATCCGCGCCGTGGCCCGGGTACACGTTTGTCGCGTCCGGCAGCACGAAGAGCTTCGTGTCGAGCGACTCCATGATCGTGGCAAACGCGGCGGCGTTCCCGAACGTGTTGCCGGGCCCTCCCGGAAACAGCGTGTCGCCCGCGAACAGGTGAGACTCGCCGGCTTCCTCCAGCAGGAAACAAATGCTTCCGGGCGTGTGCCCGGGAGTATGCAGCACCTTGAACGAGACGGAACCAAGCTGCTGGACGTCTCCGTCGTCGAGGGCGTCGGCGGAAACCGGCAGCGCGTCGGCCGGATGGGCGAGCACCGCCGCCTCCGTCCGGTCGACGATCTCGCGCAGCGTCGTGGTGTGGTCGCCGTGGTTATGCGTTTGGAGGATCACGCTCAGCCGCCTGTCCCCCAGGGCGTCCAGCACGCTATCCGGCTCATTCGATCCCGCGTCGACGACGGCTGCATCGTTGCCGACGGCGACGATGTAGATGTTGTTGTCCATGCGGCCGACGGAGAGCTTGGTGATCTCCGCCGGTCCGACGGTCTTCGTCCAGCGAACCTCGACCACTGTTCCGGCTAGTTCGCGGCTCCGCTGGAGACCGGGAATCGCTGTGTCAGCCCGGTCGGCGCGTCCCCGAACAGCTCGGCCGCCTTGTCGATGAGCTCTTCGACCGTCCAGCGGTCGTCCTTCTTGATGGTGTGCTCGACGTGATGCTGCTCGATCAGGCTGACTTCGCCTCCGGTCACGACAAAACACTGACCCGTGATGTGCTGCGCTTGCTCGGTGCACAGGTAGACGATCCACGGGGCGACGTTGTCCGGGTCCCACGCGTCGAAGCCCTCGGCCTTCGGGATGTTCCCGAACGTGCCCTCGGTCATGCGCGTGCGTGCGCGGGGGGCGTAGACGTTCGACGTCACGCCGTACTTCACCATCTCTCGCGCTATGCAAAGCGAGAACGAGATCAAGCCCGCCTTGGCGAAGTCGTAATTGCACTGCCCGGCGTTACCGAAGAGCCCCGACTCCGAAGACGTGTGAATGAGCCGTCCGAAGACGGGCCCGCCCGCCTCCTTGGACTTCTGGCGCCAGTAGCCGCAGGCAAAACGCGTCGGCGCGAAGTGACCCTTGCCGTGGACGGCCACGACGGCGTCCCATTCCTCTTCGGCCATGTTGAACGCCATGCGGTCGCGCAGAATGCCGGCGTTGTTGATGAGGATGTCCAGGCTCCCGAACGTGTCGACGGCCTGGTTGATCATGTTCTCGGCCCCCGACCAAGTGGCCACGTTGTCGAAGTTCGCGGCTCCTTCACCTCCGAGCGCCTTGATCTCCTCGACGACCTCCGAGGCGGGGCGATTGTCCTCACCCGTGCCGTCCCATTCACCACCGAGGTCGTTCACGACGACCTTTGCGCCGTGTCGCGCGAGCTCGAGCGCATGACCTCGTCCGACACCGCGTCCGGCTCCGGTCACGATCGCAACTTTGCCGTCGAGAAGACCCATTGCTTCCTCCTGGTTGTGTGCTGTAGCGGGATTCGAAGTATATGGAGCGGGCTAACTGCGCCGCAGCGGCCGCCTGGATCGGCCCGTGCTCGCGCTCGGAAGGCGCGAAGGGCGGCCGTCGGCGAACGTATCGACGACCTGCTCCATACGCTCGTGGAGATGCTCGGCGCTGCGACGGAGCTGGAACTCGGCCTGGCGGACGAAGTCGATCAAGATCGCAATCGCACCCATCAGCAGCAAGCCGAATCCGCCGAACCCACCCGAGATCACATAGGGAAGCTGGCCGGTCTCGAGGTCTTGCAGGCCCGCTTGCCACCAACCGAGACCGAGCGCGATCCATCCGCACACGATGAGGACGATGCCGACGTACAGCGGTGCGCGCGAGGGCCGATTCACGTTCCTAGTCTCTCAATGAACCCGATACTCTGTCCCGGCATGCCCGCCGAAGACCTACCCATCGAGATCCTCGAGATGGATCACGTCGCCATCGCGACGTGGGATGTCACGAACACCGTCCATCTCCTCACCGGCGTGCTGGGCGCAGCGTACGTCGACGGCGGCGACGACACGGCCTCCGGCTTCCGGTGGCTTCAATTCCGGCTGCCCGGCGGCAAGATCGAGCTCCTCGAGCCGTTGGATCGGGATGGATTCCTGTACAAATTCCTGACCCGACGCGGCGAGGGCCTGCACCACGTCACGCTGTACGTCCGGGATCTCGCCGACGCCATCCCGAAGCTGACGGCGGCCGGGTACGAACCGGTCGACGTCAACATCGAGCACGCGTTCTGGAAGGAAGCGTTCTTGCATCCACGAGATACGTCCGGCGTGCTCATCCAGCTCGCGCAAACGCCCGTGCCGGAGGGAGGAAATCCGTTTCCTTCGCTCGACGACGTTCTCGCCGACCGGCCGAACCTGCGGCCCGATTAGCCGCCGCCGCGCAACTGGGCGGCCATTCGCTCGCGCCGGCGCGTCCGACGCGCTCGCCGCGCGAAGGCAAACAGGACGGGGAGGCCGAGCAACACGATCCCCGAAAGCACGCCCCACAGGCCCAGCGCGCGCAGGTGGAGCAGCCACGGGCTGAGCAAAGCGAAAACGAGGAAGATCGTGGGCGCCGCACCGGCCGGACGCCACGCCGGCTGCAGCCAGTTGCCGGCCTGAAGGAACTCCGCTTCGGCTCCTTCGATCATCAGCTTGCGGGCAAGGAGGATGTCCGGGCCGGGAATGTACTCGCGCGGACGAATGCAGACCGCGCCGACGAACTGTCCGCGGTCGTACACCGAGACCGGCCGCCATCCGTCGATACGGTACGTGCGGCCGGGGTGCAGCCGGCTCGGGACCTCGACGTAACCGCGCGCGCGGTAGCCCGAGTACTGGTCGTCGGTCAGCGAGTCGTGCAGCAACGACTCCGCCCGGCGCCACGCGGCATCCTGCTCCGCGGCGTCGGGACCGATGAGCGAGCCCAACAGCCGCCGGACCACGGTTGAGTTACCCGCCGGCCAGCGGCCTGAACGCGCGGAGCTCGCGCACGTGGGGATCGAACGTGGCGACTTGCGTGCCTTCCTTCGTTGCGGGATCGAGCTCGAAGACGAGATACCCCTCGCGGATGATCTCGTCGAAGCGCTCGCGAACGGAGGCGACGTCGTCGACGTCGGTTGAATCCCACTCGACGCGCGTGTCGCCCGACGGGCCGAGAATTCTCAACACTCCCACCCGGTCACCCCTTCCTTCGACGTCGGCGTGTTGGGGCGTCCTATTGTGCCACCACGGCTGCTCCCGCGCGGCCGGACGACTTGCCGCCCCCGAGGCCGCTGGGACACAATCCTGGCCCGATCCTCCCGGAGGGAAAAGATGACGAAGTTTCTGTCAGAGGAGTGGTCGGCGGAGGCGATCGGCGCGCTCAATGCGTCCGACGACGTCAAAGCAGCGACGAAGGACGTCGAGCTGACGATCCAGCAAATCATTACCGGCGTCGACGGCGGACAGGCAAGCTATTGGATCGGCATCAACGATGGAACGATCGAGGGCGGACTCGGCGACGGGCCGGACCCGGACGTCACGATCACGCAGGACTACGACACCGCCGTGGCGATCACCAAGGCGGAGATCAATCCTCAGGCAGCCTTCATGCAAGGCAACCTCAAGGTCACGGGAAACATGGGCAAGCTGCTCCAGCACCAGATGGCGCTGCAGGTCCTCTTTCCCGTCCTCGCCGGCTTGTCGACCGAGTACTAGGGCCGGGCGGCGCCCGCATAGTCGGAGCGGTTGATCGAGTCGCGCCTGACGTTCTCACCCGTCTCGGGGGCGTTGATCATGACGCCCCCGCCTTCATAGATCCCGACGTGATGAATCGGGCTGCCGTAGAAGAGGAGGTCGCCCGGCTGAATCTGGCTCCGCGCAACGTGCGGCAACGAAGCGAACTGGGCTCGCGACGAGTGATCGAGGCTCACGCCGGCCGCGTTCCATGCATACATCGTCAGCCCCGAGCAATCGAACGAGTCCGGTCCGGAGGCTCCCCACTCATACGGTTTGCCGAGCTGCGCGCGTGCCGTGGCGACCGCCTTACCCGCCGAGCCACGAACCGGAGGGGGCGGTCCGGTGGGTTCGACGACTTCGCGGGGAGGCAGTGACTTCGGCGATGCGGACGGGTTTTGGACGGCCGCGGCCGCAGCCGCGGCCTGACGGGCACGCTCGGCGGCGATGATCTGGGCGATGTCGCCCTTCACGTCTCGCAGAAGCGCTCGTTGCGCCCCGAGCTCGCGCTGGACCTGCGACCGCCGTGCTTCGAGCTCGTCCTCTTTTCGCTGCGCTTGAGCGCGCAGGTCGTCCAGACCCTGTGCGCGTTCCATGACCTCGTGGCGAGCGCGTTCCGCGGCATGGACCAGCTCCGAGTCGGTCAGCATCACCTCGCTGCCGTACACACGCGCTCGGGCGACGTCGCCGAGTGACCGGGCCGCAAAGAACGCGTTGAGCGCCGCCGCCGGATGCATGTACAACAGGCGCGCCCGCTTGGAGAGCTGGCCGCGCAGCTTCGACCAGCGCCCCTCGGCCTCGACCACGAGCGTGCGGGCCGAGGCGGCTTGCGTCTGCAAACGCTGACGGTCGACGCGCGCCTCGTTGAAGTCTTCCCCGGCGACAGACAGGCGCTCGCCCTGCTGCCTGATCTTTGCCTCGAGCGCCTCGGCCTCCCGCTGTTTGGCCTCGAGTGGTGCCGCGGAGGCGGCCGGAGCCGTACAGATCAGGCCCGTGACAAGGGCGAGCGCGGCCAGGCAGTGGTGAATCCGGGTCATGAACTCACTCTAGTTAACAGACGCGTATGTCGAAATACAACAGTTCACAATCGATCAAACCAGCGCTACCCTGAAACAGTAGTTGGACTTGACGGGGCAGCGTCAAGGAAGGGGCGGATGCGGCGGATCGTCTCCCCCGTGACTGGACACCAACGAATCACATCGGTGAAACCTTTGGGCGGACCAACGGGTCTGTCTTGGACGACAGAAGGGAGGTGAGCAGATGCACGAGTTCGCCATCCTCGCTTTCGGAGGTCTCGTCGTCGCGGTAGCGGTGCGCCTCATGTCGGCGTACGGCCGCGACATCGCGAAGACCAGCAATTGGGTCCTGTATCTGGGACTTGGGGTGGGTTACGCGTATCTTGCGGACTACTCGATCTTTACCGCGTGGGGCATGGCCGTTCGGTCGCACATGGCCGGCGCCATCATCACGGGCTTCATGGTCGGTGGGTTCGCATGGCTGTGGGAAGAGGCGGTCAGCTTCTTCCAGAACTACGCACACCGCGAGCACCCCGAGCCCAAGAGGCTGCGTCGGGCGGCCTAGCCGCCGCGACGCGAATCGGATTCACGAAGAGGGGCCGCCCCGCGGCCCCTCTTCCGCTTCTCGGTAGCGTCTTAGGCATGGCTGCGTGCCATCTGTGCGGGACGGAGGCGACCGACCCCGGGAAGGGGCCGTCTCGCTGGGCGCGTGCAGTGATCGCGGACGAGCAGGTGCTGATCTGCCCGGACTGCCAGCAGAACCATCCGGAGTGGATCGAGCAAGCCGACGGGTGCCCCGTCTGCGGCTCGAAGAAGCTGTACAAGTCGCTCGGCGACCGCGTGTGCCGCAGCTGCGGGCACCAGTGGAGCGACGAGGAGTTCTCCCTGGCTTAGTGCATGTGCCCGTGCTCGTCTCCCACGGGCGGGGGTGTTTCTTCCGGCTTCTCGACGACGAGCACCTCGGTCGTCAGCACGAGCGAGGCGATCGACGCGGCGTTCTGCAGCGCCGAGCGCGTCACCTTCAGTGGATCCACGACACCTGCCTTCAGCAAGTCGCCGTACTCACCGGTGGACGCGTTGAAGCCCCTCGAGCCATTGCTCTCGCGCACCGCTTCGACGACCACCGAGCCCTCATAGCCGGCGTTTCGTGCAATCCAGCGAAGGGGCGCCTCGAGCGCGCGCCGGACGATCAGCGCACCCGTGCGGGCGTCGTCGTCCAGCTTCTTCGCGGCGTCCTCGATTGAGCTCTCGACGCGCAGCAGTGCAACGCCGCCGCCGGGCACGATGCCCTCTTCGACCGCAGCGCGCGTCGCCGACAGCGCGTCCTCGATGCGGTGCTTCTTCTCCTTGAGCTCGACCTCCGTCGCCGCGCCGACCTTGATAACGGCGACGCCGCCCGAGAGCTTCGCGAGCCGTTCCTGAAGCTTCTCGCGGTCCCAGTCGGAGTCGGTCCTGTCGATCTCCTGGCGGATCTGGCTGATCCGCGCCTTGATGTTGTCGGTGCTTCCGGAGCCTTCGACGATCGTTGTGTCGTCCTTCGTGACGACGACCTTGCGGGCCTTGCCCAGCATCTCGAGGTCGATGTTCTCGAGCTTGATTCCGAGCTCGTCGGAGACGACCTGTCCTCCGGTGAGGATCGCCATGTCCTCGAGCATGGCCTTGCGGCGCTCACCGAACCCGGGCGCCTTCACCGCAGCGGCCTTGATCGTGCCGCGGATCTTGTTCACAACGAGCGTCGCGAGGGCTTCTCCCTCGACGTCCTCGGCCACGATCAGCAGCGGCTTGCCCGACTGCACGACGCGCTCGAGCACCGGCAGCAGATCCGCGACCGCCGAGATCTTCTTGTTCACGAAGAGGATGAGCGGCTCCTCGAGGACGGCCTCCATGCGGTCCTGGTCGGTCACGAAGTACGGAGAGATATAGCCGCGGTCGAACTGCATGCCCTCGACCGTCTCAAGCTCGAGCCCGAAGGTCTGCGACTCCTCGACGGTGATGACGCCATCCTTGCCGACCTTGTCCATCGCGTCGGCGATCGTGTCGCCGATCTCGGCGTCGGCGGCGGAGATCGCCGCGACATGCGCGATCTCGGCGCGCCCCGAGATCTCCTTGGCCTGGCCGCGCAGCGCGTCGACGGCCGCCTCGACCGCAGCGGCGATCCCGCGCCGAAGTGCCATCGGGTTCGCGCCCGCTGTGACGTTGCGCAGACCCTCGTGGACCATCGCCTGCGCGAGCACTGTGGCGGTCGTCGTACCGTCGCCGGCCACATCGTTGGTCTTTGACGCGACCTCCTTGGCCAGCTGGGCGCCGAGGTTCTCGAAGCGCTCGTCGACCTCGACTTCCTTCGCGATCGTCACGCCGTCGTTGGTGATGACGGGAGCGCCCCACTTCTTTTCGAGGACGACGTTCCGCCCGCGGGGGCCCAGCGTGATGCGTACGGCGTTGGCCAGTCGGTCGACGCCTTCCTCGAGCGCGCGGCGCGCGTCAGCGCCGAAGAGGATCTGCTTGGCCGGCATCGAGGCGGGTTAGCCGATGCGCGCGAGAATGTCCCGCGCGGAGACGACGAGCACTTCTTCGCCGTCGATCTTCACCTCGGTTCCCGCGTACTTCGAGTACAGAACGCGGTCTCCGTCCTTGACCTCCATCGGGACCCGCTTGCCGTTGTCGTCCAGACGGCCGGGACCCACGGCCAGCACCTCGCCCTCCTGGGGCTTCTCCTTGGCCGTGTCCGGGATGACCAGACCGGATGCGGTTACTTCCTCGCCCTCGAGCGGACGGATGACGACACGGTCCTCGAGGGGCTCGATACGTGTCTTCGTCTTCGTCGCCACTGCAACCTCCCTGTACGGTCGAATTGGGATTAGCACTCTAGCCAGCAGAGTGCCAACCCGTCAAATGTGGTAACTATCCCTTCGAGGGCGGTACGCCCTGTCCACCTATTGCGGGGGGTTCAGGAGAAGAACTTCTCGAATTCAGGCACAACGATAGATTCCATGATCCAGATCAGGTCGATGAGGGTTGGAACGACGAGGTCGCCTCCGACCTCAGGAACACTCCTGTCGAACGCTACATCAGGCAGGAAACGCAGATGTGGATCCGGATCAGCTTGCGGGGGGTCGTACTCGAACCAGCCCATTACCTGGCCGTGTTCGAGTGCCTTCCGCGAGAAGTGATCCGTTCGCGTCGGCTGTTCTTCTGGAGGACCGCTGAACGAGGTGATGAAAGCCCGGGTGGTACTGGTGGCGACCAAGAGAACTCGATGTTTGTCCGTGTTGTCCAGGCGACTGATCGTCCACAAGCTGTGGTTCAGATCCCGTCGGTTGTACGGTTGTACAACCTCAAGCGCTTGCCGGACGTCGCGCCCGACTCCACCGCAGATATCTGGCAACAAGTGTTTATGCGGGGCATACCAACGTCGTCTTGGCGTTCGCCAGATCGGGAACGCAGTGTCCTTGCCCGGTCGCTTGGCGAGCTGCCACGCGAGGTGGTCGAGCGCGGTCCTCAGGTTGTGGACGCAATCTCCGGCGATCGCACCCCACATCGGGTCAACGGTGGGGGGGTCATCAGCGAGATAGACGTGCTTTCTGCCGTGGCGCTGAACTTTGACCGTGGAGGCGAGGAAACCCTGGTGATCTCGCCAAGCAGTCACTTCATCGTTCAGGAAGCCCATGTGGGACCGCGCCCGTTCCACTTTGATATTCACGCCGTCGAGCGTGGGTTGTTGCCGACGCCGCTTCCGCTTGCGTGCCATGCCCGATAGATTGGAGGTCCGATGCCCAAACAGTCCAAAGACCTCACGCGCAAAGGCGACCGCAAGCAGCGCACGAAGAAGGCCGATCTGCGGATTCCCGTTCCTGAGCGGTCCAGCGTCCTGGACGCGCTTACGAAGGCTGTTCGGAAGAAGCCTCGGGAATCCGGTCCAGCATCGCGGTAAAGACTCCGCGACCCCCCGCCTTGCGGTGGTTGTACCGGAACGCGTACTCGTCCACGTAGGACTGAAGGTGCTTCTCGGACACCGAGTGGTACACACCCCGGAGTCCATTCTTCAGAAGCGACCAAAAGCCCTCAATGGTCTGCGTGTGGACGTTGCCGTCAACGTAGATACCAGCGCGGTGCCGGATGCGGTGATGCCGACCCCGATACCTGCGCCCGACCGTGTACTCGTTGAATCCCTCGTCGGTGAAGATCGTGGATTCCGGCAGGACGTGGGTAGCAACGATGGGTTGGATCGTCCGGGCTTGTCTGCTTGGAACGACCTTGGCCCTGACTCGTCCCCCGCGCTCGACCATCCCGAACACCTGAGTCTTGTTCTCGTCCACCCACTTGCGTCGGTTGGCGCGGGTGTTGGGCGAAATCTCCCCCTTGCGAGGCCGTCCGCCGACATAGGTTTCGTCCATTTCGACTTCGCCCCCGAGGGGATCGGCGTCCTGGTCGAACAGGGTCCGAATTTGGTGGAACATGCGCCACGCCGTCTTGTAGGTAACCCCGAGTTCTCGTTCGAGCTGCTTCGCGGAGATACCGCACCGAGTGCTAGCCATGAGGTAGATCGCGTAGAACCAAAGCCTCAGGGACGTGGCCGAGTTCTCGAAGATCGTCCCGACCATCGGATGCTCGCGGTGGCCGCAGAACTGGCAGGCATACGAGGGGCGCTTGTTCTCGCGGTGGTGCTTGGTCACCTTCTCGCACGTCGGGCAGTAGATGCCGTCCGGGTAGCGGTGGGCTACCAGCCAGTCAAGGCAAGCGCGGTCGTCGGGGAACTCGCGCTCGAACTCGAAGATCGAGTAGCGCGACTCCGAAGCGGTGGATCGCTTTGGGTTGTTTCGATCGGATTTAGACATACCATAAATATACTAGGCGGAAGTACCGCCGTCAAGTATATTCATGGCAAAGGTGGCACACCTTCTGGCTACACTGGGGTCAGTTGTAGGAAGGCCCTTGGCCCTGTAGGGGGTTCCGGGGCCTTCTCTTTTGCCCTAATAGCGGCCTTTCACAATCTCAACCAAGTCGAACAGGTTCGCCGCGTACTCGTGCTGCTCATCGGTGGCTTCCCCAAGCACGACCTTTCGGGCGAGCCGAGCGTAAAGGTCAATGATCTGGATCATGTCCACATACGCCGAGTCGGCCGTCGTAATGTGGGCGACGGGCTGGAGCTTCCAGTTCCCCTTGAGGTACTTCTCAAGGTTCTGCCGCTGCGCTTGATCCATGCTCCAGCGGTCGATAACCACGTCCATGTTGTCGCCCCATCCATGTCGTGCCTTGTGTCGTTCCAGGAGCAACCGAAGCTGGAAGCTCCGGAACTTCTGCGACTCGCCAGGGGCGAGGTATGGGCCTCCGCCAGCCTTGTACTTCTCTTTATTGAGCCAGTTCACCGATGCGCAGATCGCGTTGGCCTCGGTGAGCTTGCAGAACGGTTCGAGCAGCGAGCGCCATTGGGCCGTAGGGGTGTCTTTCAGAAGTCCACCCCACTCCTTGAGTTCTCGATTGACCTCGTGGAAATAGCGGAACCGAGCGATGTGAAGCCGAACGGAGTCCAGTACGGATTCGGGCATCTGGGCGCAAACGAGTATGTACGTCGCATTCCCAACCGGTCCCGGATCGCCGGACTCATCCACGAACGCGAACTCTTTAGCGTCCCCCGCCATCAGCCGCGTCCAACCTATGTTCAGGCGGGTACTGACGTCAAAGGGATAGTTACCTCAAATGTACCCCGTCCGCTCAGGTCGGGGCCGGGACGGCCGATACCCAAGTGCAGGCGCACCCCTCCGCCCGGGGGGTCCTGGGACATCTCGGTGCCCCTCGCCTCCTTCGTCTCGGCCTGCGGGACGGGGAGGCGACGGGGCCCCCCGGATTTTCCGCCAGCAAAGCTGGCGCGCCCCTTCTGACTGGGAGCGCGCGGGAGCGCGCAAGACTGGACCGGCTACCGAAGTTCGAGCGAAGCCGACGCCGGAGCGTCCAAAGGTGTCGACTCTCCACGGCGCAGCCGGAAGTGGGCCGCGGCAGCGATCATCGCGCCGTTGTCCACGCACAGCCCCGGGGCCGGAACGACAAACGCGAGCCCGCGCGCGGCCGCTTCCTCGGATAGCCGTGCGCGCAAGCGCGTGTTCGCCGCGACACCGCCGCCAGCGGCGATCGTCGAGACTCCAGCCTCCTCAGCCGCGCGGAGCGCCTTCTCGACCTGGACGTCGACGATCGCCTCCTGGAACGACGCGGCGACGTCCGACCGCACGGGCCTGCGTCCCGCCTCCTCCACGCGGCGTACGTGCCGGACGACGGCCGTCTTCAAGCCGGAGAAGCTGAAGTCGAGCCCCTGGCCGGACAATGCTCGCGGGAACGCGATCGCGTCGGCCTTGCCCCGCTTCGCGATGCGGTCGATCGCCGGGCCGCCGGGATACCCGAGCCCCAGAAACCGCGCGATCTTGTCGAACGCTTCGCCCGCTGCGTCGTCCAAGGTCTCGCCCAGCACGACGTAGGAGCCGAGCTCGTCCACTCTGAACAGCGACGTGTGTCCGCCCGAGACGATCAACGCGACGAACGGCGGCTCGAGGCCCGGGTCCAGCACCCCGGCGAAGACGTGACCCTCGAGGTGGTGCACGCCGCAGAACGGGACGCCGAGAGCGGCGGCCATCGCCTTTCCCGTCGCGTAGCCGACCAGGAGCGCTCCGATCAACCCGGGCCCTCGCGTCGCTGCAACTGCATCGAGTTCGCGCAGCGTGACCTTCGCGTCCCGCAGCGCCTTGTCGACAACCGGTTGCATGTGCTCGACGTGCGCGCGCGCGGCGATCTCCGGCACGACGCCGCCGAAGCGCTCGTGCAGGTCGGCCTGCGACGCGATGACGTTCGAAAGGACTTCCTTCCCGCCCCGTACGACACCGACCGCGGTCTCATCGCACGAAGTCTCGATGCCCAGGACGACGGCGTCCGGGCCGACGAGCGGCTCCGTCAAGCTGAATCCTCGAGCGCGTCCTTGATGCGGTCGAGCCGTCTTGCGTAGTCGGGCGTCCAAACACTTTCCGCCCACATGATGTACGCGTCCTCACCCGTCTCTACGTAGTAGCCGCGACGCACCCCGACGGTCTGGAAACCGAACTTCCGGTACATCGCCTGCGCACCCGCATTCGCACGACGCACCTCGAGCGTCATCGAACGCACGCGGCGTTCGCGGGACTCCTCGATGAGGGCGATCATCAGCCGCGTGCCGATTCGGTGCCTGTGGAACCCGGGGTCGACGGCGATGTTGGTGATATGTCCCTCGTCGCCGAGGATCATCACGCCGCCGTACCCGACGACCTTTCCTTGGTGGCGAGCGACGAAGTACGCGCGGGAGCCCTTCTGCGCGAGCTCGGAAAGAAAGAGCCCCGCCGACCACGGCCGCGGGTACACCTTTCCCTCGATGCGCAGGACGGCAGGCAGGTGCCGGCGGCGCATGGCGCCGATCTCGACGTCCAGCGCTTCGCGCGAGCGTTCGGTGACCACGTCAGGCCCTTCCCCGCTGTTCCCAGACCAGCTCGGCGTCCGACTTTCGAATGTAGAGCGGACGCACGTCCACCAGTTTGTCGGAATCCTCACGGACGAGCCGGGAGACGGCAAGCTCGGCGAGTGGAACGGCGGTCGGCGTGCTGTCCGAGACACCGGCGATCTCGAGGTCGGCGCCGAGATTCTCGAAGTCCCTGGAGTAGACGTACGGACCGTTCCCGACGACCAGAACCGGCTCCCCGCGCGCTTCGATCTCGTTGACGCAATGCGCGGCCGGAGCGCAACGAAACTCTGTGGCGCGCTGCACGCCGCCGTGCACCGGCCGGTAGAACGCCCAGAACACTTCGTTGCGACGGGCGTCGATGCACGCGCAGATGCTGCGGCGCACATAACGGACACCGTAGGCGAGCACGTCGAGTGATGAGAAGCCGGCGATTGACACGCCGAGCGAGTGCGCAAGCGCCTTTGCCGTTGCGACGCCGACGCGCAGGCCGGTAAAGAGTCCCGGGCCGAGCCCCACGCCGATGCCGCCGATCTGCGACCACTCGATGCCGCCGTCGGCAAGCAGCCGTTGTGCGGCGGGGATCACCGTTTGGTCTTGCGACTTCCCGCGGCCGAGCTCGTAGGAAGCAACGACCTCCGTTTGCGTCGCGATGGCGACGGATGCGTGCTGGGTCGACGTCTCGATGCCGAGGACGAGCAACTCAGGCGCCCTCCGTCGCCCAGGAACGCACGGTCTCGGACAGATCGCCCATGCGGTCCATCCACCGGCCGGACGGCAGAAACTTGATCGTGCGAGTCTCGTCGTCGTCGCCGTCCCACGCGAAGTCGAGCTCGAGGTAGTCCGGCCCCGCGATCTCTCCTGCCTTCTCGCCCCACTCGACGGCGGCGATCGCCGGCGGCGTGATGAGCTCCTCGAGGCCGAGCTCCCCGACCTCCTGCGCGCTCGAGCACCGGTACAGGTCGACGTGGATGAGCGGATATCGCCCGCCGAGGTGCTCGTGGACGATCGTGAACGTCGGAGACCGCGCACGGGTCGAGATGCCGAGGCCGTCGGCCAACCCACGCACGAAGGTCGTCTTTCCCGTTCCGAGATCGCCGACGAGCAGCAGCACCTCGCCCGGCCGAAGGATCGAACCGACGCGGCGGCCCAGCGAGGTCGTCTCGTCGGCCGAACGCGTGCGGACGGAGAGGAAGGGTAACCGCACGGAGCAAGCCTACGGCGTGCCGGACTATCCGAACAGGTCGAGCTGCTCGCCCGGCGCTTCCGGCGCGGCCTCGGCTTGTTCGTCGAGGACGCGGCGGATCTCCTCGAAGTCCTCGGCGATGCCTTCCGCCGCCGCACCGCCGCGCAGCGCGGCCGCCGGATGGAACGTGCACATGAGCGTTCCGTACTTGAAGGGATAGCGCTTCCCGCGCAAGCGTGTGATCCCAGTGCTCGACTTCGTCAGGAGCTTCGCGGCGAAGTTGCCGAGCGCCACGACGAGGCGCGGGCGGATGAGCTCCATCTGCTCGCGCAGGAAAGGCTTGCACGCTTCGACCTCGTCGGGCTGCGGATCGCGGTTGCCGGGAGGACGGCACTTCAACACGTTCGCTATGTACACGTCGGACCGTTTGAGGCCCAACTTTTGCTCGATGAGCTTCGTGAGGAGCTGCCCGGCGGCGCCGACGAACGGCTCACCCTTCTGGTCCTCGTGGTAGCCGGGAGCCTCGCCGACGAACATGAGATCGGCTTGGGGACTGCCGACGCCGAAGACGGCCTGCGTCCGGACGCCACCGAGTACACAATTGCGGCACGCCTCCGCCTCGGTTGCGAGACGCGCGAGCTCGGCGGCGACATCAGTCGTCATCCCCACGCGATCCATACCCGCCGGAAGATTTGCAGGCGCCAACGACACGTTCAGTCGGCCAGGCCCGGCACCCCGCCGAGACCTTTCGCGGCGCGGACGCCTCGACGCAGCGCTTCGGCGACCACCTCGGCCCCCACGGCGCCGACGAGCGTCGGGTCGCACTCGGCGGTTCCCGTGGCGCCGCAGAACACGACGTCGCCGTCGTGGAACGCATGGGCCGGACGAACCGCTCGCGAGATCCCGACGGCCGACATGCGCGCGACGTGGAGGGCGCGCGCCTTGTCGAGCTTCGCATCGGTGACCACACAGGCAAGCACCGTCGTCTGTCCGCGCAGCGACGACCACACCGGCGTCGCATCGCGGGCGCGCGAGCCCGCGATCAGCTCGCCGCGTTCGTCGACAACGTCGCCGCCCGCGTTGCAGACGACGATCGCGCCGATGGTGACGCCGGTATCGCCGACGGGGGCCGACGCCGTGCCCAGGCCGCCTTTCATCGCATGCTCCTTGCCGGCCCACTTCCCTACCGTCGCTCCCGTGCCGGCGCCGACGGAGCCCTCTTCGACGGCCGGGCCGGCGGCGAGCGAGGCTTCTCGGCCCTCGTGCGGTCCGGGCCGGGCCTTCGGGTCGCCGATGCCGAGGTCGAAGATCACGGCCGTCGGCACGAGCGGAACGCGCTCCGTCCCGAACTCGAAGCCGATCCCGCGTTCCTCAAGCGTCGAAACGACGCCGTCGGTGCAGCCGAGACCGAATGCGCTTCCGCCCGTGAGGACGAACGCGTGAACCTCGGTCTCGATCGTGTGCGGCGCCAAGAGATCGGTCTCGCGCGTTCCCGGTGCGGCTCCCACCAGCGAGTAGGCACCCACCGTCTTCTCAGGAAGGAGGATCACCGTGCACCCGGTCACACCTTCGGGGTCCGTCGAGTGGCCGACGGCGACACCGGCAATGTCGGTGATCACGAGAGAGCTCGTTCGGCGAACTTCCGCAGGTGCGCGGAGACTTCGTCATGGCGCTCGAACGGGGATGTGTGTCCGCAGTCCTCCAGCATGACGAGCTCGGAGCTGGGGACCCGAGCGGCGATCTCTTCGGAGTGCCACGCCGGTGTGATCAGGTCGCGCGTGCCGGCGATGATCAGCGCCGGGACGTCGATCAGCCCAAGCGCCGTGTACGCATCGAAGTGAGCGAGATCGACGAAAGCGGCCAGTGTCTCCGACGCCGCTTGCTGGTACATGCGCACACTCGTCGTGATGTGCCGCAGCGACGGGTCCTTGCCGTAGACGGCCCGGCCGATGAGCAGCGTGAGGTCGCTCAAGCCGGGACGAACGCGCTCGACCAGTCTGTGCGGTCTCGGAATGCGCTGAATCACGTCCTCGATCCGTTCGAACGCACGCTCTCCGACACTCCCTTTGCCGCGCCAGCCGCGCAGGTCGGCGGTGTAGCTCGTGTTCGTGAGCACGATCGCGCGCACGCGGTCGGCGATGTGCTTGATCTCGCCGTGCTGCCAGAGCGCCTGGATCGTCATGCCGCCCATCGAGTGCCCGACCAGCAGAGCGGGACCGGAGGTCGCCTGCCGGACGACCGAGACCATGTCGCGGCACATCGCGTACTCGGTGAACGGCGTGTCGCCCTTCGGCCCCCGTGCGGGGCCCGAGGCGCCGTGACCGCGAGCGTCGTACGCAATCATCCGGTAGCGTCCGTCCGCGAGCAGATCGCGAACTTGGTAGTGCCAGATCGTGTGGGTCTCGATGGCGCCGTGCGCCATCACGAGCGTGAGCGGTGCATCGGCCGGTCCGTATGCGCGCGCGTGGATCCTCGTGCCGTCGAAGGCTTCGACCCACAGCGTTGCCCCGGGGGTCTTGCCGATCGGCTCGTTGGACTCCGGATCCGGACGGCGCAACACGCGCCGGTACAGCACTTCCTCCAGCGCGACACCGGCCACGGTGCCGGCCGCGAGCGCCGCGGCACCGAGGAGTGTTCGCCGCTTATTCACTGTACCGGGGGCGCTGCGCCCCCCGGACCCCCCGCGCTTCGAATGAGCACACTCATTCGACAACCAGCTTCCCGGTGAGCTCACGCTCGTAACCGCTCGCGGTCAGGCGTCCGTGCGCGATGTATTCACCCGCCCGCTCCGGTTTCCAGAACTCCGACAGCGTCAGGCTGCTCTGCGGCGTGATGGTCTCGCGCGTGATGGTTTGGATGAATACGCGGCCCTCCGACCAGCGCCACGACTCCGTCGTCCCTCGCGTCGCCCAGAAGTCGTAGTGCTGCCCAGTCGGAAACGTCAGTTGCTCGTCCTTTCCAGCATTGTTGACGAGCCTGAAGGTGAAGCGGACCGACTGACCGACGCGTACGCGCGCCGGCTCGACCTTGAACGTCACGGTGACCGGCCCGACGTTGCGGAGGTCGCCGGAGATGTTCGACGCCTCTCCAGCGCACGACACACCGAGCAACGCGATCGCCAACGCGCCGACGATCCTGCGGATCACTGGACGTAGGTCCGAGGCACGCGAGGGCCGAGAGCACAAACGACCTCGTAGTTGATCGTGCCGATCTCGCTTGCGATATCGTCGGCCGTGATCTCTTCGTCGCCCTGCCGTCCGATGAGGACGACCTCATCGCCGGCGGCGACGTCCGCATCACCGCAGTCCACCAGGATCTGGTCCATCGTCACGCGTCCGGCTATCCGGCGTCGTCGTCCATCGACGAGAACCGAGGCGCGATTCGACAACAGTCGCGCGTATCCGTCGCCGTATCCGATCGGTACCGTCGCAATGGTCGTGTCCGTGTCGGGCGCCCAGGTGAGTCCGTACGAGACTCCTTCTCCGGCGGGAACCCGCCGCGTCATCCCGACGGCGGAGACGAGCCGCATCGCCGGCCGGAGCGTGATACGCGACGCTAACGATGCGTGCGGGTACAGGCCGTAGAGCATGATTCCCATGCGCACCATGTCGTAATGCGATTCCGGATACAGGACGATCCCGGCCGAGCTCGTGAGGTGGCGCACCGCGACGTCGATCCCCTTCCGCTCGACGGAAGCGCAGAGATCGGCGAAGAGCTCGACCTGGCGCCCCGTGAATGGATGAGCGTCTTGCTCGCCCAGCGCGAAGTGGCTCCATAGCCCTTCGAGCTCCAGTGATTCCAGGCGCGCCACGTGCTCGACGAGACGCAGACCCGCCTCGAAGGGAGCCCCTTCACGGTGCATGCCGGTATCGACGCAGACGTGCACCGGGAGCCGCTTGCCGGCGACCGATGCTGCCTCGTTCAGAACATCCGCGGCCATGGACGACGAGACGCTCGGCGTGAGCGCCGACGAGACGATCTGCTTTGCCGCGTCGGCGATGGCCTCGATCAGCACGAGAATCGGCGCGTCGATGCCGGCTTCGCGGAGCCGGACCCCCTCCTCGACCAGCGCGACACCGAGTCTTGTAGCTCCGGCGTCGAGACACGCGCGCGCGACCTCGACATCGCCGTGCCCGTACGCATTGGCTTTCACGACGGCGAGCCGTTCCACGTTTGGAGCGACGAATTCCCCGAGCGCGCCGACGTTTTCTCGGATCGCTCCGAGATCGATCTCCGCCAGGGTCGGGCGATACTGTGTCACGTCGCGGGTTCGGCGACGGTGCGGATCGTGCCCGTGGGTCGTCCCGCCCGGCTCACGTCGCGGAAAGCGGCCGGGAGCGCGTCGGGAACGTCGCGTGCGGCCAGTGAGCGTCGTCCAATGCGTGCGGCCGCGATGTCGCCGGCGAGGCCGTGCAGGTACGCCCCGGCCCACGTCGCATCGGCGACCGGTGCACCTTGGGCGACGAGCGACGACACGACGCCGGTGAGCACGTCGCCGGTCCCGCCCGTCGCGAGTCCCGGGTTCCCGCTCGTGTTCACCCATACGGTTCCGTCGGCCGATGCCGTCAGCGCGCGCCGTCCCTTGAGGTGAACAACGGCGCCGAGCCGGGCCGCGAGGTCCCGCACTGCGGCAACTCTGTCCGCGGCCTCGCCGTCGCCGCCGAGATAACCGAACTCTCCGGCGTGCGGAGTCAGAACGGCCGGGTGCGGACGCTCGCGCAACACTTCCGCTTCGTCGCGAAGGATCTCGCCCAGCGCCCACAGCCCGTCGCCGTCGACAACGAGCGGCAGCGCGACGTCAAGAGCGCGGCGCACGACACCGACCGCATGCGGACCGCGGCCGAGGCCGGGGCCGACGGCCAGCGCGCGGCACCGGTCCAGCCGGTCGCCGAGCTCGTCGACGGCCTTCGGGTCGAGGCGTCCCTCGACCTCCGGAAGCGGCACCTTGATCGCTTCGGTCACGGTCGTCTCGAAGACTTCGAGCGTGGAGGACGGCACGCCGAGGATGACGAGCCCGGCGCCGGCCCTGATCGCGCCGAGGGCGGTCAGAACGGCGGCACCGGTCATGCCGGATGAGCCGGCGAGCACGGCGAGGGCGCCGACGCGGTACTTGTGCGTGTCCGGTTCGGAGGGAGGCAGCGCTGCCCACACCTCGGCCGGCAGCGGCATGAGCACGCTGTGGGCATCGATGGTGATGCCGACGTCGGCGACGTCGATGCGTCCGCATTGGAACGCGCCGGGCGTGACGACGTGTCCGATCTTGAGTGCCTGGATGGCGACCGTGACGTCGGCGGCGACAGCGTCCTCGGGGACCCCTCCGTCGCCACCAGACACCCCGGACGGGATGTCCACCGCGAGCACCGGTCCGTCCGCCGCGTTGATGGCGGCGATCGCTTCGGCGACTTCGTAGCGTGGCGCACCGGAAAAACCCGTCCCGAGAAGCGCATCGACGATGAGGTCCGCCCGGTCGGCCGCCCGCTCGAATGCGGACGCCGACCACGGTTCGAGCCGAACGCGGCTGCGCCCGGCGGTCGTCCGAACGAGTTCGAGGTGATGCGCGGCATCTCCGGACGGCTCGTCCAGCAAAAACACGGTCGGGCTCGCTCCGGCAACGGCCAGGTGCCGCGCGCACGCAATTCCGTCGCCGCCGTTGTTTCCCTTGCCGGCAACGACGACCACACGCTTTCCGTAGGCGCCGCCCATCATGCGCAGTGCAACGACCGCGCATGCGTGCGCGGCGCGATCCATGAGCTCGCTGCCGGGAACACCGCCCTCGATCGTCGCGGCATCGGCCGCGCGCATTTCGTCCGGCGTGAGAACCGGTTCCATGCCTTTACGCTACCCGGTCGTCCCCTAGTCGCCCTCGGCGACGACGACCGCGACGGCGACGTCGTCTGTGTGCGTGAGTGATATATGGAACCGGACGTCGTCGTGACCGGCGACGCGCAGCGTCGGGACACGGCCGTCGGCGACGACCTCGACCGACTTCCATGCGAGTGTTGCTCGCAGTGCCTTCCGGCACGCCTCTTTTGCGGCGAAGCGGGCGGCGAGCGAGGCATCACGCGACGCACGGGTCGAAGCCGTCTCGAGCTCATGCGATGTGAAGACACGACCGGCGAGGTTCGGAGTCCGCTCGAGCGCGAGCCGCATGCGAGCGATCGGAACCGCGTCGACACCGACGCCCTTGATCACGTTGTCTGCCACCGCTCGGCGAGCGCTTGAATCGAAGCGATCAGCAGGTCGACGACCGGGATCTCGCCGAGGAGGTCGTCCCTGAATGTCGGCTCGGTCTCCGTGACGATGTCCCTGAGAGCCGAGTACCGGTTGCGGTACCCCTGTAGGACTCCGCGCATGACATCGGACGGGAGCCGGTCCCGGAAGCGCACGTGCATGAGCGCGATGCCCGTGACGTCGGCCCCCTTGACCTCCGGCACGATGATGAGCGTTCGGCCGTCGTGACCGCGCGTGACGAGCACTTCGCGATCGATGGCGACGCGGTGCTTCGTGCCGCGCAGTCTTGGGTCGCGCTCCGTTCGTGACGGAATGTCGCGCGCGATCCCGCCTCGATCCAGCACGCGAACTTGCGCGTCGGCTTCGATATCGCCCTCGATTGCGTAGTGCGTGTAGCCGGTGACCTGTTCTATCGCGGGGTCGAGCGATGACAACGTGCGCAGCGTCCCGTACGAGAGCCGGTCCCGCGGAACACCGGACGCCAGCACCTCTCGGACGAGAGCAACCTGCAGCAGCGTCTCCTCGGCCCGGGTGATGCCGACCGTGACGGTCTTCGCCTGGTGCCTGATCGCGTCGATCGGGCGCGTCAGCTCGTCGATGCCGATCGTGAGCGCTTCCATGAGGTCCTCGAGCACCTCGAACGGAGTACCGGTCTTGCCGAACTCGACCTGGAACGAATCGAGCGGCGTCACGCCGGTCGCGTACCGGAGGAGCGACGCGACGCGGACGGCCGTGCTCGGCGAGAGATGACCGTTGTATGCGCCCGCGCGCAGCCCCTCCTGGAATCTCGACGCGATCGGACGAAGGTTGGGCCGCACGCGGTCGAGCACCAGCGCAGCATCGTGTCCGTTCGTTGTTGTTTCGCTCGCTGCCTCGACGGCCGCGCGAGACTCGCGCAGGGGACGCGCCTGCGCGTCGATCGCGAGCGCGGATTCGTACCCGAAGAGGTGTCCGGCCATCGCCGAAAGCACGAAGGCGACCTTCGGGTGCAGCGAGGGAACCCAGATGACGTCGAGCGCCGCATCGTACCGTCCTTCGCCCTCTCCGGCGACGACGATCGGAGCAGCCTTGTGCGCGCGGAAGTAGGTGATTTCCTTGCCGACGTCTTCCGCATTCGAGCCGTGCAGGCCGGCGGCGCACACAAAAATCAGCGGCTCGGCCGACAGATCGATGTGCTTCTTCTCTTCGGTGACATCGCAGGAAACGGACTTGTAGCAAAGCTCGGAAAGCTTGATGCGAACTTCCTCCGCGGCAACGCGGTTGGCGCCGTTGCCGACGACTGCCCAGTCGCGGCGGAAGGGCGCGTGGCGCCGCGCGATCTCGGCAATCTCGTCGCGCTTCGCGATGACCTGCTCCATCGCACCGGGAAGCTCCTGGAGCGCGCGCAGCACGCCCGTATCGACACCGTTGGCGCCGGCGACGTCTTGCACGATCGCCGCCGCGAGCAGGAAACCGGCGGCGACTTGCGCGTAGAAGGCCTTTGTCGACGGAACGGCCATCTCGACGTCCCGGCCGTCGGACGTGTACAGCACGCCGTCGGCCCTGTCGACGAGATCGCTTTGTCGCCGGTTGACAATCGCGATGACGGTCGCGCCGCGCGCCCGCGCAACCTCGACCGTTCGGTTGGTATCGGTGGTCGTTCCGGACTGGCTGATGGCAACAAGCAGCGTGTCCGACATGTCGTCCCGGATACCGAAGCCGGACAGCTCGGGCGCGGCCAGCGCCTCGACCGCGATGGGAGCCGGCTCCAGCGCGCCGCGGATGGCTTCCGCGACGGCGAGCCCGGCAACGGCGGCGGTGCCCTGGCCGGTCACGATGACGTTGCGGATCTTTCCTGTGCGCAACTGTTCGCGAAGGCGGTCCGGAAGCGTCTCGGAACGCAGGACGACCCGAGGTTCGGCGTCGGTGAGGAGCTTGCCCCGCAGCGTCTTCCGGAACGAGCGAGGAGCCTCGTGGAGCTCCTTCAGCAAGAAGTGCGGATAGTGGCCGCGGTCGATGTCGCGAGTAGTGATCTCGGCGCGGTGCAGCTCGACGGCGCTCACAGGCAGCTCGGTGCCGTCGTAGCCGTAGCGCTTGATGCCGTCGATCGTGCCGGCTGCCGCGCGATCGAGAACGACGATTTGTCCTCGCGACGACGCGCTGCCTGAGTCGGTGAGCGACTCGCCGTCCAGGCGCAGATAGGCGGTCGCTTGCTCGACGAGCCCGTACGGCTCGCTCGACACGATGAACGCGCCGTCGGCGAGCCCGACGTACAGGCCTTGGCCGCTCCCGCGGATCGCGAGGAAGAGCTTGTCGCCGGCTCCCGGTGCGATCGCGGCGATCGCGACAGACCCCTCGAAGGACAAAACCGTTCGGCGGAACGCCTCGGTCGCGTCGACGCCTTCGGCGAGCCGGCGCGACATCAGCATCGGAATGATCTTCGCGTCCGTCGTGATCTCGAGCGGCACCCGCAGATCCTCGGCGGCGCTGACGTCGACGTGGTTGTCGATATCGCCGTTGAGGGCGCCGAGCACCAGCGGCCCCTCGTCGCTCGCGAGTGGGTGGGCATTCGACTCGGAGATCATTCCGACGCTCGCCCACCGTGTGTGCCCGAGCACGACCGCACGCGCGTTCGAGGACGCCAGGGCCATGTGCAGCAGCGGGTCGGTCCGGATCGCGTCGCGAATCGAGCGCGTGTTATCGCCGAGCTCACCGATCTCTGCGGCGGCCTTGTAGACGAAGCACAGATAGCCGGCGTCTTCCCGGACGGCCATCGAGCGCAACAGCGGATCGTCGGCGCGCGTCGTCCACAGCTCGCGGACGGCGGCCGAGTCGAGCGCGAGCCCGTGACCGCGGACCATGACGGCGAGTCCGGCGGAATCGCGGCCCCGAACCTCCAGACGGTCGATCGCGGACAGCGCGATCTGAATCTGCGCGAAAGCGGTCAGAGCGCTCGGGGATGCCTCGCGGCCCGCGAGATCGAGTGCCGCCTCAGCCGTTGGAAGACGGTCGTTGCGGGTGGCCCAGATCGCGTCCTTCAGCCTGATGATCGCCGCGTTGACCGGCTCGAGCGTCTCGTCCGCGGCCGCCGATGCATCGAGTGACGACTCGAGGCTCTCCGTCGCCGACCAGATCGCGTCGAGCTGCGCCCCCACGAGCACGGTCGAGGTCGGATCTCCGGCGAGGCAAAGCACACCGGGGACCCCGCGCAGCAACGCGTCGGCCGCCTCGACGCTGTTCGCGCAAGACTTGAGCCGTTCGGCCAAGTCCTCGGCGCCGACGACGAAGGGGAGCAGCTCGTGCGCTCGCTCGAGGCACGCAACAACCTCACCGAGAGCCGGGGTCTCGCGTCCCGGCTCCGCTTCGAGAACGCCGACGATTCCGCACATGTCTAGTGAGCCCCCCGCCGCACCGCATCGGCGACGATCTCGGCCAGCTCGCCGGCGACCGCTGCATCCGGAGCCTCGACCATCACCCTGACAAGCGGCTCCGTTCCGGACGGCCGAACGAGCACGCGACCGTCCCGCCCGAGCTTGCGCTCGGCCTCCGCGATCGCGTCGCGCACGTGCGCTGAACGATCGAGACCGTTGGACTTCGCAACGGGCACGTTGATGAGCACCTGAGGAAGCGGGCGGAACGGGACGACGTCGGCGAGGCGCCCGCCGCTCGCGGCAACCGATCCGCACACATCCAGACCGATGAGGATGCCGTCGCCGGTCGTCATTTGATCGAGCCGGGCGATGTGGCCCGCCTGCTCGCCGCCGAGCAAGAGACCCGTCTCGCGCAGCGCGTTGAGAACGTGCCGGTCCCCCACCGGTGTTTCGACAACCCTGATCGCCGCTCGTTCGCACCAACGGCGGAGCGCCTGATTGGACATGACGGTCACGACGACGCCTTCGGCGCTCATGTGCTCGGCGAGAAGCGCGATGATTCCGTCTCCGTCGACGATCGTCCCCGTCTCGTCGACGAGCAGCACGCGGTCCGCATCGCCGTCGAGCGTGATGCCGATCGCATTCCGTTCCTTTGCGACTTTCGCAACGACGTCGGGATGAAGTGCGCCGCAGCCGTCGTTGATGCGAGAGCCGTCTCCTTCCGCGTGCAAGGCCACGACGTCCGCACCGAGCCGTTCGAACGCAACCGGCGCGAACGAGCTCGCCGCGCCGTTGGCGCAATCGATCACGACGTTCATCCCGCTCAGATCCGCACGTCCGTCCCTGGTGAGGTGGTCGAGGTAGCGTCCGGCTGCGTCATTGATCGTCTCGACGTTGCCCCCGCCCGGCGTTGCGGCGGAGTCGACCGTGCGCTCGATTCGGTCTTCGTCTGATGCCGAGAGCTTCCAGCCACCGGCCCCGAAGATCTTGACGCCGTTGTGGTCCGGCGGATTGTGGGATGCGGAGACGACGACGCCGGCGTCGGCGTTCAGCTCGGCCGTCAAGAAGGCAACACCCGCCGTCGGCATGATCCCGGCGAGAAGGACGTCGCCGCCGCCGGATGTAACCCCACCGACGAACGCTTCCTCGAACGCCGGTCCGGAGACGCGCGTGTCACGTCCGACGACGATCCGCGGCCGCTCCGATTCGCAGAGAGCCGCAAGGGCCCGCCCGACCCGAGCGACCAGATCGGTCGTCAGGTCGACGCCCGCAGTGCCGCGGATACCGTCGGTGCCGAAAAGTTTGCCCATGGATGTGGTTCAGGGAAGAGGAATCGAGTCTCCCACAGCGTTCACAGGAGGGCGAGCATGCCGCTCAGTGCGCCGGCGGCCACATCCGCGCCGCCCGCCGATACCAGCGGGACACCGTCGATCTCGTTTGCGGGTCGTCCTCGATCAGATACGCCATCACGCGGACGCCGGCCCGCAGCGCGCGCCTCGATCTGAAGCCGACGGCTGCCGCGGCCGCGGCGAGGACGGGACGGCGCATGGCCTTCATGATCCGAAAGGAGGTCGCGAACTGGAATCCGTATCCGGACCGCACGGCGGCTTCGTACCGCCGAAGGACATCGCTCGGACGTGCTTCGTCGAGGACGGCCTCCGATACAAGCTCTGCCGCCTCGAGCGCGTACGCGATCCCCTCCCCGGAATAGGGCGTGATCATCCCGGCAGCGTCGCCCACGGCCAGCAAGCCCGGCGCGCCGAAGCGAAAGCCGCGCGTCGCTTCGGGAAGCAGCGCACCTTGCGGCGCTGCCTCCATCTGGGCGCCGTGGAACCCGGGCCGCTCCAACTCGAGCCTCCGGACGAATGCGTCGAACGCATCGCGCAGCGGCGGGCAGGCCTCGAGCCCGGGCGCGTGCGGGAGATCGACACCGACGTTCGCCGAGCCGTCCGGCAGCGGAAACACCCAGCCGTAGGCGGGAAGCCAGCGGCCCGACGACGTTTGCAGCGGATAGAACTCGAGGCGCGGTGCGCCGTCGGTGCTCACCGGCGCGAAATACGCGCGCATCGCCGCGTACCAGAAACCGTCCCCTGAGCTCGTCGACCCGGGTGCGAGCCCGGCCGCCCGCGCGACCGAGGACGTCGCGCCGTCGGCGGCGATCGTCCACTCGGCCTGGACGTCCTCGGTCGAGCCGTTCACCTTCACGCGCACGCCGCGGCACGAGCCGTCCTCGAAGAGCGGACCGGCGACGCGACATTCGCGCAGCTCGGCCCCAGCGTCGACTGCCGCATCGAGGACTTTCTGATCGAGCACCGAGCGCCGGGCGACCAAACCGTAGGACGGCCACTGGGCCGTCCGCGGAAAGTCCACCGTGAGCGACTTCCCGTTGCCGACCATCTCGAGGCCGCCCACGGCGACCGCATCGGACGGCCCGAGATCGATCTTCAGCCGCTCGAGCGCGGCGACGCCGCGCGGCGTCAGACCTCCGCCGCAAGCCTTGTCACGAGGAAACGCGGACTTGTCGCACAGCAACACGCGCGCGCCCGAGCGAGCGAGGTGTGCGGCTGTAGCCGAACCCGCGGGACCTGCGCCGACCACGACCGCGTCGTAGCGCGGCATGAGGCCCTAGCGCTTCGAGTACTGCGGCCGCTTGCGGGCTTTGCGCAGACCGTACTTCTTCCGCTCTTTCACGCGCGGGTCGCGCGTGAGCAGTCCGGCCTTCTTCAACGCCGGACGGAACGACTCGTCGAGCCTGCACAGCGCGCGGGCGATTCCGAGCCGCAGCGCTCCGGCCTGGCCCGATGGGCCGCCGCCGTGAACACGAGCGACGACGTTGTAGCTGGACTGCACGCCGGCGACGCGCAGGGGATCGGTGAGCTTGACGCGCTCGACGAGCGACGTGATGTGCTGCTCGAGCGGACGGTCGTTGACCGTGACCGTCCCGTCGCCGGGCAACAGACGGACGCGCGCAATGGAGCGCTTCCGTCTGCCCGTGCCGATCGCCGCGGTGTCTGCCACGTCCTAAGTCTCCTTCGAACCGGTGGTCTTGCGCGAGCTCGCCTTCCGAGAGGCGGGCTTGCGCTTGGCGGAAGCCTTCTTCGGCGGAGCGCTCTTCGCCGCCGCACGCTTCGCTTCCTTCCCCTTGACCTTCCCGGGATTGCGCGTGCGCTTGGGCTCCGGCTCTACATAGACCGGTATCGGCCCGGTCGGAGCGAGCACCTCGGGCTTCTGGGATTCGTGCGGGTGCGTCGGGCCCGCGTACACCTTGAGCTTGCTCTTGAGCTGACGACCGAGCCGTCCCTTGGGCAGCATCCCCCAGACGGCGCGCTCGATGGCGCGCTCCGGGTGCGTTGCGAGCAGGCGGCGGTACGGAATCTCCGTGAGACCGCCCGGGTAGCCGGAATGACGGCGGAACAGCTTGTCGTCGAGCTTTTGTCCGGTCAGCCGGATCTTCTCCGCGTTAATGACGACGACGAAGTCGCCGACGTCGACGTGCGGCGTAAACGGCGGCTTGTGCTTGCCGCGAATGACGGTGGCGATGCGCGTCGCGAGCCGTCCGAGAACCTGATCCTCGGCGTCGACGACGTACCAGCGCCGTCCGATCTCTCCGGGCTTTGCCGAGTACGTTTTCACGCGCAGCTCCTGGCCTCGTCGATCGATACCCGATCCGACCACGGCCACGTGACCGCCGGACGGCGCGGCCACCGGGCGTCGTCGTAGGCCACGTCGACGAGCGTCAGGCCGTGCGGCGGCGCCACGGGCCCCGCCGCCGCGCGATTGCGCGCGTCGAGCACCTCGGCCATCCACGAAACCGGCTTGCGTCCGGTGGCGATCTCCAGGGCCGTTCCGACGATGCTGCGAACCATCTGGTGCAGGAACGATTCGCCGACGATCCGGACGCGCACGAACGGGCCGTCGGCGACTGCGTTCGCCTCGAGAATGTTTCGAGTCGGCGTCTGATCTTCGCGGACGCGGCCGAAAGACGAGAAGTCGTGCGTTCCGACGAGCGACTGGAGCGCGCGCGAGAGCTTGGTCGCGTCGACGCCCGTGCGCGGCCAGACCGCGTATTTCCGGTACAGGGGATGCTGGGATTCCGCGCACCAGAGCAGGTACATGTACGTCCGGCTTACCGCCGAGCGACGGGCGTCGAAGCCGGCCGCCGCCGGTTGCACATCCACCACGGCGACGTCCTTCGGGAGCAGGGCCGGCACGGCTCGGAGAACGGTGTCGGGATGGAGCGTTTCCGGTAGCTCGGCCGACACGACCTGGCCGAGCGCATGCACACCCGCGTCCGTGCGGCCCGCGGCGCGAGTCGAGATCGGTCTGCCGGCAAGCTCCGCGAGCGCAGACTCGAGCGCTCCTTGCACGGTTCGGCGCGACGGCTGGGTCTGGTACCCGGAAAATTCCGTGCCGTCGTATGCGACGCACAGGCGCATGGGCACGGTCACGGTTTCTCACTTTCTTCCGGCTCGGCCGCCGATTCGTGCTCGTGGTCGTCGTGATCGTGGTCGTGGCCCTCGTGCTCCCCGGCCGTTGCTCGGCGAGGCCCGCGACGCAAGCGCCGGCGCTTGGTCCCCTTCGCCGGCTCGGGCTCGGGTGCGCGCGTCTCCGGAGCGTCGACGAGCTCGATGATCGCCATCGGTGCCGCGTCGCCGCGGCGGGGGCCGAGCTTCAGAATTCGCGTGTAGCCGCCGGGACGCTCGCCCGTCCGCGGCGCGACTTCGGCAAAGAGCCGGTGTACGGTTCGCCGGTCGCCGAGCTCACCGAGCGCCTTGCGACGGCGGTGCAGGCCGCCCTTGCGCGCCGTCGTGATGAGCTTCTCGACGTACGGACGCAGCTTCTTGGCCTTGGACTCGGTCGTGACCACGCGGCCGTGCGCAATCAGGGAACGCGAAAGCCCGCGCATGATCGCCCGCTCGTGAGCGGGCCCCGCACCCAGGCGCGGTCCCTTCGACGGCTGCGGCACTAGCCCTCCTTGACCTTCAGGCTCAGACCCATGCTCTCGATCTTCTCCTTCACCTCGTCGACCGACTTCTCGCCGAAGTTCCGGATATCCATAAGGTCCTCGATCGAGTACTCGAGGAGATCGCCGACGTGATGGACGCCGACCCGCTTGAGCGAGTTGAGCGTGCGGACGGTGAGCTCGAGCTTCTCGATCGGCTCGTTGGCGTAGGCCGGTGCGCTCTCGACGGCCGGCTCCTCGACGGGCAGCGGGCCCTCGACGAGCTCGCGGAACAGACCCATGAGCTCACCGAGGCGGCGGGCCGCGTGCATGACCGCTTCGGACGGGCTGACGGCGCCGTTCGTCTCCACTTCGAGCACCAGTCGGTCGTAGTTCGTCATCTGCTCGACCCGCGTGTGCTCCACGACGTAGGTCACGCGTCGCACCGGCGAGAAGATCGCGTCGATCGGAATGACGCCGATGACGTCCTTGCCCTTCATGCGATCGGCGACGTCGTAGCCGATGCCGCGCTCGACCGTGAGCTCCATATCGAGCCGGCCCTTCGCGTTCAACGACGCGACGTGGACGTCCGGGTTCACGATCGTGATCCCGGCCGGCGTCTCGATGTCGCTCGCCTTCACTTCCTTCGGCCCCCGCGCGCGAAGTTGCAGCGTGCCGGACGATTCATCGCTCTCCATCCGGACGACGATGTCCTTGATGTTGAGAACGAGCTCGGTGACGTCCTCCTTGATGCCGGGAATCGTCGTGAACTCATGCAGGACGCCTTCGATCTTCACCAGTGCGATCGCGGCGCCGGGAACAGACGAGAGCAGCGTCCGCCGCATCGCGTTGCCGACCGTGTACCCGAAGCCCGGCTCGAGCGGCTCGACGATGAACTTCGACATCCGGTCGTTGACCTGCTCTTCCGAGACCGTAGCTCTCACAAGTGTGAGCAAAGCGAATCCTCCTTCGGGACTATCGGGTTTCTAGCGCGAGTAGAACTCGACGACGAACGATTCTTTGACCGGCGCGTCGATCTCAGCGCGCTCGGGGAACGCGACGACCTTGGCCTCCATTGAGTCCATGTTCACGGCCAGCCAACCCGGGATCGTGCGCGATTGGGAACGCTCACGCGCCTCCAGCACCCGGACGATCCCTCTCGACTTCTCCTTGACCTGAATGGTGTCGCCGACGCGGATGAGCACCGACGGAGTCTTCGTGAGCTTGCCGTTGAGAAGGATGTGACGGTGCAGGACGAGCTGACGTGCGTCGTCCCGCGACTGCGCGAACCCGGCCCGGAACACCGCGTTGTCCAGACGGCGCTCGAGCAGGCGCAGCAGGTTCTCGCCCGTGGCACCCTTTTGCCGCGCTGCAAAGTCGTAATAGCGCCGGAACTGCCGCTCGAGCACTCCGTAGATCCGGCGTGCCTTTTGCTTCTCGCGCAGCCGAAGGAGGTATTCCTTGTCGCGCGGACGACCGCGACCGTGCTGTCCGGGCGGGAAGGGCCGCTTCTCGACCGGGCATTTCGGCGACTCGCACTTCGAACCCTTGAGATAGAGCTTCATGCCCTCGCGGCGGCAAAGCTTGCAGTCGGCGTCGTTATAGCGAGCCACCGCTACACCCTGCGTCGCTTCGGGGGCCGGCACCCGTTGTGCGGCACCGGCGTGCAGTCGGTGATGCTGGCCACCTCGATGCCCGTCGCCTGAAGCGCACGGATGGCCGTCTCGCGGCCCGATCCTGGTCCCTTCACGAAGACGTCCACGCGGCGCATGCCGTGCTCCATCGCCTTGCGGGCGGCCGCCTCGGCGGCCAGTTGCGCGGCGAACGGCGTCGACTTGCGCGAGCCCTTGAAGCCGACCGTGCCGCCTGTTGCCCACGACACCAGGCCGCCGTCGGGATCGGTGATCGAAATAACGGTGTTGTTGAAGCTCGACTTGATATGCGCCTGACCGGCGCTGATGTTCTTTCGTTCGCGCTTGCGTACGCGATCGCTGCCCTTGCGCTGACCACCCACCGGCTAGCCCTTCTTCCCGACTTTCTTCTTCTTCCCGGCGACGGTGCGCTTGGGTCCCTTGCGCGTGCGCGCATTCGTCTGGGTCCGCTGGCCGCGGGCGGGGAGACCCAGGACATGCCGCATGCCCTGGTAGCTCCCGATCTCGATCTTGCGGCGGATGTCCTGCTGAACCTGGCGCCGCAGCTCGCCTTCGACTTTCAGATTCGCGTCGATCCACTGCCGGATGCGCGCGATCTCCTCGTCGGTGAGGTCTTGGATCTTCGCCGAGGGGTTGACCGACGCATGCGTGCAGATGCCCTCGGCCGTCCTGCGTCCGACGCCGAAGATGTAGGTCAGTGCGATATCTGCTCGCTTCCCACGCGGAAGGTCGACGCCGGCGATACGAGCCATCTAGCTCCCCTGCCGCTGCTTATGACGTGGATTCGTGCAGATCACCCGGACGACGCCGTTACGCCGGATGATCTTGCAGCGGTCACACATTTTTCGTACGGACGCGCGCACTTTCACTGAGGAACTCCTGTTGGTGAAGCGGCGAGCGCGAACTCGCCGACGACCTGCAGGACAGCGGACAAGTATACAGCGGCGCCGCTGGTCACGATGGTGCGGCGTTGGTGGTGAGGACGATCGGCTCGTCGCTCGTGACGGCGATCGTATGTTCGTAGTGTGCCGATAGGGAGCGATCGGCAGTGACGACGGTCCATTGGTCGTCCAGAACCTCGGTCCGCCAGTCGCCGGCGTTGACCATGGGCTCGAGCGCCAGGGTCATCCCCTCTTCGAGCTTCGGTCCCCGGCCGGGATTGCCGTAATTGGGGACCTGAAGGTCCTCGTGCAGCTCGCGACCCACGCCGTGGCCGACGTACTCCCGGACGACCGAGAACCCGGCTCCCTCGGCGACGTCCTGGATGGCGTGCGACACGTCACCGATCCGGTTCCCCGGACGGGCCTGCTCGATGCCGGCCCACAGAGCTGCTTCCGTGGCCTCCATCAGCCTGGTGACCTCGGGCGGAGGGGCCTCACCGACGTAGAACGTCCACGCCGAATCGGCATGGTAGCCGTCGTGGATCGCGCCGACGTCGATCTTGACAAGATCGCCCTCGCGCAGCTCGCGGGGGCCGGGAATGCCGTGCACGATCTCCTCGTTGAGCGAGATGCACGCGGAGGCGGGAAATCCGCGGTAGCCGAGGAACGATGGGACGCAGCCCGCGTCCCGAATGAGCGTCTCGACCAGCTCGTCGATCTGCTTGGTGCGTATGCCCGGCTTGAGCTCGCCGGGGATCGCCTTGAGCACGCCGCGGACGACGCGGCCCGCCTCGCGCATCCGCTCGATCTCGTCGGGTGACTTTTTGATGATCAAGGGCGGATCCCAAGAGCCGCGTCGATCCGCTTCGAGACTTCGTCGATGCTCGCTTGGCCGTCTACTCTGCGGACGATGCTGTCGACGTCGTAGTGCTCGATCACGCCGGCCGTCCGGTCTGCGTACACCTTGAGCCGGTGCCTGACCGTCTCCGGCTCGTCGTCGGTCCGGCGCTCGAGGGGAGTCCCGTCGTCGTCACACACCTCGTCGCTGCGCGGCGGGTCGTCGTCCATGTGATACGAGCGGTGGCAGGTCGGACACGTCCGGCGCCCGGAAAGCCGCCGCACCATCTCTTCGAACGGCACCTCGAGGACGACGACCGCATCGATTTGCTGTCCGAGGTCGGCGAGGAGCTTGTCCAGCGCGTTTGCCTGGCCTTGCGTGCGCGGAAAGCCGTCGAGGATGAATCCGTTGGACGCGTCCGCCTCTGAAAGACGCGACCTGATCATCTCGACCATGACGTCGTCCGGCACGTAGTCGCCGCGATCCATGAACGCCCGTGCCTCTCGTCCGAGCGGCGTTCCGGACGCCACCTGCGCCCTGAGGAGCTCGCCCGTCGCGATGTGTGGAATGCCGAGGTCCTTCGCCAGGCGACGGCCGTGCGTTCCCTTCCCCGCTCCAGGGGAGCCTTGCATGAGCAGATGCATCGGGGGCCGCTTCTCCAGGAGCTACCTCAGGAAACCCTCGTAGTGGCGCATCAGGAGCTGAGACTCGAGCTGGCGCATCGTCTCGAGGGCGACGCCGACGGCGATCAAGATCGATGTCCCGCCGAACGGAAATGCGCTTGTCGGAATCTTCGTCGCGCCCGCGATGATTGCCGGGATGATCGCGATCGCAGCGAGGAACAGGCTTCCCGGCACCGTCAGGCGCGTGAGGACGCGGTTCAAGTATTCGGCCGTCGGCCGTCCGGGTCTGATACCGGGAA
>DASQWC010000124.1:0-11222 GCA_035640475.1 Actinomycetota bacterium | reverse complement strand
ATGTCATGCCTGGGTAAGGTTCTTCGCTTTGCATCGAATTAAGCAACGCGCTCCGCCGCTTGTGCGGGCCCCCGTCAATTCCTTTGAGTTTTAGCCTTGCGGCCGTACTCCCCAGGCGGCGAACTTAATGCGTTAGCTTCGGCACGGAGGCCATGACAGCCCCCACACCTAGTTCGCACCGTTTACGGCCAGGACTACCCGGGTATCTAATCCGGTTCGCTACCCTGGCTTTCGGGTCTCAGCGTCAGGATCGGCCCAGTCGGCCGCCTTCGCCACTGGTGTTCCTCCCGATATCTGCCCATTTCACCGGTACACCGGGAATTCCACCGACCTCTACCGTCCTCAAGTTCCCCAGTATCAGATGCAATTCAGCGGTTAGGCCGCTGGATTTCACATCTGACTTAGAGAACCGCCTACACCCGCTTTACGCCCAGTGAATCCGGGCAACGCTTGCCCCCTACGTTTTACCGCGGCTGCTGGCACGTAGTTAGCCGGGGCTTCTTCTGCAGGTACCGTCACCACGGTGACCCGTGGCTTCTTCCCTACTGAAAGAGGTTTACGACCCGAAGGCCTTCATCCCTCACGCGGCATCGCTGCATCAGGCTTGCGCCCATTGTGCAAGATCCCCTACTGCTGCCTCCCGTAGGAGTCCGGGCCGTGTCTCAGTCCCGGTGTGGCCGAACACCCTCTCAGGCCGGCTACCCGTCATCGCCTTGGTAGGCCGTTACCCCACCAACAAGCTGATAGGCCGCGGGTCCCTCTCGAGGCGGAAGAACCATTTGCTTATCGGACCATGCGATCCAAAAAGGTCATCCGGTATTAGCCCCAGTTTCCCGGAGTTATCCCAGTCCTCGAGGCAGGTTACCCACGTGTTACTCACCCGTTCGCCGCTCCGTAATGCCGAGTGCAAGCACCCAGCATCCGATCGCTCGACTTGCATGTATGAGGCGTGCCGCCAGCGTTCGCCCTGAGCCAGGATCAAACCCTCCATAGGAAAGTGTTGAGCACGTTCCTAGTCGGGCCGACCCAGCCGTTCCGACCGTCTCGAACTGTGCGGAGCTTAGTTCGTGCCGGAACGAATGGATCATTGGGTCAGGTATTGACGATTGCCCTCAGATGCACCCGCACTATGCAGTTCTCAAGGAGCAGCGCCGCGGCGCCCGAAGGCGCCAACGGCAACCACCTATCCTACTCCCGAACCCGCAGGTCGCAAGGCGCGATCCCTTCGTCCGGGCGGCCAGTCAATATAGCTCAACATCCGGCGGCGTGTGAGCGGAGCTCAGCGTCTGCCGAAAAAGCCGCCGGCCGGCCGGGCGTGGCAGTGCCAGTGATCGGGGATGTTCCGGCGATGGGGGTCCGGCCACCAGCCTCCGCCATCGTAGAAGGCATCCGCCACCTCGCCCATTCGCGCCATGAGCCGGGCCTCGGTCTCGTCGTCCGGGAGCCCGTGCGGCCGCCACACGATCATCGGCGTCGAGCAGATCATGCACTCGGCGACCCAGCACTCGTCGTCCTCATAGAGCCACGGCGTGAGCTTGTGCGCGAGGCAGAGGTCGCAATCCTCGCTGTAGGCGGGCAGCTTGCTCGTCACGCGAACAGCGCCTCCGCGTCCTTGTAAACCTCTTCGGCGTGTCCCTTGCCGTCCAGCGCGGCCTTCGGATACGTCTTCACGATCACGCCGTCCTCACCGACGATCGCCGTCGCGCGTCCCGCGACCTTCCAGTCGTCCCGGTAGACGCCGTACGCCTTCGCGATCTCGCCGTCGGCGTCGGCGATCAGCGGAAAGCGGAGCGAGTGTTTCGCCGAGAACGCTCTCTGATCTTCCAGCGTGTCGACGGAGCATCCGGCTACGCGCACGCCCAGCGCCTCGAATCTGTCGAACCATGCCTCGAACTCGAGGGTCTCGTTGGTTCAGCCGGGCGTGTCGGCCTTGAAATAGAAGTACAGGACGAGCGGACCGGCCTCGATCGCGTCGGAGAGACGAAAACGGCCACCGGTGGAGTCCGCGTCGAAGTCGGGCGCCCTACTGCCCGCTTCGATCATCGAGCTTCTAGTGGAAGGAGTCGCCGCACGCGCAGCTGGACTGCGCGTTCGGGTTTTCGATCACGAAGCCCGACCGGTTCAGCGACTCGGCCCAGTCGATCACGACGCCTTTGAGGTAGGGCGCCGACATCGGATCGCACACGACCTTCACGCCTTCGATCTCGTCGACGATGTCGCTCTGGACGATCTCATCGTCGAAGAACAGCCCGTATCGAAAGCCTGCGCACCCGCCCGGCTGAACCTCGAGGCGGAGAATGGGCTCGGTCGTTCCCTCCTGTGCCGCCAGCTCGCGAACCTTCGTCGCGGCCGACGCCGTCAGGCTGAAGATCTGCTCGTGCTCTGTGACTTGCAGTGTTCGTCTCGCCATCGTGGGACAAGCCTATCAACGCCCGAGGTCGAGTGGGCTCACCTGCGGAAGAACAGGTTGAGCAGCACCGTCGCGACAACGGACACCACGATCATCGTCACGATCGGGAAAACGAAGGTGAAGTTGTCGCGCCGGACGACGATGTCGCCGGGAGGAAACCCCCCGCCGGCCCGGCCCAGCACGTAGACGAGGAGGCCGACGACGAAGAGCAAGCCGGCCGTGCCCATGAGGACCTTGCCCAACGATTCCACGATTGAAGTCTATGGAGGCTCAGAACAGCCGTTGGCCGTCGGAGGCCGCTCGCTGCAGCGGCGGCTCGAGGCCGATGTGCCGCCATGCCGAGTCGGTCGCGACGCGACCGCGCGGCGTCCGGGCGATGAACCCGGTCTGCACGAGGTACGGCTCGTACACATCCTCGATCGTCTCCGGTTCCTCACCCACAGACATCGCGACGGTGCCGATCCCGACCGGTCCTCCACCGTGCGTCTGGCAGATGCAGCGCAGGATGGCCAGGTCGATACGGTCCAGGCCGAGCGGGTCGATGTGAAAGACGGCCAGGCCGTCCCGCGCGACGCTTGCCGAGATTCGTCCGTCCGCCCGAACCTGAGCGAAGTCGCGGACCCGGTGCAGCAACCGGTTCGCGATGCGCGGCGTCCCGCGAGAGCGCTTCGCGATCTCGTCGGTGCCTTCGGCGTCGATGTCGACGCCGAGCAACCGGGCCGAGCGCTCGACGACCTGCCGCAGCTCGTCGGTCGAGTAGTAGTCGAGCCGTGAAACGAAGCCGAAGCGGTCGCGCAAGGGGCCGGTGATCATGCCGGTGCGTGTCGTCGCGCCGATCAGCGTGAAGGACTCGAGCTGGAAGTGGAGGCTGCGCGCAGCCGGCCCCTTTCCGAGCACGATGTCGACCGCAGAATCCTCCATCGCCGGGTAGAGCACCTCCTCGACGCTGCGGTGAAGCCGATGGATCTCGTCAACGAACAGCACCTCTCCCGCTTCGAGGTTCGCGAGGATCGCAACGAGATCGCCCGCGCGCTCCAAGGCCGGTCCGGACGTGACGCGGATCGGAGCGCCCATCTCCGAAGCGACGATGTGCGCCAGCGATGTCTTGCCCAAGCCCGGTGGGCCGGTGAACAGCAGGTGCGGACACGTCTCCCCACGCTGCTTGGCTGCTCCGAGGACGATGGCGAGATGCTCCTTCACGTCGGCCTGCCCCACGAACTCGCCCAGAGAGCGCGGACGAAGCGAACGGTCGAACTCCGCGTCGTCGACAGACGGCGTGGGTTCCAGAACTCTCGGCTCTTCGGCTTGCGTGGCTCGCTTCCGCGCCATCACTGGACACCTGCGGGCTCGGCTCGTCCGAGCGTTTTGAGCGCGTGACGAAGGAGCGTTGGGGCGTCGCCGTCCGGAGGAAGCGCAGCGACGACGTCCTGGATCTCTTGCGCCGAATAGCCCAGGCCCTTCAGGGCTTCGCGAACGTCCACGAGGGCCGAGCGATCGGCCGTCGCAACGGGCTCGAGCGCGGCGACACCGAGCTTGTCTCGCAGTTCCAGCACGATGCGTCCGGCCGTCTTCTTTCCCACTCCGGAGACGAGCGAGAGCGCGTCTGCGTCGCCGGCGGCGATGGCGCGCTCGAGCGCCGCGACGGGATGGAAGGACAGGATTGCGAGCGCGAGCTTCGGACCGACACCACCCACAGACGTAAGCGCGCGGAACAGCTCGCGTCCGCGTTGCGTGGCGAAGCCGTAGAGGTGCACTTCTTCTTCTCGGATTTGGAGAACGGTGAAGACCGTGACGTCACCGTTCATCGACGACAGGTCCGGCGTCGGCATCTCGACGAGCAGGCCCGCACCGCCGACGCCGATCACCGCGCCGTCCTCAGTGACTTCCTCGACGATGCCGCGTACGCGATCAAGCACGCGCCGCCTCCTGAAGACGCCGCAGCTTCCGGGAGCGGAGATGGGTCAGAGCGAGGCCGAGAGCGTCGGCCGCATCCGCTGGCTTGGGTGGATCGATGGTGAGGAGGCGTCCGATCATCTGCTGCATCTGGCGCTTGTCGGCGTTTCCCGCGGCTGTAACCGCGAGCTTCACCTCGCCGGGCGTGTACTCGGCCACCTCGCACCCGAACTGCGCCGCCGCGAGCAACGCAACGCCGGCGGCCTGCCCGACCGACATCGCCGTTCGCGTGTTCGCGTTGAACAGCACGCGCTCGACGGCCACGGCGTGGGGCCGGTGCACGCTCATGAGCGCCTTCACCTCGTCGTAGAGGGCGGCCAGACGCTGCGGCACGGGACCACGAGCCGTACGGATTGCTCCGTAGGCGATGGCCCGCGTGGTGCCGCCGGTCTCCTCCACAAGGCCGAACCCGGCACTGGTCAGGCCGGGGTCGAGCCCCAGCACGCGCATGCCAGAAGGCTATGGCCGCTTGGTGACAGCGTCACGGAACCCGGCCGTACCGTCGCCGCAGGTCGAGCAGCTCACGGACGATCTGGGGTGCGTCGCCGCGCGGATTCACCGTGCTGCCGTGACCGTACGTCCAGCGCACGGGCACCTCGACCACCGGGACCCCGGCTTGCTTGGCACGAGCGATCAGCTCGACGTCGAAGCACCACCCCTCGGCGTGGAGCTCGGCGAAGACGGGAGCCAGCGCTTCGCGCGGAAACGCCTTGAAGCCGCATTGCGAGTCGCGGATGCCGGGCAGGACGAGCGTGCGCACCGCGAAGTTGAACACACGGCCGAGCATGTAGCGTGAACGGGGCTCCCCGATCCGGCGGGCTCCGGGAACACTCCGGCTGGCGATCGCGAGGGCGCCTTGGCTCGCGGCCGCGATCAGCAGCTCGAATTGCGACGGATCGACCGAGAGATCGGCGTCCGCGAAGAGGACGACATCGCCACGAGCCTCCAGGACGCCGACGGCCACGGCATTCCCTTTGCCTTTTGTGTGGACGATGTTCAGCCGGACGGCGTCGGAGCGCTCGGCGATTCCCTTGCCGACGTCCAGGGTGTCGTCCTCGGAGCTCGAGTCGAGCACGAACACGAGCTCGGTTCCCCGCTTGCTGCCGAGAAGCGGCATCAGTGATTCGAATGTCGACTCGAGACGTCCGGCTTCGTTGCGGGCCGGGACGACGATCGACAGGGCCGGGCGATTTGCGATGGGTCAGCCCTCGCGGCGGAAGATCTCGCCCCGGGTGTTCCGGTGAATCGTTCGATAGCCGGCATCCACGATGCGGTCGCGGATACCGGCCGGCACCCGGTCGGGCTCGAGCAGGACGTATCCGTAGGTCCCGTCGAGAAAGGACGGGAGATCGGCGTAGGAATGCAAACGGCCACCGTGCGTGTGGCCCGAGACGTCCGGCGCTTCGGAGAAGTTCGTCTCGTACACGCCGGCGAATGCGGCAACAGGTGTCGAGACCCAAGTCCACCGGCTGTTCGCGACGTGCAGCGTCCGGGTATGACGCGTCATGCGTCCGGCGGCCTGCTCTTTCCTGAACACGTCGATGAACTCCTCTTGGCGGACGTCGAGCACCTTACGTGCGTCGGGCCAGCCGGACCATGCGCCGCGACCCGCCTTCCATGCGTCGATCGACAGGATCTCGGAAACACGGCGCTCGTGATTGTCTTCGAGCGGGATCGTTCCACCCTGGAGAGGGAGCATCGCAGCGGCGAGGAATCCCGCCACGAGAACCTTGCCGACGGTCGAGGATCGCCACGCCCACGCGAGGAGTCCGCCCGCGGCGATCGCCAGAAACGTCGGAATCCAGTACTGCATGGTCTTCCCGGTGACTTCGTCCGCCGATCCCTTCCAGAAAACCGAGCCGGCCGGCACGTACGTCGCCGCTACGTAGCCGACGACACCGAGAGCGACGGGAACGAGAACGCAGGCTCGCCCGAACCGGGTCCGATCGATGGCGACGAAGAGCAACAACGCGACGGTGAGCAACGGGTAGCGCTTCGCTTCGTCGGCGACGGCCGACCAGATCCGCGGGCTGGTGTCGACGGCCGTGAAGACGAACGTGAGGACGGCGGCCACCAGCACACCGATCGCGATCTCGCGAAGCGGAAGGCGGACGCGTGCGGCGAGGATAACGCCGGCCAGCGCCAGGGGGATTGCGCCGACGGCGATCCAGCTCGGCGCGTCACGGCCGGCCATCACGATGAGCTCGGGGAAGGAAAGCAGCAACGCGACGGGGACCGCCTCGACCGAGACTCGGTCCACCTCCGACCCTCGGACGGCGAGCCACAGCGCGAGCAGCACATGAACGGCCATCGCGAGGAGGCCGAGGAGCGGATGCACGTACATCGCCGCCGCCAACGCAACGGCTTTCACCGCCACACGCCTTCGCTCCTCGAGCTCGGGCAGCGGGAGAAAGCTCGCCAGCACGAGCGGGATCGCGACGTCCGTCCCTCGCGAGTCCGGCAGCCGCGTGAAGACGAACGTGAGCGGCATGACCGTCAGCGCCCACAGCCCGGCGTCTCGCCCGAGCAGTGCTCCGGCAAAGCGGTACGTCGCGAGCGCGACGAGGAGCGTCAGCGGCAGAGCGAATGCCGCTGCTGCGAGGACGGCCGGAAGTCCGGTCAGCTTCGACGTTGTCGCCAGCAATCCGACGAACCCGAGGATCTGGCGGCTGGGACCCGTTTCGGGAGCGGGACTCGTGAACAAGTTCGGAAACCACTCGTAGGTACGGACGAACTCGACCGGGGCGATGTGGTTGTGGAGCACGTCGAAGAACGGGACGACCGGGGAGGCGAGCTGGAGAATGACCGGACCCGACCACGCGACGACCGCGAGAACCCAAAAAGCCGGCGTGACGGGTCGCCGCCCGTCCGGTGACACATCGAGGAACGGTCGCCACAGATTTCTCGATAGCGCCGCGCCGAGACCAGTGGTGGCAACCAGCACCGGCCCGTTGAACAGACCAATGCTGCCGAGAACACACAGCAAGAACGTGTCGAGCACAACGGCGCCGGCGAACCCGTAGAGCGCCGCGTCCAAGTACGAGCGGTAGGGCGCACCTCGGAGCACGCGGACGAGCAGCGCGCCGGCCCACACGTTGGCGGCAGTCGCGACGAGCACGAGTAACGCCGCCGGCCCCGTTCGTCCGAACTCTGAGCCGATCGCCCGGGCCGTCGCGGACAGCGACGCCCCGACGGGAGAGGTCCGAAGACTCCAGACGCCTACGACAACGAGCGCGGCAAGGACGCCGAAGACGAACGTCGGGACGAGTCCGTGCAGCTCATGCCGGCGCTCGGTTCCGGCCTCGGTCCCCACGTGGAATGTCAACGTCTCAGTTTGAGCAACTGCCACCGCTGCCCGTCGATCATCCGATCGATGACGACGCTGAACCGGCGGCGGTTCCCGAACGCGTCGGCGAGCTCGAAGTTCTTCTCGTCCGCGAGGGCCCGCTCCCATGGGCCGATCACGACATAGCCCACGCCGAGCTCGCGCATCCGGCGCGTGTTGCCGGCGAGCATCGTCGCGACGTCCTGCTCGTAGGAAGCCCAGTCCAGGCCGCGTGTGCTGAGCCATCCCGGAAACCCCATCACGACCTGGCGTCCGGACAGCGCAGTGATCGGTTGCGTATGACCGTTGCTCGTCAGGATGACGGCATCCTCGGGCGTTGCATGACGAACGTCCTCGGCGAACTGCACCTCAGCGCCCGTCCAAAGTCCCATCCGGTGCTCGCCGGCGTATGTGAAGGAGAGGATTCCCCCCAGACACAACGCGCCGACGGCAAGCACACCGCCGACCCGTGCAACGCGGTGAGCCGACTCGAGCCACGAAGTGATCAACGGAACGACGATGACGACGGTCGCAAGCTGCCACCACGCGAAGTAGTTGTTGTTGTCCCAATCCCACGGTTGCGTCCGAATGAAGAAGCCGAACAGCCATACACCGATGAACGGCAGGTACCAGCGCCGCAGCGCATCAGAGGCACGAAACCATGCGCTCGGCAGCAGGAGGATCAGCAGACCGCCGTTCATCGCCCAGAAGAAGACCGAGTCCACAACTCCCGAAAGGATCGAGCCGGCCGTGAAGGCGTCGTGGGGCTCTCCGATCCAGCCCGGCCAGAACGCGACGTATTGACCGGTGTCCTCCCGAAGCTTCAGCAGCTCCGGAACCGCGATCACCGCAGCGATGCCGCCGGCAACGGCCAGCGGCGCCACGAGCGCGCGAGCGGCCTTCGCACGCTCCACGACCAGGTCTCGCAGAACCCAGAACCCTCCGACGATCACGAGCACAATCGCCGTATAAGCGTGGACCCGAGGAAGCACGCCCGCAACGAGTCCGACGACGACTGCTGCGCTCTTGCTTCGCTCGCGGATGAGGGTGTCGAGCAGCAGCAGCAGCACGACTCCAACGGCCATGCCGAACGCGGCCGACCGCCGTGGGAGCAGGTGAATGAAGACCGGATTGGCCAGATAGAGCCCGGTTCCGAGACGTTCGCGTCCGCCGATGCCGGCGGAGTCACCCGTGTAGCTCCACGGCACGTTTCCGAGCCAGTCGCCGATACCGTCTGCTTTCGCGATGTCGCCGGGAACCGCAAGGAATCCGATGTTGCCGAGCAAGAACAAGACGACGGCAGAGAGAACCGCGGCGCGGGCCGAGCGCGTCAGCCGGAACACGATGAGCGCGAGTCCGAGGAACACAGCCGTGTGCAGGAACAGGTTGACGACGACGAAGCTCGCCCGAAGATCGAACCCGTATCGCAACAGCGCGCCGGACAGGAAGTCGACAAGGAACGGATAGTTCAGCGCATGGCCGAGCGCGATCGGGTATTCGGGCGGAAAGGTGTCCCGGTAAGCAAACGCCGTGACGATGCTGGAGTGGAACGGCGTATCGCTCCACACGTGCTCGGTCGCCGCCAGGCCTCCGCCCGCGGCGGGACCGAGGACGGCGAAGAGGTTGAACGCCGTCAGGACGAGGAGCAACGCGACACCCAGCCAAACGAACCAGTGCGGAATTGGATCGTCGGCCGGCTTGGGCCGGAACCGGGACACCACGTGCGCGCCGGTAAAGATCCCGAGCGCGACGACGACCGCCTGCGGTCCGAGGGCCCCGAACGCCGACGCGAGCAGATACAGAAGCCATCCTCCGGTCGTCAGCCCGACGATCGGGCCGGCGACGATTCGCTCCGGCCGCGTCAACCGGACTCCCGTCAGTCGGAGCACCGCGTGACCCCAGACGACCAACCCCGCGAGGAGCAGTGCCGCGATCACGTCAGCTCTGGCCGTCCCGGACGAATAGAGAAAGGAAGAACGAGGAGAAGATCGTCTGCATGCCGACGACGGCCGCGGTCAATCCCACGATCGCAAGACCGTGATCGGAGCGCGCGAGCTGCGGAAAGTCCGATGCAAGCCAGCGGGCGCCGACGCTTGCCACGACGGAGACCCCGGCAACGAGCAGGAGCAACCCGGCGACCAGGCCGCGCTCGAGCGTGAACCAGGGTCGCCGTCGCGGGATCTGAGCCGGATTGCGCGTGTCCATGTATGCGCGGGCGCAGGTGCCGAGCGCAACCAGCTGATACCCGACGATCGTCGCCAATGCGCCGACGACGAGCGAGTTGATTCCGAAGTTCGCGGATCCAATCGAGCGATCGACTTGCAGAAGCCAGCCGAGAAACGCGGCGCCCAAGGCCATTGCGAGCAAGCCGGGAACGATGAAGAGGAACGCCGGGCTGTGCAGGATCATGAACCGAAAGAACCCCCACCCTTCCGGCAGTGCACGAAGCTTCGAGGTACCGATGCGCTTCCGGTACGTGATCGGAATCTCCCGCACGCGCACCGACCGGCGGGCTGCGTTGACGAGCATCTCAAAGGTGAACTCCCAGCTTCCCGTAACCGGTCTGATTGCATCGAAGACCTCCCTGCGCATGGCACGCATGCCCGAGTGCGGGTCGGAGCTTCGAATCCCGAGCAGCATCCGCAGCAACAAGCGCGTCGCCGGTGATCCGACGAGCCGGTGGAGGGTCGGCATCGCGCCGGGCATGATCCGTCCGGCAAAACGGGACCCGAGTACCAGATCAGGCTCGGCAAGCGCGGCACGAACGAACGCCGGTCCTTCGTCGAGCGGGTAGGTACCGTCGACGTCCGCGATGAGAACGACTTGCCCCCGTGAGGCATCGACTCCGGTGCCTACGGCAAATCCATATCCGCGCCGCGGCTCGGTCACCACGCGAGCGCCCGCAGCCTCCGCCGCGGCGGCCGAGCCGTCCGACGAGCCGTTATCGGCGACGATCACCTCACACGAGATCCGTTCCTTGCGCATCGCGTCGCGAGCTTCGGCGACACAAGCGCCGACACTCTCCCGCTCGTTGAGGCAAGGAAAGACGACCGAGACCTTCGGCCGCGCGGGACTCACCCTCGCAACCCGAACACATTCGTGTATGCCACGCCGTATGCATTGAAGGCGACCGACAGCGCGAGCAACACCGAGTACCCGGCCGCACGCTTGTCTCGCAGAGCGAGGAAGATCAGCGTCGAGAGAAATGGGATCGCGTCGAGGAGATATCTCATCCCGAACTGGGAGAACCCGTTCGCATAGTGGAGCGCCGCCGGTCCGACGACACATGCGGCGGCAAGCCATAACCATCGCTCGGCTCGCGCACCGAACGCCGAGATGAAAGCCGGACTCGTAAACGTCAGCGATGTGCCGAGCGCCGTCGGCCGGATGTACGGAAAGCCGTTCTCGAACTGGGGGCCGAGCACAAACCAGGAGTAGAGATTGAACGGCAGGTGCGCGGGCGAGAACTGCCCCGGCGGCCGGCTGAACCGAAACTCATCCGCCTGGTAATGGAGCTCTTGGGCGCGATCGAGC
>DASQWC010000123.1:0-7543 GCA_035640475.1 Actinomycetota bacterium | reverse complement strand
CGCCCCCCGAACCCCCCGCGGAAACAGCTGCGTTCGAGCGTGCGTGGCTTGGTGGTTGCCAAAAATGCAGAAGGGGCCCGGAGAACCGGGCCCCTTCTGACTATCGGGTTGGCGCGTTAGGAGAAGAGCCTGCGACGGAGGGTAAGTGCACCACCGGCAACCGCGATTCCCGAGAGAACCGTGGCCACGATCGGAGCACCCGTCTTGGGCAGGTTCGGCGCCTTTTCGTCGCCCGTCGTCGTCGGGGTACCGACTGCCGCCGCCACCGCCGTCTCGACCGTCGGGTCGATGATCAGGTGGAAGAGGTTGAGCGGCGAGGCCTCGATGCGCAGCGCGGAAACGCGCTGGGCAGCGGCCGTACCGTCAGGGTCGGCTTCCTTCTGAGCGACGTCACACAGCGCGACGTTGATGCCGAGCACGTTCAGGACGCTGTCGACGAGACCCTTCACCGTGCCGACCAGCTCCCCAACAACCGGAACCGGCGTGCCGTTGATGAAGACCTGCTTCCCGTCGAGCGACAGGCCGAGCGCGCCGCCGCCGATGTTCACGTCGGCGAGCGAGCAGCTCGAGATGTTCTTCGCGGATCCCGGAACACCCGCGGCGCGGGATTCCGACATCAGGTTGAACAGCCCAACGTCCACGAGGCCGCCCAGCACGTCCAGAGACGCGAGGGACGCGACGGACTTGGCAACAGCCGTGCCGTCGTCGACGACCTTGAGTGCGTTCGTGTTGTTCACCAGGTCCGTCAGCGAAGCGAGAGCCCCGAGATCGAGGTTCGTCTTCAGCGTGTTCAGGAGCTGGTCGAGCAGCGCGTCGACGTCGAGCAGACCGTCCAGCGCACCGGCAACCGCGGTCGGGTTGTCGAGCTCGCCGACCGGCAGACCGAGTCCACCGGCGAGGTTGCCGAGCAGGCCACCGGAAAGCGAGCCGGTGAGTCCGCCGATCGTCTCGGTCAGACCGCCCACGAGGCTGTCCTGAACACCGGCGTTACCCAACACGCCACCGAGGACGTCGTCCAACTGACCGGCGATGTCGGTGATGTCCAGGAGGTCCTCAACGGGGGTCCCGCTGAGCAAGTTGTCCAGCAGGTCCTGAACGCCGTCGAGCACGTCGAGCGGAAGCCCGACGTTGAGCTCATTCAGGGTTCCCTTGCCGTCCACGTTCGCCGTGTCGGTCACCGCGGCGCGAAGAACGCCGAGCGTACCGGTCACGATCGGAAGCGAAGACGACGGCAATGCCAAGTTCTGGACCGTCTTCTCCACGATCTGATCCACCTCGGTAGCCTCAACGACGTCGAGGTCGAGGAGACCTTCCGCGAGCGAGGAGCGAGCCTTGTTCAGCACGCCCTGCGTCTCGGAGGTCGTCCGGATCAGGTACTGGTCGATGACCCCGGGCGTGTCCATGCTCGCGCCGGGAATGGCGGAAACGAGCGTGCCCACGATGCCCTCGAGGCCCGGCACCAAGCCGAACAGCGGGCGAAGGTCCAGGCTCACGCGAAGCGCGTAGCCGGTACCCATACCCGAGAACGACTCGACGTCGACCGCGTGGGCCTGACCGAGACCCGTCGGTCCAGCGAGGATCGCACCGGCGAGCGCTACAGCGCCCACGATGCGTCCCCACCTGCGTTTACTACCCATCTGCTGCCCCCTTTCGGGCTTGACGATGCCTTGCTGCACTACTAACGAGGGGGGTCTGGGGCGGGAAACGGCGTTATGGCCCGGTCGGACTAGTCTTTACAAACCCCTCTGGGGGCCGAGACGGCCCACCCTTTGACCCTGTCGGAGGGCTGGGTGACAATGAGGCACCCTCCATTAAGGGAATTTCTTGCTCGACAGCGCTTTCCAATACCTGGGCCGGGACATGGCCGTCGATCTCGGCACGGCCAATACCTTGGTTTACGTGCGAGGACGCGGCGTCGTCCTCAACGAGCCGTCCGTCGTGGCCATCAATCAGAACACCGGCCACATCCTGGCCGTGGGTCACGAGGCCAAGCGGATGGTCGGCCGGACGCCCGGCCACATTTCGGCCGTCCGCCCTCTGAAGGACGGGGTCATCGCCGATTTCGACGTGACCGAGAAGATGATCCGGTACTTCATCCATCGAGTACATCGCCGACGGTGGGCAAAGCCAAGGATTGTCATTTGCGTCCCCTCGGGGATCACGGGGGTCGAGCAGCGGGCCGTCGAGGAGGCCGGTTACCAGGCCGGCGCCCGCCGGGTCCACATCATCGAGGAGCCGATGTCGGCGGCCATCGGGGCCGGGCTCCCGATCCACGAGCCGACCGGGAACATGGTCGTCGACATCGGAGGCGGGACGACCGAAGTCGCCGTGATCTCGCTCGGCGGCATCGTCACCTCCATCTCGATCCGCACGGGAGGCGACGAGCTCGACGAGGCGATCATCAACTACATGAAGAAGGAGTACTCGCTGATGCTCGGCGAGCGGACGGCCGAAGAGATCAAGTTCGCGATCGGTTCGGCGTTCCCGCTTCCGGGCGAGCCGCAAGCCGAGATTCGCGGACGCGACCTCGTCTCGGGTCTTCCGAAGACCATCATCGTTTCGGCCGAAGAGGTCAGGCGCGCGATCGAAGAACCCATCACGCAAGTAGTCGACTCCGTGAAGAACACGCTCGATCGCACGCCGCCCGAGCTCGCCGCGGACATCATGGATCGCGGCGTCGTCCTCACCGGCGGCGGTGCGCTCCTGCGCGGAGTCGACGAACGCTTGAAGCACGAGACCGGAATGCCGGTGCACATTGCGGAAAGTCCCCTGCACGCCGTTGTGCTCGGCGCGGGCCGGTGCCTGGAAGAGATCGAATCGCTGCGCAACGTGCTCATCACCTCCGCGCGCCCGTAAGGAGGGTGTAGTTCCATGTGGCGGCGCACGCTGCGTGATCGTGTCTTCATTGCAATCCTCGTGCTCTGCACGGTAACCGTGCTCACGCTCGATTTCCGCACCGGGATTCTCGACGGCGTGGCCGCAACGACCGCTCAAGCGTTCGGCGTATTGCAGTCCGGCGTCCGTTCGTTCGTCAGTCCGTTCGAATCCGTCATTCGCACCATCGGCGACCTAGGCAGCCTGCGCGCTGAGAACACGCGGCTCCGCCGCGAGAACACGCGGCTGCGGCGGCTCGCGGAGACGTACACAGCAGTGGAACGTGAGAACGCGCGCGTGCAAAGTCTGTTGCAGCTCGAAACGGCAGCCGGTGTGCGCGCCGTGCACGCCCGGGTGATCGGCGCGTCTCTGTCGGGTCTCGAACGCTCGGCGACGATCAACAAGGGACGCGAAGCAGGCATCGCGCCGAACATGGCCGTGGTCGCCGCCGAGGGGCTCGTCGGACGCGTCGTGTGGTCGGGAGCCCGGACCGCGAAGATCGTTCTCCTGACCGACGCGCAATCGGCGGTCGGCGTGCGCATCGGCACTTCGGGTGAGACGGGCCTCGCGCGCGGGACCGGGGGGCGCAACGTCGAGATCGAGCTCGTTTCTCGTGCCGCCCTCGACCAGGGCGCCGTGAAGACCGGCGACACCGTGCTGACGTCCGGCTACCAGGGCGGGATCTATCCGCCGAACCTGCCGGTCGGACGCGTCGAGAGCGTCACGCTTGCGCCGCGCGGAACGTCCTACACGATCAGCGTTCGCCCGTTCGCGCGTCTGTCGCAGCTCGACTTGCTCGCCGTGGCCGTGGGAACCGAGATCGTCGAAGCACCGCCGAGCCCGACCCCGCGCGCCGAGCAATGAGCCGATGGGTGTTGTTCACCGTGGCGGCCACGGTCGCGATCCTGATGTCGAGCGAGCTCGCGCTGAGCCTTCCGCTCGCCGGCGTTGGACCAGATCTGGTCATCCTCGTCGTCGTCGCGTTCGGCATCGGCGAGCGTCCGAGGCGAGCGGCGCTGGCCGGCTTCGCTGCCGGGCTTGTCCGCGATCTGTTGCTCACGACGCCGAAGGGTCTCTCCGCGTTCGCCTACGCCGTCACGGCCTACGGCGCGGCCCTGGCTGGAGTCCCGCGGGGAGTCGGCCCGGTCGTCGGCCTGTTCGCCGCGACCACATTCGCCTCCCAGCTGCTGTACGGTCTCGGTGCCGTGTTCCTGGGCCCCCAGGTTGACCCCTCGCCGTTGCCGCGAATGCTTATCGTGACCACCGCCTACAATGCGCTGATCGCACCCTTACTCATGCCGTTGCTGAGACGTGTCGTGCGTACGGACGGCGGCGTCCCGGCTGTCGAGTGACGAAAGTGATCGCGTGAGCCCGAGCGCCAACAACGTCTCCCCGATACGGCTGACCGTCGTCAACCTTCTGGTTCTCACGCTGCTTGCCACACTCTTCGGACGGCTGTGGTACCTGCAGGTGCTCGCCGGCAACCAGGCGCAGGCGCTCGCCGAGCGCACGTCCATCCGGTTCGTCTACGAGCAAGCGCCGCGCGGGTTCATCTTCGACCGGGCCGGCAAAACGCTCGCCCGCAACAGGACGGCGTTGACGGTGGCGCTTGATGTGTCGGCCGTCCCCGCTCAGCGACGGGATCAAGTCATCAGCGACCTTGCCGCCGCGCTGCACATGAAGCGTTCGGAGGTGCGCGAGATCTTCGACGACAAGCGGATCGGTCCGCATACGCCGCGTCCGATCGCTCTCGACGTCGACAAAGACATCGTCGTCTATCTCCAAGAGCACGCGGAACAGTTTCCCGGCGTGCGGCATGTGGAGATCCCCGTCCGCGAGTACCCGTACGGCGCGGTTGCGTCCCACGCTATCGGTCATATCGGCGAGATCAACGAAGAGGAGCTCGAGGCCGAGGAGGACCGGCGAGACGAGGCCGTTGCCCGAGGACAGTCGTCCAGGGAATACCGGCCCGGCGACCTCATCGGCAAGGTCGGTGTGGAGCGCCAGTACGAGGACTGGCTGGCCGGCAAGGTCGGTGTCCGCAAAATTGCTGTGGACGTCCGCGGCGAGCGCGTGCAGGATTTCGGCTACCAAGCGCCGGAGCGCGGCTGGGACGCCATCCTCACGATCGACGCCGGGCTGCAGCTTGCCGCCGAGGATGCCCTCGAGCGCGGCGTCGAGACGGCGAGGGGACTGACCGACCCCGACTCGGGGAAGAAGTTCAAGGCCCCGGCGGGCGCCGTCGTCGCGATGGATCCTCGCAACGGCGAGATCCTCGCGCTCGCATCGAATCCGGACTTCGATCCGAACCTCTTCGTCGGGTCGGCGCCTCGCGGCGAGCTGGCGAAGCTGAACGCACCCGACTCGAACATGCCGTTCCTCAACAGAGCCATCGCAGAGGCGGTGCCGCCGGGCTCGACGTTCAAGCCGTTGACCGCGGCAGCCGCGTGGAGCGTCGATCCCAGCGTTGCCAACCGGACGTTCCAGTGCCCCGGTTACCTCAAGGTCGGAACGCGAACCTTCCGTGACTGGAAGCCGGGCGGTCACGGGACCGTCGGCCTATCGCGGTCGCTCGCCGAAAGCTGCGACATCGTCTATTACACGCTCGGCGTCGAGCTGGACCAGCGGCGGCGAGAGCTTCGCGAGGAGGACTTGCAGGACGTCGCACGGCGCTTCGGACTCGGGCGCCGGGCCGGAATCGATCTGCGGGGTGAGGCCCAAGGTCTCGTTCCCGACGCGGAGTGGAAGTGGAACCGTTTCTCGTACGCACAGACCTACGACCGCCGGTGGTTCCCCGGCGACGCGGCGAACCTCGCGATCGGCCAAGGCTTCCTGCAGATGACGCCCTTGCAGCTCGCCATCGCGTATGCATCGATCGCCAACGGCGGCACCGTCTACCGTCCCCATGTGCTGAAGTGCCTCGCCCAGCTCAATGTGTCGCGACCGACGGTGGTCGACGAGGCGTGTCGCGCGGGGCTCGTTCCGAAAGCTGCGTCCCCGAAAGTCATGGGCCGCGTCGAGATTCCGCCGGGCGCATTCACGGCGATCGAGCAGGCGATGTCTGGCACCGTGCGCGACGAGGGGACGGCAGCCGGTGCCTTCACCGGGTTCCCACTCGATCGCGTCTTCGTCGCCGGGAAGACCGGAACGGCACAGATGAAGCCGAAGCAGCCGTTCTCTTGGTTCGCGGCCATCGGCAAAGCGGGCGGACGCGAGATCGTCGTCGTCGCGCTCGTTGAAGAAGCCGGAACGGGCTCCCAGATCGCCGCGCCGATCGTGCGCCGCGTGATGGACCAGCACTTCGGTGTGGCGCAGGCAAGTGGCTTCGAGGCCGGCGTGAGGGCCGACTAGTGGCTGTTGGTCAGGCGTCCAGCGCGCGGGGGCTCACGCTTCGTGTCGGCGGCCTCCTCCTGCGCGAGCTCGACTTCATGACGATCGGTGCAGTCATCGGGCTCGTCTCGATGGGCTTGCTCTCGATCTTCACGGCGACTGTCGACCCGGAGCAGGGCACGCTGCTGGGCTTCCAGGCCTCGAGTGCGCTGTTCAACCGGCAGCTCGTATTCATCGTGCTCGCTTCGGCGACGTTGCTGGCGGCCGTGCTGTTCGACTATCGCCATTTCAAGGTCTACGCGATCGTGATGTACCTCATCTGCCTCTTCGTCTTCCTCGTCGTTCTCACCCCGATCGGTGACTCGGCTCGCGGGTCGCAGCGGTGGCTCTCGCTCGGACTGTTCAAGCTGCAGCCGGCCGAGCTCGCCAAACCCGTCCTCGTCGCTGCGCTCGCCTCGTACATCGTCGACAAACGGGGAAGACTCGGCTTCCCCGAGATCTTCCGCTGCATCGGCATCACCGCACCGTACGCCTTCCTCGTGTTCATCCAGCCGGACTTCGGGACGATGCTCGTCCTGCTGTGGATCCTGCTGACGATGCTCATCGTGGGCGGAGCCGACTGGCGACACCTCGTGATCCTGCTCGTGATCGGCGTCACGGGAGTCATCGGCCTGTTCCGCCTCGGCATCGTCCAGGACTACCAGCAGCAACGGCTCCAAGCCTTCCTCGACCCGAGCCAGGACCCCTTCAAGGAGGGCTACAACTACCGGCTCACGCGGACGGCCGTCGGCAACGGCGGCTTCCTGGGCAAGGGGATCTTCTCGAAACGCGACCCCGTCAACCTGACCAACCTCGACTTCGTCCGGGAGCAGCCGACCGACTTCGTCTTCACGGCCGTCGCCGAGCAGATGGGCTTCCTCGGCGGTGCGACCGTCCTGTTCCTGTTCGGGGTGGTATTCGTCCGAGGATTACGCGGGGCCGCCATGGCCCGCGACACGTTCGGAACGCTTCTCGCTTCCGGGCTCGTCTCGTTCATGACCTTCCAGGTGTTCGTGAACATCGGGATGACGGTCGGTCTCGTGCCGATCACGGGCATCCCCTTACCCTTCGTTTCCTACGGCGGATCGTCGCTTGTGTCGTCGTCCTTGGCCGTCGGACTGCTCTTGTCGGTGCGCATGAGGCGGTTCGCCAGGGCGTAGACTGGAGCCAGGTTTAGAACCATTTGCGGCCGGCGCGCGCAGGCGCGACGCCGGCCCCGCGCCCAGCAGCGGCGCGCAGTACAAAAGGAGAGTTTTGTCTCAGCAGAAGTCCAAGGGACGCCCGCGGCGTCCCGGGCGGC
>DASQWC010000122.1:0-37552 GCA_035640475.1 Actinomycetota bacterium | reverse complement strand
ATATCCCCCCGGACGCGCCCGAGGATTGCGTCGAGATGGTCATGGACCTCCCGGCGCTGCCCATCTGTAAGGACAAGAACGGTTTGCACCTCATGGATCTCCCGGCTATCGGGGTGCTCCGTGAACCGGCACCGACGACGGCACCGGCGCCGGCGGAGAAGAAGCTCCCGAAGACGGGAATGCACATCGAGGACTTCGCAGCGATCGGTCTGGCCGCACTCGCCGGCGGTGGCGTGCTGCTGCGCAGGCTGCGCCTGGCTGTGGCGTAAGCGAAACCCAAGCGCTTCGCGCGGAAGAGGGGGCCCTTCACCGGGCCCCTTCTTCGTTTTCCGGAACACGTGCGGATCAGCACCACACGCCAAAGCAATTTCCCAACTGTTTCCGCGGGGGGTTCGGGGGGCGCAGCGCGCGAAGCGCGCGTGAGCGCCCCCGATCAACTGGGAGCGCGCGGGAGCGCGCAATGCGTAAGTGTCCTATGCCGGTGATAGCGTGCACCCGACGAGGCGTCCAAGGGGGGCGCGCTTCTTCCTCGGTCGTAGAGAAGGGGGCCCGAAATGGCCATCGGCAATCAGGTGATCTTGGTCGGTAACCTCACCGACGATCCGGAGCTGCGCTACACGCCCTCCGGCGTACCGGTCGCGACGTTCACCGTCGCCGTCAACCGGCGCCAGCGCGATCCAGCCACGGGCGAGTGGAAGGACGGTGAGACGTCGTTCATCCGCTGCAACGTGTGGCGCCAGCAGGCCGAGAACGCAGCCGAGTCGCTCACCAAGGGCACGCGCGCGCTCGTCGTCGGACGTCTGCGCCAGCGTTCCTGGGAGACGCCCGAGGGCCAGCGCCGTTCGGTCACCGAGGTCGAGGTCGAGAACGTCGGGCCCTCGCTCGAGTGGGCGACCGCGAGCGTCACGAAGACGAGCCGCTCCGAAGGCGGCGAGGTTCCAGCCTTTGCGGGCGGTGCTGGCGGGAGCGGCTCGGAGAACGGCTCAACGGCCGACGAAGAGCCCCCGTTCTAGAGGACGCGCAGCGCCCCGGGCTCTGCTAACGTCTCCTATAGCTCTTCTGCTCCCGGCACGAGGCCGGGAGCCGCTCAGACCAGAGGAGGGCGCAGGTGCGTCCGTACGAAACGCTGCTTTTGCTCGACGCTCGGCGCGAGGACGCCGAGATCAGCGCCACCATCGATCGGTTCAGCACGCTCGTCGCCGAGCGTGGCGGGCAGATGGGGAACATCGAGCGTTGGGGCCGGCGCAAGCTCGCGTACGAGATGGGTCCCCACTCGGAAGGCTTTTACGCCGTCTGCTCCTACGACCTCGATCCCGGGAAGCGGGCAGAGCTCGAAGCTGCTTTGCCTTTCGTGGAGGGGCTCGTTCGTGCCAAGACCGTCCGTCGTGATGTTCGGACGAGGAGCACCTGATGCCGCGCGACCGTGGATCCAAGGACCGCAAGGAGCGAGGCGACCGCAAGGGCGGGCCGCTCCGTCGCGGACGACCGAAGGTCTGCTACTTCTGCAAAGAGAAAGTCGCCTACATCGACTACAAGGACACTGCGCTGTTGCGCCGCTTCGTGTCCGATCGGGGAAAGATCAGGGCGCGCCGCGTTACCGGAAGCTGTGCGCGACACCAGCGCGACATCGCGCTCGCCGTGAAGAATGCCCGCGAGATGGCCTTGATGCCGTACACGGTCCGATGAGGCAACCATGCGAATGAAGATCATCCTTCGCGAGGCTGTGCCCAAGCTCGGCGATGCCGGTGATGTGGTGACGGTCGCCGGCGGGTACGCGCGCAATTATCTGCTTCCTCGGGGTCTGGCCGTTGCCGCCACCAAGGGCAACCTCCGTCACGCCGAGACGTGGCGGACGAGCAGGACGGCTCGTGAGGGGCGCGAGCGCGCGCAGGCGGAAGAGCTCAAGACGGTCCTCGAGAGCAAGCCGCTCGTCGTAACCGCGCAGGCGGGTCCTGACGGCCGCCTGTTCGGATCGGTGACCGCCGCCCAGGTCGCCGAAGCAATCGCGGCCGCCTCGGGAACGCAGATCGACCGACACGCCATCGAGCTGGCGGAGCCGATCAGGCACCTCGGAATGCACGAAGTGCGGATCCCCATCTACGGCGACGTGGAAGCGCAGGTCACGGTGGAAGTCGTCGAAGGACCGGCGACCTAGGCCCGTCATCGGCCGGGGTTCGTCCACAGGTCGTCCACAGGGATTCCAGGCGTAAACGAGGCTCTGTCCTCTTGCGCGTCCACAGGCGTCCCGCCGAGGCTAGGGGGCCGGCGCAAGAGATCCGAAATGCCACTGCGCCGACCGTCGATGTCGGGGGGTACCGCTAGGGTGTCCAAGAGTTCTCGAACACGCGTTCTAACCCTGTGACCACCCTTCAGCAGACGTCGCAGCGGGTTCCGCCGCATTCGGTCGAGGCCGAAGAGTCGGTCCTCGGCGCAATGCTCCTCTCCGAGACGTCCATCTCCGACGTTCTCGAGAAGCTGCGCTCCGACGACTTTTACAAGCCGGCTCACCGACGGATCTTCGAGAGTGTCGTTTCGCTCTTCGGACGGGGCGAGGCCGTCGACTCGGTCACGGCGGCCGAAGAGCTCCGCCGTGCCGGAGCGCTGGAGGAAGTCGGCGGCAAGCCGTATCTGTTCCACCTCGTCAACTCGGTGCCGGCGGCGTCCAACGCTTCGTACTACGCGCGCATCGTCGAGGAGACGGCGCTCCTACGCCGGATGATCGAAGCTACGCAGCAGGCGGCGGCGATGGCGTTCGAGTCGTCCGACGACGTCGACAACATCGTCGACCAAGTCGAGCAGATGATCTTCTCCGTCGCACAACGGCGGCTCGGCGACAGGTTCGCGCACATTCGCGATCTGCTTCACGAGCACCTCGAGCAAGTTGAAGCGTTACAGCTGCGCGGCGCGAGCGTGACCGGCGTGCCGTCCGGTTTCATCGATCTCGACAACCTCACGAGCGGGTTGCAGCCGTCCAACCTCGTCATCGTCGCTGCGCGCCCGAGCTTCGGGAAGACGTCCTTCGCGTTGAACATCGCCCAGCAAGCGGCGACCGAGCACGGAGTCCCCGTCGCGATCTTCTCGCTCGAGATGTCGAAGATGGAGCTCGTCCAGCGCCTTGTCTGTGCTGAAGCGCTCGTCGACGTTCACAAGCTGCGCACCGGTAATCTTTCCGACCAGGACTGGTCGCGGCTCGCGACGGCCGTCGGCAGATTGGCCGATGCGCCGGTCTACATCGATGACACGGAGGCCGTGACGGTTCTCGAGATCCGCGCGAAGGCCCGGCGGCTCAAGCAGAAGCACGGGCTCGGATTGGTGATCGTCGACTACCTGCAGCTGATGAGCGGGCCGCGGCGTTCGGAGAATCGTCAGCAGGAGATCTCTGAGATCTCGCGGTCGCTGAAGATCCTCGCCCGCGAGCTCGAGGTGCCTGTTATCGCGGTCTCGCAGCTGTCGCGGGCGGTCGAAGCTCGTCAGGACAAGCGACCAATGCTTGCCGACCTCCGCGAGTCCGGCGCGATCGAACAGGACGCGGATCTCGTGATCTTCATCTATCGCGACGAGGTCTACAATCCCGACTCACCGGACAAGGGAACGGTCGAGATCCTGCTATCGAAGCATCGCAACGGTCCGGTGGGACGGCTCAAGCTGACCTTCCTGCAGAACTACACGAAGTTCGCGAGCTATACCGGCGTCTAGTCCTCCGAACGCGCGAGACGGTCGACCACGCGCGCCGCTCGTTCGGCGTTGGCGGGATCCGGTCCCCGCTGGCCGGCCGGGTGACTGAGCCCGGCGGTGAGGGTGATCGCGCCGGTCCGGAGACGGAGCGCAGCCCGCGCGTCCGAATGCGCGCGGCGGATGCGGCGAACGCTGAGCGGATCGCCGGTCTGCCTGGACGCGGCGACCAGCGCTCGGATGAGCGACGGGGGCGTGCCCGGACCCGGGAACCGGGGTGTCAGCGGCGACGCGACCACCTCTCCGGCGCCCAGCGTATCGATCTCGACGACCCAGCTCTCGCGCAAGTCCTTGTTCCGGCGAAGGAACTCGACGAGCCCGTGACCGCCGGACGTCCCGGCACCCGAGCCGACGATCCAAACGTTGCGGAGAGGCCGGTGATCGTTGAGGAGCATCGCGAGGCTGACGAGCGCAAGAAGGCCCGACGTGTTGTCGTCGGGCATCTCGCTGGTGACCGACAGCTCCCGCCTCGCCAGCCATGCAAGCGTAAAGAGTGACTCGACGGCGAAGAGCGTGAGCACGACGCGCCACACCGTCATGTCGGGACGGCCGACGACGGCGGCGGCCAGCGTTCCCCATCCAAACGCTGCGGCCAGTGCCGAGCGCGCTTTGCTCATGGGAGCGGTCGCGAGCGGATGCGTGTCGACGTGCGCAACGGCGATCAGCGGCTTGGCATTGCTCTGCGTCCCTTCGACGCTGGCGACGACGTTCTGCGTCTCGTTCCCGAGCAGCGGGAGGTACCGAATGAGCGCCGACAACGATGGGAATCCCGACGCGACGGCGAGCGCTGCGAGCACGATCGCCGGAACGGGCCGGTATGCGGCGACGAGCGCGACCGCCCACACGCGCAGCAGCGCGCGTAGCAGCGGCACCCACGCCGGGCTCGTCGGCGCGCGCAGCGATTCGATGCGTCCGGCGAGCCCGACACGCCCGAGCGAGTCCTGCAGCGACTCGGCACCGGCGCGTTCTGCTTGGGAGCACGGGGGTCGTGCCGGAGCGAGCTCGGGGAGCGCGATCACGTTATGTCGATAATGACGCCATGGGCTTCATTCCCGTCGGCGACCTCATGCGCGAGCTCGTGCTTGCTCTCGGGGCAGCACTGCTGGTCGGGAATCTCGCCGTGCTGGTTCGCGAGCGACGCCGCCGGCCGGATGACGAGCGGCCGAAACCGAACATGAGGATCGTGACGTTGAACATCGTGCTCGGAGTCGTGATGGCCGCCTGGGGCCTGGGATCGCTGCTGACGGCGGGATGACTACGAGGCGCTGGGAAGGGCCGACCCCGGCAGTCTGATGAGCGCCGCGGCGGTCTGACGGAAGCCGGACGTGTCGTTCACCGATTCGGCTGCCTGCAGCTGATCGTCCAGACAGGCCGGACAGACGTCCATCACGTGGTAGGCGTTCTGACCGGTCTCGAACATCGCCTCCTTGGCGTGCTCGAGTGCCACCCGGGTCCCACACAGCTGACAGTCGACCGTGATCTTTCTCGCCATGGGCTATCCCTCCATGAAGGGCGCCTTTCGGCGCATCCTGAGCGGGTGAGGGGAATCGAACCCCCGTCTCAAGCTTGGGAAGCTTGCGTTCTGCCGTTGAACTACACCCGCAACCCAGACATTCTATGGATGTCCGATCTGCGCCTAGAATCCCTGCGTGATCCTCTCCGATATCGACATCCGGAAGGAGCTGGCAAGCGGGCGCGTCGTGATCGACCCGTTCGATGAGGACGCCATCCAGCCGTCGAGCATCGACATGCGTGTCGACCGCTACTTCCGCGTCTTCGCGAACAGCAGGTACCCGTACATCGACGTCCGCAAGCCGATGGAGGATCTCACCGAGCTCGTCGAGGCGTCCGACAGGGAGCCGCTGATTCTGCATCCGGGCGAGTTCATCCTCGGAAGCACGCTCGAGCGTGTGACGCTGCCCGACGACGTCGTCGCTCGCGTCGAAGGGAAAAGCTCGCTAGGCCGGCTGGGCCTGCTGATTCACTCGACGGCGGGATTTGTGGACGCGGGCTGGGACGGCCATCTGACGCTGGAGCTGTCCAACGTCGCGAACTTGCCGATCACCATCTATCCGGACATGAAGATCGGCCAGCTTTGCCTGTTCCGGATGACCTCACCGGCCGAGCGTCCGTATGGGTCGAAAGGACTGGGGTCGAAGTACCAGGGGCAGCGCGGCCCGACGCCGTCCAGCTACTACAAGAACTTCGAGTCCTAGGTCTCCTCGAGGACCGGCTCCTCGGCCTTCTTCACCGCCGCCCCACCGTTCATCGAGCGTAGGAGCAGATTGGCGACGTCCATCACCTCGACGTTCTGCGCCTGACCCTTCATCTGAACGTCCTTGATGCCGTCGTCGAGCATCACGAGACAGAAGGGACACGCCGTCCCGACGATGTCGGCGTTTGTCCCGACGGCCTCCTCGATGCGCTCGGTGTTGATCCGCTTGCCTTCGGTCTCCTCCATGAAGAAGCGCGCACCTCCGGCACCGCAACAGAACGTCTTCTTGCCGCAACGGTGCATCTCTTCCTGCCGGGCTCCCGTGGCGGTGATGACGTGGCGCGGGTCGTTGAGCACGTCGTTGTGTCGGGCGAGATAGCACGGGTCGTGGTACGTGACCGTGGCGTCGACGGGCGTCGTCGGCTTCAGTTTTCCCTCGGCGACGAGCTGCGCGAAGAGCTCGGCGTGGTGGACGATCTCCCAGTTGCCGCCGTAATCCGGATACTCGTTGCGCAATGTGTTGAAGCAGTGCGGGCACTGCGTGATGATCTTGCGCACGCCGGCTTCGTTGAACTTCTCGACGTTCTGTTTCGCGATCTCCTGGAAGAGGAACTCGTTGCCGATCCGGCGCGCCGGGTCGCCGTTGCACGTCTCCTGGGGTCCGAGCACGGCGAACTTGATGCCCGCGCGCTTCAGCAGCGATGCCACGGCCCGGGTCGTCTTGATCGCGCGATCGTCGGAGGCACCCGCGCAGCCGACGAAGAACAAGTACTCGACGTCGTCCGGGACCTTTCCGTTGACGACGCGGACGTCGTCCTCCATCCCCTTTGCCCACTGCATCCGCGCGTCGCCGGCGATGCCCCACGGGTTGCCGGTCGATTCGACGTTGTTGAGCATTCCCGTTGCTTCGCGCGGGAATTGTGACTCCATCATCACCTGGTTGCGGCGCATGTCCATGATCATGTCGACGTGCTCGATGTCGACCGGACACTCGTACACGCACGCTCCACACGTGACGCACGCCCAGAGCACGTCCTGCGTGATCACGTCGCCGACGAGTGACTGCTCACAGGCGACCCGTGCCGCTCCTGTCGCGTTCTCGGCATCGACCCGGCCGTTGATCACGGGCATCTTCGCCATGGCGTGGTCGCGCAGGTTCATCACGAGGAGCTTGGGGTTTAGCTCCTTGTCTGTGTTCCATGCGGGACATACCGACTGACACCGCCCGCATTCTGTGCACGTGAGCATGTCGAGCAGATGCTTCCATTCGAAGTCCTCGACGACGCCCGCGCCGATCTTGGTGTTCTCGTCCATCGTCTCTATGTCGATGTGGATCGGCCGGAGCCGGCCGAGCGCGATCGGATGGCGCGCGAAGGGCACGCCGATCAGCGACGTGAAGACATGGAGGTGCTTCGAGTTCAGCACGAGCACGAGGAAGCTGAAGAACACGACGATGTGCAGGATCAGTGCCACGTAGTCGATGACCTCGAGCGTGGCGTGGGGGAACATCGACGCCAACCAGTTGCCAAGGGGACGCGAGAGGAACGCTCCGCCCGCGTACGGGAGCCGGCCCAGCGAATGACGCGCTGCGTTGACGACGAGGAGCGTCGAGACGATCCCGAAGATCATGAACAGGATCAGATACGCCGGGCCCATGTGGGACTTGAAGAACCGGGACCGGCGCTCCCAGATACGCGGGTTGTTCTTGAGGCGCACCAGCGCAAAAGCGATGAGGGCCAGGCCCACGGCCGCGATGAAGAAGTCGAGGACCGCGCCGAACCATGAGTGCGTCCCGATGATCGGGAGCCGGAAGTCCTTCCAGAAGAACTCGCCGAAGCTCTCGAGGAGCGCGACCTGGACGATGAGAAAGCCCCAGAACGTGAATGCGTGCGCGACGCCCGGCCCGGACCACTGGAGCAGCTTCTTCTGGCCGATGATCTTGAGAAGTGCGTAGTGAGGCTTCATGACGTACTTCCAGCGCTCCGGATTCGGCTGGCCTGACCGGACGAGTGAGGTGAGGTCCCACGCTCGCCGCCCGGCGATGGGTACGGCGACCAGCGCCAGGATGAAGAGGGGCAGCGGTCGAAGCATCGCGGCTAGGGTATCGTTCGCTCGGGGCGCTGCGCCCCCGAACCCCAGCGCGATCGGGGCGCTGCGCCCCCGAACCCCAGCGCTCCGCCACCGAGCTACGCTCGTTGGCGCCGAGTACAGTGCCTGGCAGGATGGAGCGAAGCGACTCCTTGTGACTGCAAGGCGTAAACAGCGTCCCGACGGTCGAAGTCTCGTTATGCCGCCCGGCCGGCGCATTCCCAGATCGCCTTCACCGAAGCCTTCTCGTCCGGCGCCGCCTGCCTCGGACCGGGAGATCGATCCGGCGGTAGAGAAGGCCGCCGGAGAGCTTACTTCCGGATGGACCAGAATTCGCGACTGCACGGCCTGCGAGCGTGCTTGTCCCGAGCGTGCCTACGGATCCGGCCACCCTCGCTCGCCGATCATGCTCGTGAAGGAACATCCATCGCCGGAGGACCTCGAATCGACGAATGCCTTCACGTCGGACGCCGACGCGCTGGCCAAAGCCTTCGACGCGCTCGGGATACCGGTCTCGTGGCTCTACGGCGCAACCGCCGTCCGGTGCGGACCGGCTCCGGCTTCTGCGGATCAGGTGTCGGCTTGCGCCCGGCACCTGCTCAACGAGATCGAGGCCGTCGGCCCGCGCGTGATCGTTGCCTTCGGGGGCCGGGCCGCCGAGGCGATCGCTGCGCTCGACGGGCGCTGCGGACTGAAAGTGCCGGCCGACGTCGTCCGGGGGAAGCCCGTTCAGGTACGGTCCGACCTCGTGCTGATGGTCACCGAACCGCTGCCGGAAGGCATTACGCACAAGGACGGGAAGCGGCGGTTGTGGCGGGACTTGCGGGCGCTGCCTGATCTGGTGGGCGCGTGATGGCTCGGCGCTTGGCCGGTGTGGCCGTCTTGCTGGCAGTCGCGGCGGCGTCGTGTGTCACGGGCACACGCGGCGGCAAGGATGTGAGCGCGCCCCCAGGAGGCGTCCTGCTTCGCTTCGACACGGCGACGGTGGCGGCCGAGGTCGTCGCCAGCTCCGAGAGTCGCGCCCGCGGCCTCATGAACCGCAAGAGGCTGGCCGCGGACGCCGGGATGCTCTTCCTCTTCCCGGCCCCCAGCGAGGGTGGGTTCTGGATGTGGCACACGCTGATCCCGCTGTCGATTGCCTACCTGCGCTGGGACGAGCGTTCCTTCGAGGTCGTAAGCATCAAGGACATGACGCCGTGCGGGACGTCCCGGACCCAGTGCCGACGAGCCTCGGCCGCCTACTCGCCGGAAACCTTCTACGACGCCGCCCTCGAGGTGAACGAGGGCTGGTTCGAGGAGCACGGGGTCTCGGTGGGCGACGTTGCCCAGGCCGAAGGGGAACTCAAAACGCCCTCTTGACCAGGGTTTTTGTCCTGGACTTGACAACATAGCACTCAACTTACTAGAGTGCTAGTACTCAATTTCGCTAGGAGGGTAACGGCATGGCCAAGATTGTTGGAATCGACCTGGGCACGACGAACTCCGTCGTCTCGACCTTCGAGGGCGGGGAGCCCGTCGTCATTCCGAACGCCGAGGGCGCGCGTACCACGCCGTCCGTCGTCGCGTTCTCCAAGCAGGGCGAGGTGCTCGTCGGCGAGATCGCCAAGCGCCAAGCCATCACCAACCCCGACCGCACGGTGCGATCGGTCAAGCGCCAGATGGGCCGCAAGGACTGGACCTTCACCGCCGACGGCCAGACCTATCTGCCCCAGCAGATCTCGGCCTTTATCCTCCAAAAGCTCAAGAGGGACGCCGAGTCCTACCTCGGCGACAAGGTCGAGGACGCCGTGGTCACGGTTCCGGCCTACTTCGATGACTCCCAGCGCCAGGCGACCAAGGAAGCGGGCGAGATCGCCGGCCTCAACGTGCTCCGCATCATCAACGAGCCGACCGCGGCGGCGTTGGCCTACGGCTTGGAGAAGGGTGCGGCCGACGAGCGGATCCTCGTGTTCGACCTCGGCGGTGGAACCTTCGACGTGACCGTCCTCGAGATCGGCGAGGGCGTCTTCGAGGTGAAGTCGACGCACGGCAACACGCAGCTGGGCGGTGACGACTGGGACCAACGGGTCATCGACTGGCTCGTTTCCGAATTCAAGAACAACCACGGTGTCGACCTGTCCCAGGACAGGATGGCTTTGCAACGGCTGAAGGAAGCTGCGGAGAAGGCGAAGATCGAACTCTCGCAGGCACAAGAGACGTCGATCTCGCTTCCTTTCGTGACGGCGACGGCCGAAGGCCCGCTCCATCTGGAGACCACGCTGTCGCGGTCGCGCTTCGAGCAGATGACGAGCGATCTCGTCGAGCAGCTCACGTCTCCGTTCGAACAGGCCATTCGCGACGCGGGTGTGTCGACGGGCGATCTGAGTCACGTGATTCTCGTCGGCGGCGCGACGCGCATGCCGATGGTGCAGGAGCTCGTCAAGAAGCTGACCGGCAAGGAGCCCCACAAGGGCGTCAACCCGGACGAAGCGGTTGCCGTTGGTGCGGCCATCCAGGCTTCGATCATCAAGGGCGACATGAAGGACATCCTCCTTCTGGACGTGACTCCGCTCTCGATGGGCGTCGAGACGCTCGGCCACATCTACACGAAGCTGATCGAGCGGAACACGCACATCCCGACGCGGCGGTCGGAGATCTTCTCGACGGCGGCGGATAACCAGACATCCGTCGAGGTGCATGTCCTTCAGGGCGAGGGCGAGATGTCGGACTCCGCCGGTGTCCGGTCGCTCGGACGCTTCCAGCTCGTCGGCATTCCGCCGGCTCCCCGTGGTGTCCCGCAGATCGAGGTCACGTTCGACATCGACGCGAACGGCATCGTGAACGTGTCCGCCAAGGACCTGGCTTCCGGCAAGGAGCAGGCCATGACGATCACCGGTGGAACCGCGCTGCCGCGCGACGAGATCGACCGCATGGTGAAGGAGGCCGAGGGCTCCGCGGAAGCCGACAAGAAGCGCCGGGAGGAGGCCGAGGCACGCAACCAAGCCGACAATGCGATCTACGCCGTCGAGAAGGCGCTCGCCGACACCGGCGACAAGGTGCCCGAGCAGGAACGCAAGGACATCGAAGGCAAGCTCGAGGCGACGAAGGAAGCGCTGAAGGGCTCGGACGTCGACAAGGTCCGCACAACGACCGAGGAGCTCTTGCAGGCATCGCACAAGCTTGCCCAGCAGGCGTACGCGCAATCCAGCGGTGCCCAGAGCACGCCGACCGGCGGCGAGGAAGCCGCGCCGACCGGTGACGACGTCGTCGAAGGTGAAGTCGTCGACGAAGGCGAGGGTGCGTGACCGAGAAGGACCGCCCCGGACGTCCGCCGATTCGCGTTCACGACAAGCGTCTGCAGCGCGAGGCGGAGCCGCATGAGCCGGCGTCCACCGAGGAGCCGGCCGCCCCGGACGTCGACGCGCAGCAACTCGCCGACGAGCGCCTCGACCAGCTCATGCGGCTGAAGGCAGACTTCGAGAACTTCCGCAAGCGCGTCATTCGCGAGCAGACCGAGCTCGTCGAGCGAGCGAGCCTGCGCATCGTGGAACGGCTGATTCCGGTGCTCGACGACTTGGAGCGCGCGCTCGATGCGGCGCGGAAGCACGAACCCAGCGACGCGATTGTTCGGGGCATCGAGCTCGTCTACAACCAGCTTCACGACGCGCTCGTCGACGAAGGTCTCGAGCGTGTTGCCGCTGAAGGACCGTTCGACCCGCAAGATCACGAGGCCGTCTCGTCGGTCGCCGGTGCGGTCGGTGAGCCGACGGTTCTCGAGGTCGTACGGCCCGGTTACAAGCTCAAGGGCAAGACGATCCGCCCGGCGCTCGTTCACGTCTCCGTCCCGGAGAATCCCGAGGAGGGAGGCGAATAGGCAGTGGCCTCCCAGACGTGGATCGACAAGGACTTCTACGAGGTTCTCGGCGTCGCAAAGGACGCTTCGGCTGAGGACATCAAGAAGCGCTACCGGTCACTCGCCCTCGAGCATCACCCGGATCGGAATCCGGGCAAAGAGAACGAAGACCGGTTCAAAGAGATCGGCGAGGCGTACAGCGTCTTGTCCGATGCGAGCAAGCGCGCGGAGTACGACAAGCTGCGCGAGGCGATCCGTTCGGGGTACGCCGGTGGAGCACCCGGCGGCTTCCGAGCGACCGACTTCGGGTTCGGCGAAGAGTTCAACGTCGACGACCTGCTGCGTCAGATCTTCGGCGAAGGGTTCTCCGCGTCGGGGTTTGGGCCGTTCGGTTTCGGCCGCGTGCAAACGCGCACTCGCCGCGGCCGCGACGTCGAGACGGAAGTGACGCTCACCTTCGACGAGGCCATGAACGGCACGGAGCGGAAAGTCCGGATTGACTTTCCGTCCGGACGGCGCGACGTCACCGTTCGCATTCCGGCCGGCGTCGCCGACGGCGCGCGGATCCGTGCCCGTGCTCGCGGCGAGCATGGGACGGAGGGCGGGGAAGCAGGTGACCTGTACGTGCGCGTCAAGGTTGCGCCTCACCCGTTCTTCGGACGCCGTGGACGGGACCTCACACTGAGCCTTCCGGTGACGTTCTCCGAAGCGGCGCTCGGGGCCGACGTGAAGGTGCCGACGCTCAACGGCGCTGTGAAACTGAAGATTCCTGCGGGGACGCCGTCCGGCAAGACGTTCCGTCTGCGCGGCCGTGGGGTGCCGAGCCCCGACGGATCGAAGGGCGACCTGCTCGCCACGGTACAGGTGGCCGTCCCAGGCAAGCTCTCGAAGAAGCAGAAAGAGCTCGTCCGCGAGCTGGCCGAGGGCGACGAGTCTCCGCGCCGACATTTGGGGGTCGACGATGGCCAGACGTAGGCAAGAGACCGCCGTGTACGTCATCAGCGTGGCGGCCGAGCTCGCGGGTGTGCACCCGCAGACCCTTCGTGTCTACGAGCGCAAGGGTCTGCTCACGCCGCAGCGAACGTCGGGCAACACGCGGCGCTACTCGGTGCAGGACATCGAGCGGCTGAAGCGAATTCAGGAGCTCACGCAAGGAGACGGCGTGAACCTCGCCGGCGCGAAGATGATCATCCGCCTCGAGGAGCAGCTCGAGCGCATGCGGTTCGAGCTCACGCAGATGGCCAAGCGCGTCGAGGAGCTCGAGGCGGACATGGCTCGCGACATGCGCCGCATGGCGCAGCAGGCCGGCGAGATCATTCCCGCCCGCGACTACCGGTCGCTGCACGAGTTGTGGATCCAACAACGCACACGAGAGGAGAAAGGCCGACGGCCGATCGAGCTCGGACCGTCGTCGCAATAGAAGATGGACATCAACAAGCTGACCTTTAAGTCACAAGAAGCTCTGGCGGCCGCGCAGCGGCTCGCCGACGAGCGCTCGCACCCCGAGATCGGCCCGGAGCACTTGCTCCAGGCTCTGCTGTCGGAGGCCGAGGGAGCTGTGTACCCGGCGCTCCAGAAGCTCGGAGCCTCGCCGCGCGAGCTGCGGGACCTGCTCGCTGCGCTTCTGGAGCGCATCCCGAGCGCCCACGTCTCACGCCCGGCCGGCCAGCCCGGTCAGGTCTACGTGTCGGCAGCGCTGAACTCGATTCTCGACGCGGCGTCGAAGGAAGCCGAAGCGCTGAAGGACTCTTACGTCTCGACCGAGCACCTGTTGCTCGCGCTCGCCGCCGACAAGGGTGCGGCCGGACAGTTGCTGCGCGAAGCCGGCGCGACGAAGGACGCGATCCTCAAGGCGCTCGTCGATGTGCGCGGAGCACACCGGGTCGAAGACCAGAACCCGGAATCGCAATACCAGGCCTTGGAGCGCTTCGGCCGCGACCTCACAGAGCTCGCGCGGCGCTCGAAGCTCGACCCCGTCATCGGACGCGACGACGAGATCCGCCGCGTGATCCACGTCCTGTCACGCCGGACGAAGAACAACCCGGTCCTCATCGGGGAGCCGGGCACCGGCAAGACGGCAATCGTTGAAGGGCTCGCGATCCGGATCGCGGGCGGCGACGTCCCGGAGTCGCTCAAGGACAAGCGCCTCATCGCGCTCGATCTGTCCGGCATGGTCGCCGGGACGAAGTACCGGGGCGAGTTCGAGGAGCGCATGAAGGCGTTCCTGAAAGAGGTCGCAGACTCCGACGGCAAGATCATCGTGTTCATCGACGAGCTCCACACGCTCGTGGGAGCCGGCGCAGCCGAGGGCGCCGTCGATGCTGCGAACATGCTCAAGCCGATGCTCGCGCGCGGCGAGCTCCGCGCGATCGGAGCGACGACGCTCGACGAGTTCCGCAAGCACATCGAGCGCGACCCGGCCCTCGAGCGGCGCTTCCAGCCGGTCTACGTTGGAGAGCCGTCCGTCGAGGACACGATCGGGATTCTCCGCGGCCTGAAGGAGCGGTACGAGGTGCACCACGGTGTGCGCATCACCGACTCGGCTCTTGTGGCCGCCGGGACCCTGTCGCACCGCTACATCACCGGGCGTTTTCTTCCCGACAAGGCCATCGACCTCGTCGACGAGGCGGCGGCGCGGTTGCGCATGGAGATCGACTCCGTCCCGACGGAGATCGACGAGGTGCAGCGCCGCGTCCAGCAGCTCGAGATCGAGCGCGCCGCTCTGCGCAAGGAAACGGACAAAGCATCCGCGGACCGGCTCGAGAAGGTGGAGAAGGAGCTCGCCGATCTAAACGAGCGGCTGAACGGCCTGCGGGCGCGCTGGGAACAGGAGCGCGACGCGATTGCCGCCATTCGCGAGCTGAACGAGCAGATCGAAGCCGCCAAGGCGCAGGCCGAGCAAGCCGAACGCGCGGGCGACCTCGAGAAGGCGGCCGAGATCCGCTACGGGACGCTGATCGAGCTCGGCAAGCAGCTGGACGGCGCAAACGAGAAGCTGAAGGAGATCCATTCGGAGGGCACGACGATGCTCTCCGAGGAGGTGTCCGAGGAGGACATCGCGCAGGTTGTTTCGCGGTGGACCGGGATCCCGGTCTCGCGGTTGCTCGAGGGCGAGATGCAGAAGCTCCTGCGCATGGAGGAGGAGCTGCACCGCCGGGTCGTCGGGCAGGACGAAGCAGTCGAAGCCGTCGCCAACGCAATCCGCCGTTCGCGGACCGGCCTGGCCGATCCGGACCGTCCCATCGGGCAGTTCCTGTTCGTCGGCCCGACCGGAGTTGGGAAGACCGAGCTTGCGCGCACGCTCGCGGAGTTCCTCTTCGACGACGAGCACGCAATGGTTCGCCTCGACATGTCCGAGTACCAGGAGCGGCACACGGTGTCGCGACTGGTCGGCGCGCCTCCCGGCTACGTCGGCTTCGACGAAGGCGGACAGCTCACGGAGGCCGTGCGACGCCGCCCGTACGCCGTCATCCTCCTCGACGAGGTCGAGAAGGCACACCAGGACGTGTTCAACGTGCTGCTGCAGGTGATGGACGAGGGCCGTCTGACCGACGCGAAGGGACGCACCGTCGACTTCCGCAACGCGATCCTGATCATGACGTCGAACCTCGGCTCGGAGTTCCTGCTCGAGCAGACCGTTGACGAGGAGAAGGTGCTCGAGGTCGTCCACCAGTTCTTCCGACCGGAGTTTCTGAACCGGCTGGACGAGATCCTCATCTTCCGCAGGCTCTCGCAGGAGCAGGTGCGCTCGATCGTCGATCTTCAGATCGACCGGGTCGCGACGCGGCTCGCGGCGCGCGGCATCGCGCTCGACGTGTTGCCGGGAGCGCGCGACGCGCTCGCGCGCATGGGTTACGATCCGTCGTTCGGCGCGCGGCCGCTCAAGCGCGTCATCCGGCGCGAGCTCGAGGACCGAGTCGCGAAGCTCCTTCTCGAGGGCGAGATCCTGGCCGGATCGACGGTCACCGTCGATGTGTCCGGCGAGGAGCTCAATCTGCGCGTCGCCGCCTGAGCGGCGTTCAGAGACCGTTCATCGGGACGAACCGGACCGGTAACGCGCGAAATCTACGCTGCAGCCCCGCGCCGGGTTTCGGCGCGCCTTCGGTTCGACAGGCGTTGGGGCCGCACGGGCCGGGGGCGCGCCGCAACCCGGCGCGTTCCGTGCGGAATCCAACGGGCTTAGCGAGCTGCTGCCGTCGCGTGAAGCGCCTCGAGGACGAGGCCTTCCCGCAGTCCCCACTCGGTGACGATGAGACCGCCGAGGTCGAGGACCTCACACAGTGTTGAGAGCACGATCGCTCCGGCGGGAAGCGTATCGACGCGACGCGGCGCCATGCCGGGCAGTGCGAGACGCCGCTCGCGCGTAAGCGTTGCAAGCGAGGACGTCAGCGCGTACAAGCGACCGGCCGGGATCATCACGCCTTGGGGGAGAAGTCCGTCCGGCGGAGGGGCGAGGCCCCGGCGGGAGAGCTCGAGGCGCGCAAGTGCGCGTGCAGTTCCGCCGGTGGCGAGGCAGGGGACCGGCGGTGTGCCGTCCAGACGCTCGGCGGCGGACGCCAGATACCCGCGAGCCGTCCGCGCGATCGCCTCATGTTCCTCCCCCGTTAGCGGATCGTTGGAGACCAGCCTTGCCGAGAGCAAAGATGCGCCGAGGGGAAACGACGCGTCCCAGTCGACGTCCGCGCCTGAACCGGTCGCGAGCTCCAGGCTGCCGCCTCCCAGGTCGCACACGACGATCGGTGTCGTGTCGAGCTTCATTGCGGCGCGGACGCCCTCGTACACGAGGCGGGCCTCGGTACTCCCGTCGAGCAATCGGATCGGACACCGTGCCTCCTCCGCGAGGCGGGCGAGCAGATCGTCGCCGTTGGCCGCTTCGCGCAGTGCATGCGTCGCCGCGGCGACAACGATCTGGGGACCGGTTCTGTCGGCCGCCCTTCGCAGGCGTTTCGTGGCCTTGACCGCCGCGGCTTCGGCGTCGGGAGTCAGATGACCGTGCTCGGCGACGATCGCTCCGAGATGCAGCGTCTCGCGGCGACGCACGACACGGCGGATGCCGAAACTCTCGTCCGCATCCACGACGAGCAGGTGGAAGGACGTGGATCCAAGGTCGAGCGCTGCGATTCGCATCGACTCCACGGTGGCGGGCGAATCTTACAGCGCTGTAACTCGAATGTGAACGAGGTGCGAACGTGTGGATCGGTTTGCGCAGGTCGGGGGCCTAAACCGAGGGCGGTGGATGATACGCGGCGCCCGTCACCCGGCCACCTTCGGTCGTCAGGACCCAGGTCGACCCTTTCTTGCATAGCCGCTGATCGGCTCCGGGCACACCTCGGCCCTCGAGATGGGCGATGACGTTCCCGACGACATCGCCGTGCGTGCAGAGAACGGGCGCCTGCTCTGCCAGGTCCTCGATGAGCGCGAGTGTGTCGCGCAGCAGCGCTCCTTCGGCGAGCGCGTCGTGCTGCTCGATGGTCAGCCCGCGGTCGGCGGCCATGGGCTCCACGGTCTGGACACAGCGAGCGTAGGGGCTCGACAGGACTCGTTTCACGTCCTCCTGGCGCAGCAGGTCGACCAGACCCTCGGCCTGGCGACGTCCTTTCTTTGTGACGGGACGGATGTGGTCGGGCTCCGTCCACAGCTCCCGGTCTCCGGCTTTCGCATGCCGGACGAGGAAGACGGTCACCGCACCCAGTCGCTCGTCTTCGGGCGCTGAAGCTTGCGCCAGGCTCTCGGCCACGCCGCCCGGGCTCGAGCGACCGCGGCCTGCTCCCGCGCGATGAGCTGGCCGGCAACGAATGCGTCCAAAGCCGGACCCTCCGCGGCGCGTCGCCGGAGCCAGGCCTGCGCGACGACGGCGTCTTGGTGATCGCCGAGCACGTCCTGGAGCCCAGCCGCCGCCTTCGTGAATCGGTCTGCCCGTTTGCCGACACTCGGTGCGACGACGTTGACGGCATACCGCGCACGCTTCGTCGCGATCCGCAAGCGATGAAGATCACGATCAGTCGGCTGGGGGCCGAGGTCCTCGACAGTCGTTCGCACGCGCCGCCACGCCCTCATGGCGAGAGGGACGAGCACGTCGATCGCCTTGGCCTCAGCATCACTGCTTAGGCGCGGCGTCCGCACAGCCTCGTGCATCTTGTCGAGCAACTGTTGGTGGCCCGGGCTCAGAAGAGTCCGCATCAGACGGTCGCGAGCGCTCTTCCGCGTTTGCGAGAGTCCGTCGAGCAGCATGTGGCCGTGCGAGCGGTCTTGCTCGGCGAGCTGTTCCACGGATGTCCGTAAGCGATCGAGGAGCACATCCGCATCGCGGACGGCGCCGAGCCGAGCGGCGAGCACCTTTACGTCGGAGCGTATGTCGTCCGACCACGTTCGATCGGACACGTCGCGGAACTGGCGGAGGATCACGCGAAAGCGCCGCGTCGCGACGCGCGCTTGATGAACATCCTCGGGGTCCTCACCCGAGCGGACTCCCGGCTCGTGGCGGACGAGTCGCTGGAACGCTTCGGCCAGCGCCCACCGCAAAGCATGCACGGCGGTCGAGCGCCGGTCCGGCTCCCCGACGGACAGCTCCGGGACGCCGATCGGCTCAGGACGTGCGCTCACGCGGAACTCTTCGAGCGTTCGTTTGCGAGGTCTCGAAGTGCGCGTTGCGAGTTGTGGCCGTTGATCGTCTTCACCTTAGTCCACGTCCCGTCCGCATCGAGCGTCCAGGCCAGCGTGTCGTCCTCCAAGTCGACACGGATGATCTGGTCGAGCCGTTCTCGAAGCGGCCGGTCCGCAACTGGAAGAAGAACCTCGACCCGGCGGTCCAGGTTGCGCGACATCAGGTCGGCGGACCCAATGTAGTACTCGGCCCCGTCGCCCGGATCGCCGAAGCGAAACATGCGCGAGTGCTCGAGATAACGCCCAAGGATCGACCGAACGCGAATCGTCTCCGAGAGCCCGCGAACGCCGGGCCGTAGACAGCACACGCCGCGGACGATGAGGTCGATTTCGACGCCCGACTGCGACGCGGAGTACAAGGCGTCAATCATCTGCGGATCGACGAGGCTGTTCATCTTCATGACGATGCAGCCGTTCGGCCTGCTCGCCTGTTGATGGATGAGATCGAGGAGCTGCTCGCGCTGCCCCAGCGGAGCGACCAAGAGCTTGCGGAAGGCCCGCTGACGGCTGTAGCCGGTCAGAAAGTTGAAGAGGTCGGACACATCGGCACCGACGTCCGGGTCGGCCGAGAGGACGCCGATGTCCTCGTACATCGTCGCCGTGCTCGGGTTGTAGTTCCCGGTCCCGACGTGTGTGTACCTGACGATGACGTCGCCTTCCTGGCGTACGACGAGCGCGATCTTGGCGTGCGTCTTCAGCCCGACCAGCCCGTAGACGACGTGGACGCCGGCTTCTTCCAGTGCCCTCGCCCAAGCGATATTGGCGGCTTCGTCGAATTGCGCCTTCAGCTCGACGAGTGCGACGACCTGCTTGCCGGCATGGGAGGCGCGAATGAGGTTGCGGATGATCGGGCTCTCCGGCCCCGAGGTGCGATACAGCGTCCACTTGATGGCGAGCACGTGCGGGTCGACGGCCGCTTGCGCAATAAAGCTCTGCACCGACGTATCGAACGAGTCGTATGGGTGCTGCACGAGAACGTCGGCACGGCGAATGACGTCGAAGATGTTCGGCGCGTCCTCGTCTTCCGACTTGAACGGATGCAGTGCCCACGGGTCGAGCGCGACGTCTCCGACGTCACGCCGGAAGTCCCTACGTGCCCGACTCGGGATCGCGAGTCGCGGTTGCGTCGTCGGCGTCCAGGGCTCGTCCTTCAGCTCGGGACGCGTGAGCGAGTAAATGGCGAATAGTCCGCCGAGGTCGAGCGCGCACTCGTGAACGTAGATGTCCTGGGCATCGAGCTCGAGCTCGTCGACGAGGAGCTCGCGAACCTGGTTGCTCATGTCCATGCCGATCTCGAGGCGAACGGCGTGCGGAGACCGGCGACGGTGACGAAGGCCGACCTCGATCGCGGCGAGAAGGTCGTCGGCTTCGTCCTCCTCGACCTCGAGGTCGGCATTGCGCGTCACGCGGAATGGGTAGCGCGCCTTGATCTCCATGCCCGGGAACAGAACGTCGAGGCGTGCACCGATGAGCTCTTCCAAGGGGAGGAACCGCTCCCCGTCGGGGAGCTGAACGAAGCGCGGCAGTGATGACGGAACCTTCACCCGCGCGAAACGAGGTCCGGTCGATGTCGGATCGGAAACCATGACGGCGAGGTTGAGCGAGAGATTCGAGACGTACGGGAACGGGTGGGCCGGATCGACGGCCAGCGGTGTCAGGACCGGGAAGATCTGCCTGTCGAAGAGCTCGGAGAGGTCGGCGCGCTCGTGGCGTGTGACCTCGTCCCAAGTAACGAAGACGATGCGCTCCTTCTCGAGGGCCGGAACGATGTCGTCGAGGAAGGTTCGCCCTTGCAGAGCTGTGAGCTCGACGGTGCGCGCGCGGATCGCGTCGAGCTGCTCGCGGGGACTCATGCCGTCCGGGCCGGGGCTGCTCAGACCCGCGCGCAGCTGCTCCTTGAGCCCGGCGACGCGAATCTGGAAGAACTCGTCGAGGATCGTGCTGAAGATCGCGAGGAACTTTGCGCGTTCGAGGAGCGGCGTCTTCGCCTCCTGGGCGAGTGCGAGGACGCGAGCGCTGAAGTCGAGCCAGGATAGCTCGCGATTCAGGAACCGCTCTTCGCCAGCGAGGTGTGGGGCCGCTGCCACCTCGATGCCAGTGACATCGAGGTCCGTCATAAGCCGTCGATTGTACCTAAGGGCTCGAATGGGCCGGTCAGGACGTCAGGAGTTTCGCGGGCTCTTCGTCCGGCGCTCGCGATTTGCGTACAAGCGTGCGCCCGCGGCGCCCGCGGCCGTTGCCGTTCCGATTAACGTCGCCGCGCCCCGGCCTCCCGTGACCGGCATGGCCATCCCGGGCTCCGGAGCGCTCGCCGCGAGGCGCTGCTCCGAATCCGCGTCCGCGTCGGCGCCGGCCGATGCAACCTTTGTGTCGGTTCGTTTCCTCGGCTTCTCCAGAACGATGCCTTCCTCGATGGCGGAGCCGTCGAGCGCCCAGTACTCGCCGAGCGTCAGGCGTTGCATGCCGTTGGGCGCCGCCGGGTCGACATCGACGCGTACGGTTCCGATCTTGAAGTCCTGCCTGAAAGCCGACCAGGCCGGCTGCAGGGGCATGAATGGCTCTTGCACCGCACCGCCGTTGCCGCACGTGACGTATACGGTGCCGACGTCGGTTTTGTACGGCGCTTGGGCCGACATGATGTCGCTGCGCCGCATAGCGTGTGTGCGTTCGTACACGTGGTCGTGGCCTTGGAACACGAGGTCGACCGAGTACTTCGCAAACAGCGGCGCCCATGTCCCGAAGACGCCGGGATCGGAGCCGTGCTTCGAAGAGGAGCTGAACGCACATTGGTGCATGAGGACGACTATGAAGTCGACGTCGGGGCTTGCGTGCGCGGCCGCCAGCTGTTTTTCGAACCATCTGCGCTGTCCGCCTCCCGTGTAGCCCTTGTTGGGAGCGATCTCTTCGTTGATGTCGTTGTTGTCGACGGAAACAAACTGCACGCTGCCGTAGCGGAACGTGTAGAAGCAGTTCTCGAACTTCGACGAGCCATTTTCGGGAAGCGCAAAGCGCGTCCGGTACGGATCGTATCCCCACGTCCCCCAGCTGTCGCTGGGCGCTCCGGCAATCGACTCCACCTGCGTCTCGATCTCGTGGTTGCCGATGCACGGCATCCATGGGATGTTCGCCGCCATCGGCTCGATCATGTCGAACCACTTGTCCCAGATCGCCTGGTCTCCGTTCGCGTAGGCGAGGTCGCCGACGATGAGGTGCATCGCCGGCTTGAACGAGTTCGCAAGCTCAACGTTGGCGCTCGCTTGAACCGGCGGTTGCGAGACGGGCGGCAGGCCCGCCTGTGGCCCATCGACGCCTTGATCTCCGAACGCGGTAAATGTGAATCGCGCGCGGCCGCTCGGCCCGGTGCGATGGACGTGTCTCGGGGACAGCAGCTTGTTCGAGTGGCCCACACGGTAGGCGTACGCCTTCGCCGGATTCAGCCCGTGGACGTGAACGTGATGGAAATAGCCCGGATACCCCGGGTATTGCGCCGTCTCGGCCGTCCAGCGACGTCCGCCGAGTTCGGCGAACGGATGCTTGACCGAAGCGTCCGTCATGAAACTGATCACAGCGTCGCGCGATGCGTCTGCGCCGAAATTCAAGTGGAGTTGCCGTGCCGGCGCATCGTCGGCGTACGCCAACTGACGCCAGAACCACGGCCCAGCGGCGGCGGCGGCGCCTACATATGCCGTTCGCTTGAGGAACTCTCGCCGACTGACGTACGGCCGCTCAGGATGCCCGTGTCCCATTTCGCCGAATGGTCGTCGGTGCGTGTTGACGGGCGTGGAGTCAAACCTGAACAGTGCACGACCAGGACGTGAACGAGCAGGTGAGGGCAGATGTTTTCGTCCGGACGATAGGCTTATTGGATGCGGACGTCGTTCCACGAGCAGCTCGCCGAGTCCGAGGGGCTCGTCGTGGAGACCGCAGGCATCGTGCTCCAGCAGATCGAGCGCACGTTGCGCACCCTCGAGACTCGCGATCCGGCGCTTGCGGACGTCGTCATCTCGGGCGACGACTTGGTGGACGAGCGTCATCTCGAGATCCAGGCCACGGTGCTGCAGTTATTCGCAACCCAGGCACCGGTCGCGTCCGACCTGCGCCTGCTCTCGGCCATGCTCCACATCAACATCCATCTGGAGCGCATGGCCGACCTCTGCACGAACATCGCCAAGATCGTGAAGGCGACGGCGGAAGGGCCCTACTCCGAGGAGATCGTCCGCGAGCTCGTCGAGATGGGTGGTCAGGCCGGACGAATGCTCGATTGCGCGATCCAGGCGTTTGCAAAGCGCGACCTCGACGTGGCGCTGTCGCTCCCCGCGATGGACGAGTCGATCGACCGGCTGAACAGGAGCCTGTTCAAGCAGGTCGTCCACAAGTTCGCCGGGGACGAGGAAGAGGTCGAGTGGGGCAGCCGGATGGTGATCGCCGCCCGGCAGCTTGAGCGCATGGGCGACCATGCGGTCGATATCGCTGAGCAGGTTGCGTTCATGATCACCGGTGAATTCCGCGAATTCACCGACGCATCGCACTAACGCTTCCCTCAAGCCGCGTCCACGCGCAGTTCATATACGCCGCGTACCGTCGCATCGATGGCCACCACGGCGATCGCACTGCGCAGCTGCAGAAACCTTCGCGACTTGGGCGGGTGCCGGACGCTCAGCGGCCGCCGGGTGCGTCCGGGGGTTCTCTTCCGGAGTGATTCCTTCCATAAGCTCACGGCCGACGACGCGGCCTTGTGTGTGCGGACCCTTGGCCCCCGGACGTTGATCGACCTGCGCAGCATCGAGGAGCTGCTGCGCCTTGGCGCCGGACCACGGACGCTCAACGCGCATCACTTGCACATGCCGATCTCCGTCGAGCCGGTGATGAGTGTGTGGCGGCGCCGGCGGAAGTGGAGCCTGATCGATGTCTATATGCGGATGGCCGACCGGTCCGGTCCGGTCGTTGCCGAGATCGTTCGTGCTCTCGGCGTCGCCGAAGCGCTCCCGGCCGTCATCTTCTGCGCCGCAGGAAAAGATCGAACGGGTGTGACGACCGCGCTCGTCTTGGGAGCGTTGAACGTGAGCGACGAAGATATCGTGGACGACTACGCAGCTACGTCGCCGGTGGACCCAACGCTTCTCGGTGCCGGCTATGCAGAGAGTCTCCGTGAGGCGCCGCAGAGCTTCCTGGAGGCATCGCCGGATACGATGCGCGGGTTTCTCGCAGCGATGAGGCGCAAGTACGGATCGGTGCGTGTGTACATGGCTCGCAACGGCGTGCATCGCGGAGACTTGCTCAACCTCGAGCGCGCACTCCTCGAGCGAGATTAGCCGAGCTCGTCGAGCAACGAGTCGACGCGCCTCGCAATCTCATCCCTGATTGCACGGACCTCATCGACCCGAAGTCCGGCCGGATCCGCGAGTTCCCAGTCGACCACCCGTGCGCCGGGGATGAACGGGCACTCGTCGCCGCACCCCATCGTCACGACGACGTCGGCGCCCGCCGGAGCGACCTCATCCACGGACCTCGGCTGCACACCGCTCAGCTCGATACCGAGCTCGCGCATCACCTCGATCACCTCCGGGTGGACGGCCGGTGCCGGCCGGCTTCCCGCGGAACGGGCCACGGCGCGGCCACCAGCGTGCGCATTGAAGAGCGCTTCGGCCATCTGCGACCGGCCGGCGTTCTGGATACAGACGAAGAGAACGACGGGCGAGTCAGCCGATACGCCCAGTGACGTAGTCCTCCGTCCGGCGATCCGTCGGGTTCGTGAAGATCTTGCCGGTGACGTCGTATTCGACGAGCTTGCCGGTGCGCTCGCCGTGGGGGCCGACCTCGACCGTCAGAAACGCAGTCATGTCGGCGACGCGGGCGGCCTGTTGCATGTTGTGCGTGACGATCACGATCGAGTACTGGGCCTTCAGATCCTGCATAAGGTCCTCGATGCGGTTCGTCGCGATGGGGTCGAGGGCCGAGCACGGCTCGTCCATGAGTATGACGTCCGGTTCCGTTGCAATCGCGCGCGCGATGCACAAGCGCTGCTGCTGCCCCCCGGACAGGGAATACGCGTTGTCGCGGAGCTTGTCCTTGACCTCGTCCCACAACGCGGCACGGCGCAGGGCTCGCTCGACGATCTCGTCAAGGCCGGACCGGATGCCGTTCACGCGGGGGCCGAAGGCGATGTTGTCGAAGACCGACTTGGGAAACGGGTTCGGCTTTTGAAAGACCATGCCGATGTGGCGCCGCACTTCGACGGCATCGACGTCCGTCGAGTACAGGTCCATCCCGTGGTAGAGGATCTGGCCCTCGACTCGCGCCGAGGGGATCAGGTCGTTCATCCGGTTGAAGCAGCGAATCAGCGTCGACTTCCCGCAGCCGGAGGGACCGATGATCGCGGTGATTCGCGTTCGCTGGATATCGAGCGAGACGTCCCGAATGGCGGGAAAGTCCGCATAGAACACGGAGAGGGCCTTCACCTCGAAGACCGGACCGCTATCCTTTGGCGCTTCCTCAGGCATCGGCATCGCCCCGTTGCCGTTCGCACCGAGCTTCGGTGCCGGTGGGCGAACGGACGGACGTAGGGTAGCCAACCTCACCACTCCCGGCGCGATCGATTCCGGAGCCAGATGGCGAGCGCGTTCATCGACAGCAAGACGGCGAGGAGCACGAGGCTTGCTGCGGCGGCGATCCGCGCGAAGTCTTCTTGCGGCCGGACCACCCAGTTGAAGATCTGGATCGGCATGGCGGTGAACGTGCTCGTCGGCGTCGGATCGAATGCGAGGTAGGTGAACGCTCCGAGCGTGATGAGCGGCGCAGTCTCGCCGATGGCGCGCGACAGGGCGAGGATCGTCCCGGTCATGATTCCCGGCAAGGCGACCGGCAGCACCTGGTTGCGCACGACTTCCCATCGGGTTGCTCCGAGCGCAAAGGCGCCTTCGCGGATGCCCAGCGGGACGGCGCGAAGCGCCTCACGGGACGCGATGATCACGATCGGAAGGACCAGCAATGCCAGCGTCAACGCGCCGGCGAGCAGGACGCGTCCCATCTGGAGCGCGCGAACGAAGACGCCGAGTCCGAGGAGTCCGTAGATGATCGAGGGGACGCCGGCGAGGTTCGCGATGTTCGTCTCGATTGCACGTGTGAGCCTGTTCGATGGCGCGAACTCCTCGAGATAGGCGGCGGCAGCAATTCCGACGGGAATCGTGACGATGGCCGTCAGGGCCATGAGCCAAAGCGTGCCCAGTAGCGCAGCGCGGACGCCGGCCCTGTCGGCGAATCGCGACGGGTAGTTTACAAGGAAGCTCGGCGAGAGCTTCGACGACCCGTCGCCGATCAGGTCGGCGAGGAGCGTGGCCAGAACCGCGATCGTCGCGAGCGTGGCGGCGACGAGCAGCGCTGCGAAGATGCGATTCCGGCGCCCGATCTTTCTCGGCGCCCGCAGCGCTGGGCGTTCCAGAGCGACCGACATCAGTAGGCCTGTCGGAATCGGCGCACGAGCTGCTGACTCGCGATGTTCAGGATCAGCGTCATGAAGAACAGGACGGCTCCCACCGCGAAAATCGACTTGAACTCAATTGATGTCTGCGGCGTGTCGCCGAATGAGGCCTGCGCGATGAACGCCGTCAGCGTCTGACAGCTCCTGAGCGGATTGGCACCGAGACACGGTGTGTTGCCCGACGCGATGGTGACGACCATCGTCTCGCCGACCGCGCGAGAGACGCCGAGGATGATCGCTGCCATGATCCCCGAGAACGCCGCCGGGACGACGACTCTCATCGCGACCGACATCTTCGACGCGCCGAGGCCGTAGGCGCCTTCACGGAGGGAGCGAGGAACGGCCGTCATGGCGTCCTCGGACACCGACGCGATGATGGGGACGATCATCACGCCGACGACCACGCCGCCCGACAGCGCGTTGTAGAAGTCGGCCCGCGGGAACAGGGCGCGAATGACGACCGGCGTGACGAACGTCAGCGCGAAATAGCCGAGCACCACCGTCGGCATGCCGGCGAGGAGCTCGAGTGTGGGCTTGAGCCGGTTGCGCACCTTCGGCGAGGCGTACTCGGAGAGATAGATCGCCGTTCCGACGCCGAGCGGGACGCCGACGAGCGCACTGATACCGGCGATCATCAGTGTTCCGTTGACGAGCGGCAGGACGCCGTACTTCTTGGGATTGATCAGTGCCGACCACTCGGTTCCCGTGAGGAAGGAAAGGATCGGCACTTCGCGGAAGAACTCGAGGGTCTCGAACGCGAGCGTCGCGACGATGCCGGCCGTCGTCAGGACGGACAGTCCGCCGCACGCCGCGAGGAACATGCGGATCGCGCGCTCTCTCGGCCGCCGGCGGCGGCCGAGAGCAGGAGAGGGAGGGCGGCCGGGGCCTGTGGCCCCGGCCGCCGGTTGCCGGAGTGGGGGGGCTACCGACACGTACCGCTAGGCCGTCGCGTCCTTCAGCGTCTGCTTCGAGGCATCGAGCTGGTCTGCCGGAAGTGGGATATACCCGACGTCCTCGAGGAGGGCGTCGACGTTGTCGAGGTAGAAGGTCACGAACTCCTGCACCTCTTCGCGCTCGAGGGCTTGTGTCGAGATGTACAGGAACAAGGGGCGTGACAACGGTGTGTACTCGGCACCCTTGATCGTCTCGTCGGACGGCGTCACGCACCCGTTGCCCGAATCGACGCCGAGGACCTTGAGCTTGTCGGTGTTCTCCTTGTAATACGCGTAGCCGAAGTAGCCGAGCGCGTATTGGTCGCCCTCCACGCCCTGCACGAGCACATTGTCGTCCTCGCTTTGCTGATAGTCGGACCGAGACGCGCCCTCTTCACCGACGATCTCGCCTGTGAAATAGTCGAAGGTTCCCGAATCCGCGCCGGGGCCGTACAGCTTGATGGTCTCCGCCGGCCAGTCCGCCTTCACGTCCTTCCACGTCTTGACGGTGCTGCCGGGTTGCCAGATCTTCTTGAGCTCGTCGACGGTCAAGCATTCGGCGAAGTCGTTCTCGGTGTTGACGACCACCGACAGTCCGTCGATGGCGATCTTTAACTCGACGTGCTCGATGCCTTCGTCTGAGCAGACCTTCTTCTCTTCATCCTTGATCGGCCGCGAGGCATCGGTGATGTCGATGTCGCCGGCGCAGAACTTCTCGAAACCGCCGCCCGTCCCCGACTGGCCGACGCGAACGTTGACGCCGCTGTTCTCCTTTCCGAACTCCTCGGCGACTGCTTCGCTGATCGGGAAGACGGTGGAGGAGCCGTCGATCTCGATGCTGCCGGTCAGGGAGTCCGCGTCGCCGCCGCTGCCCTGCGTGTTGCATCCGACGGCGACCAGGCCGATGACGACCATCGCCGCCGCCGTCCATGTCCGTCTCATGGGAAAACCTCCTCGCGTTGGGGGCCGCTCGTCCGACGCTAGAGGCGGGTTGTGAATGCGGGCCGGAGTCAATGTGAACGGATTGTGAACACACCCGCGACCTGCCGAGGCACACTAAGCCAGCCCGTTCGCTTGCGTTCAACGGCCGTTCGCTTTGGCGACCGGGAGCGGACAGGCACGTTGGCTACCGTGCGCCTGCCACCGGGTGAGCGAGCCTGATGCTCGCCACCCGGGTGGCCACCGAGGTTTCGCCACTGATGTTTGTGAGCGGAGGGGTAGATCGATGGAGGCGCAAGCGCTTCTGGTCGAGACGCTCCACAAGGCGTGCGGGAGCGTCGAGGTAGCGAGGGATCTCGTCGGTCGATCCGGATCCCTGTATCTGCAAGCAGACACCGCGCCCGACAATTTCGTCGCCGGCTGCTTCGACGAGGCCGCCAGGGCGCTCGAGTCCGTCGTCGAAGCGCTGAAGGTCAAGCTCGGCGAGTCGTCGTTGGGACCGGCGGCCTAGAGGACGGACCAGCCATTTCGCGGCCCCTCCGTCACCTTCTGACGTCGCTCGCCACGACGTTGTTTGTCCTGCTCGGCTTGGCCGGCGCAGTCCTCGCCCAGAGTCCGTCGCAGAGTCCGGAGGCGACGCAGACGCCGACCACGACGCCGGAAACGACGCAAACGGCGAGTCCGACGCCGACCACTTTCGCCACGGCAAGCCCCACGCCGGTCGCCACGGCCGAGCCGGTGCCGAGCGCGAGTCCGGAGCCGCTCGCAACGGCGAGCTCCAGGACTGCGGCCCCGAGCCGGGCGCCGACGACCGCTGCGTGCCTGGACTTCGCCACGAAGGCGGAGGCGCAGGCGTTCTACGAAGCACACGGCGGGCCGGCCGAAGACCCGTACGGCCTGGATCCCGAACGCGACGGCGTCGCGTGCGAGGACCTCCAAAGCGTCGTCGAAAACGTTCCCGACGGAAATCCGGATCTTCCCCAGCCAAGTTCGCAGCCCGCGGGAGTCCCCGACATTCCCCGGACGGCGCCGCGCAATACGACGAAGCTCGTTGGGGAGCTCGAGTGCGGTCTGACGCTTGAGGAGGGCGCCGTCGCCGGGATGGGACGATTTCCCGTTGCCGGCGTCGCCCACTACTTCGACGACTGGCACAAGGCGCGATACACGCCCAGCTTCCACCTGCACAAGGGCTTGGACATCTTCGCCAAACTGGGCACGCCGATCCGGTCGCCGGCGGCGGCGGTCGTGAAGCGGCTCTCGAACAACCCGTCGTCGGGAGGCATCGGCGTCTCCATCGAAGAGCCCGGCGGCTACTGGTACTACTTCGGTCATCTGCAGCGACGTGCCGAGGGAATCGAGATCGGGCAGAACGTCGGCATCGGCACCGTGCTGGGTTATGTCGGGGATAGCGGGAACGCCAGGGGCGGAACGCCTCACGTTCATATGGAGATCCATGAGAACGGCGTCCCGATCCCGCCCAAACCGATCGTGGACGGCTGGCTCGACGAGGCGCTGGGCGACGCCCCGCGATGCGTGACGAGCGGCCCCAACGCGGCGCACGCGGCTGCAACGCCGTCGCCGAGCGCAATCGCCGAGCCCGCACCGGTCCCGCCGGCACAGCGGCAGATGCTGAGCCTGGACCCGTCCGCTGCACGAGCCGACGACGGCTATGGAGCAAGACCCGTTCTCGGTCTCCTGCTCATGCTGGTGAGCTTGATCGGGGGCATGCTCGTCGGGCGCTCGCGCCGTCACGACGAGTACAAGCTGATCGGCTGGTGACGGCTACGGCTCGAAGCGGTAGCCGAGTCCGCGCACCGTGATCAGGTGCTTGGGGCTGCGTGGATCCTCTTCGATCTTGCCGCGCAAGCGCTTGATGTGGACGTCGAGTGTCCTCGTGTCGCCGTAGTAGTCTTCGCCCCACACTTGCGAGATGAGCGACTCGCGCGTCATCAGCTTGCCCGAGCGGCGGAGCAGTGACTCCAGTAGCGCAAACTCCTTCGGCGGCATCTCGACGACGCTGCCGTGCACGCGGACCTCGTGGCGCTCTGTATCCATCTCGACCGGGCCGCCGGCCAGCGCTGTCGGACGTTCGAGGATCTCGGGAACGGTACCGGTCCGACGGATCACGGCACGTACGCGCGCGATCAGCTCGCGCATGCTGAACGGCTTCGTGATGTAGTCGTCGGCGCCGAGCTCGAGACCGATCACCTTGTCCGCTTCCGTGTCCTTTGCCGTGACCATGACGATCGGCACGCGGCCCGTGGCTCGGATCTCCCGACACACGTCGGTCCCGGGCATGCCCGGCAACATGAGGTCGAGCAGGACGAGGTCCGGCCGCCACGAGCGGACGAAGTCGACGGCGCGCGACCCGTCGCCGAGCACGGTGCATTCATAGCCCTCGCGCTCGAGGCCGTAACGAATCGAGTCGGCGAGGGCGGGCTCGTCTTCGACGATGAGTACTCTGCTCACGCTGCGCTCCCTTCGGTAGCGACGACGCGGCTGCGTATCGGGAGCAGAAGCGTGAACGTCGAGCCGCTGCCGAGCTCACTCTCGACGTCCACGCGCCCGCCGTGGTTCTCGGCAACATGCCTGACGATGGCCAGTCCCAGACCTGTGCCGCCGGTCGCGCGCGAGCGTGCCTTGTCGACGCGATAGAACCGTTCGAAGATGCGAGGAATCTCGTCGGTGGGAATGCCGATTCCCTGATCGGCTACCGAGATACCGACCCATTCCGTGAGCTGACCGGCGCCCAGCTCGACTTTTCCGCGCTCCGAGTAACGGACCGCGTTGTCGACGAGGTTCTTCACCGCCATGGTCAGCTGCGCGGAGTCGGCTTTCACGGTCAGGCCCGTCGGATGCACGACCAACTCGATCTCCTTGACCTCCGCGATGGCGCGGGCGCGATCTGCTGCTTCGGCAAGGAGTGCGTCGAGATCGACCTCCGTAAGCTCGAACTCCGCCGCCGCTTCCACGCGCGACAGGTCGAGCAGGTCGGTCACGAGCCCGGCGAGCCGAGCGGCCTCCACTCCGAGCCGTTCTACGAAGCGCGTTGCCGTGTCGAGGTCGTCGGACGACAGTGCCGTCGCCGCCGTCTCGGCGAGGGCGCGGATCGCGGCGACGGGCGTCTTCAGCTCGTGGGACACGTTTGCGACGAAGTCTCTGCGCACTCGGTCGATCCGGTAGGTCTCGGAGAGATCGGATAGGAGCAGAACGGTCGCGCCGTCGGCCAGGGGCACCGCGCGTGCGCGCGACGGCTTGGCTCCCGGCACCCACAGCGTGACGTCCTCGGCGACGGCTTGGCCGCTGAGCGTCGCTTCGGCCACGAGGCGTTCGAGCTCGGGCTGCCCGAGGCGGCGCGTCACCTCGAGAACACGGTTCTGCAGGAACAGCCGGGCTGTCGGGTTCGCATACTCGACCTCTCCCGTCGGTTGCACGATGAGGACGCCGTCGGAGGTGTGCGCGAGTCCCGCTTCTCGGCGTCCGCTCTGAATGCTCGCTTCGTGGACGCGCTCGGTTGCCTTCCGCAACTCCGTCGCGACGAGTGTCAAGAGCTCGGCGGCGGGCGTGGGTGCCGGCGGCGTCTTCGGGAGCGCTGCGGCGAGCTCTTCCAGCGGCCGGACGTAACGCCGCGCGACGGAAGCTGCCAGCGTCGCGGCTCCGACGACGAGAAGGACGAGCCCGAAGAGCCAGCCTCCCCACGCCGCCACGGCGAGGACGGCGCCGCCCCCGGCGAGCGCCCAGATGAACAAGCGGGTCGTGGTACGCAGCACTGCTTTGTAACAGTAGGGCCAACAACCGGCCCAGCGTGAAACGCCACGTGAACGGAGCATGAACGAGCTGGCGGGAGGCCCTTTTGGTGTTTCCCTGCCGTTCGTGCAGGCGTAGACTCTCCCAACGGGACCACAGCCCGTTTTCGACGTTCCCCCGGAGAGGAGCCTGTCCAGTCATGCCCGTGACGGTCGTCGTCGGCGCCCAGTGGGGAGACGAAGGCAAGGGGAAGGTCACGGATCTTCTGGCGCAGCCGGGAGAGCGGTCGGCCCCGGAGGGACCGGTCGAGATCGTCGTCCGGTACCAAGGCGGCGACAACGCCGGTCACACGATCGTCGTGGGGGACGAGGTCCACAAGCTGAACCTGATCCCGTCGGGCGTTCTGCACCCGCACATCACGCCGGTCATCGGCAATGGAGTTGTTGTGAATCCGCAGCGCTTGCTCGACGAGATCGACGAGCTCGAGGCGCGCGGCATCTCGTGCGAGAAGGTTCGCGTCTCCTACAACGCTCACCTCGTGATGCCGTATCACCTGGCCCTCGACCGCGTCACCGAGCGGTTCCTGGGGAGCAATCGTCTCGGGACGACCAAGCGCGGCATCGGTCCCGCTTTTGCAGACAAAGCGGCACGCGTCGGCCTGCGCGTCCAGGACTTGTTCGATCCGAAGATCTTCCGCGCGAAGCTCGAGATCGCACTACGGGAGAAGAACGCGATCCTCGCGAAGATCTACAACACGCTGCCTATCGATCCGGACGGCATCGTCGACGCCTACATGACCTACGCCGAGCGCATGAAGCCCTACGTGACGGACACGACGGCGCTCATTCACGACGCGATCGAGGAGGGCAAGCACGTCCTGCTCGAGGGCGCGCAGGCGACCCTGCTCGATCTCGACCACGGCACGTATCCATTTGTGACCTCGTCCAACCCGGTGGCCGGCGGTGCCTGCGTGGGTGCTGGGATCGCGCCGCGCGACATCACGCGCGTGATCGGCGTGGCCAAGGCGTATCTCACGCGCGTGGGAGCCGGGCCGATGCCGACCGAGCTTCACGGCGATGAGGCGGACGATCTCCTGGAGCGCAGCGGCCGTGATCCGCGCGCCGGCATCGAGTTCGGCACACGGACGGGCCGGCTTCGCCGGCTCGGGTGGTTCGACGCGGTGCTGCTCCGCTACGCCGACCGGCTCAATGGCTTCACGGAGCTCGTGATCACAAAGCTCGACGTGCTCTCGGGCTACAAGCAGTTGCCCGTATGCACCGAGTACGCATACGAGGGAGAGTCCTACCGCGGGTTCCCGGCCCACCAGACGGTGTTCCACCACTGCGAAGCCGTGTATGAGCGGCTCCCGGGCTGGACGGAGGACATCTCTAAGATCATCTCCTCCTCCGAGATCCCCGCTCAGGCACGGAAGTACATCGCGTTCCTGGAGGCAGAGTGCGGTGTGCCGATCACACTCGTCTCGGTGGGACCCGAGCGCGACCAGACGCTCCGCTTCGCCGCGTAGCGGTTCACCTCTCGTTCACGGTCGGTTCGCGGGGCTGAAACGGCCGCCGCCTAGGTTCGGTCGGTGGGTCTGCGCTCCGGCATGCCAGAAACGCGATGACGCGCGCGCCTGCGCCCGTCGCGACCGAGGTCGCGCCTCGCTCGATTTCCGTTGCCCGCACACGCGGCGACCAGATCTATCGGCGAATGGCGCGCATGAGCGGCCTCACCGCCTTCGTGGTCATGGGACTCATCGGCCTGTTCCTCGCGATCAGGGCGCTGCCGGCTCTGCGCGAGGCCGGGCTCTCGTTCTTCACCGAGCAGGAGTGGCGTCCCGACGTCGCGAACCCCCAGTTCGGTATCGCCGCGATCATCTTCGGGACGTTCGTCATCGCGTTGATCGCGCTGGCCATCGCGGTGCCGCTCTCGCTGCTCACTGCACTGTTCCTCACCGAATTCACGCCGCGGCGGCTCCAGCGCCCCCTCGGATCCCTGGTCGACCTGCTCGCGGCCGTTCCCAGCCTCATCTACGGCATGTGGGGACTGTTCTTTCTCCAGCCGAAGATGCTCGGATTCTCGAGGTGGATCACGACATATTTCGGCTTCATCCCGATCTTCAAGACGTCGAGCGTGACGTTCCTGTCGTCATCTCCGTTCATCACGGGCGTAGTCGTGTCCCTGATGATCGTGCCGATCTGCACGTCGGTGATGCGCGAGGTCTTTTCGCAGGCGCCGCCGGCAGAAAAGGAAGGAGCGCTCGCGCTCGGCGCGACGCGCTGGGGCATGATCCGGACGGTCGTCCTCCCCTTCGGCCGCGGGGGCATCGTCGGCGGCTCCATGCTCGGACTGGGCCGAGCGCTCGGTGAGACGATCGCTGTCGCGATCATCATCAGCCCGATCTTCGAGATCACGCCCCGCATTCTTCAGACGGGTGGCAACACGGTCGCGAGTCTCATCGCCCTTCGCTTCGGTGAGTCCAAAGACCTTGGCCTGAGCGCGCTCATGGCCGCCGGGCTTGCATTGTTCGGGGTCACGCTCTTCGTGAACATGGGTGCGTCGTTCATCGTGAGCAAGAGCCGCTCCGGCAAGGGTGTTGAGATCTGATGCAGACCGCGACCGAAGTCAGGCGCGCAGGACCTCGTGTCCGCATCAAGAACTGGACGCAACGCGACGCGCTTCTCCTTGTCGGCTGCGCATACGCGGGCATCGCGTTTGCGTGGCTCTTGTTCCGAGTTACGCCGCTCGAGGGCGTGTTCGGGTTCGTCGTCTGCGCCTACCTCGCGTTCGTTGCGATCTATTGGTTCGTCGTTCGGGACGTAGAGGGGCCGTTGCTCGCATCCGATCGCGTCGTCTCGGTGATCGTGGCCAGCGCCGCGGGCTTCGTGCTCGTGCCGCTGGTCCTCATCATCGGCTTCGTCATCGTGCAAGGCGCAAAGGCGCTCACGCCCGGGTTCTTCGTTCACACACTGGAAACCGTCGGACCACTCGATCCGGCGACGGCGGGCGGCGGACTTCATGCCATCGTCGGCACGTTCATGCAGGTAGGTGCCGCCATGATCATCTCCGTCCCGCTCGGACTCATGGTCGCGATCTACCTGAACGAGATCGGCGGCCGTCCGGCGCGGCCGGTCCGATTCGTCGTTGATGCGATGAGCGGCGTCCCGTCGATCGTCGCAGGTTTGTTCATCTACGCCGTGTGGATCGTGCAGCTCGGCAATGACTTCTCGGGGCTCGCAGCGGCGCTGGCGTTATCCGTTCTGATGCTTCCGACCGTGATCCGCACATCTGAGGAGATGCTGCGAATCGTCCCCGACGGATTGCGTGAAGCCTCGCTGGCGCTCGGTGCGCCGGAGTGGCGGACCGTCTCGCGTGTCGTGCTCCCTACCGCTCGTGCCGGGCTGATCACCGCCGTCATCCTCGGAGTCGCTCGAGCCGTCGGCGAGACCGCGCCTCTGATCATGACGGCTTTCGGCTCCTCGCTTCTGAACGGCAACTTGTTCGCGGGTGCGCAGTCCGCGCTTCCGCTGTTCAGCTACGCCCTCATTCGCAGTCCGCAGCAGAGCCAAATCGATCGTGCGTGGACGGGGGCCCTCGTGCTCATTGCAATCGTGCTCGGCCTGTTCACGCTCGCGCGTGTCCTTGGGAATCGAGCCGGGAAGGGTCGAGGCCGCCGTCTTCGGAAAAGAGGAGCAAAAACGTGACCGACGACGTTCACGAACACGCCGAGTTGGGAGGGTATTGGCAGCTGGACGACCATCCCGAGCCGTCGGACGGAAACGTTCGGTCGGCCAACGGGAACGGGTCGGTCGCTGAGCGCAAGTTCGACGTCACCGACACGGTCGAGATCGTCCTGCCGGGTTCGAATGGGAACGGTCTGAAGCCGGTGCGATCCAACGGTTCGAAGGTGACCGGGGGTGACCTGCGTGCGGAGGCAATCAGCGCGTGGTTCGGCACGAACAAGGTGCTCGAGGGCGTTTCCCTGGATATGCGCGCGCAGTCGGTGACAGCACTTATCGGTCCGTCGGGCTGCGGCAAGTCGACATTCCTCAGGATCCTGAATCGCATGCACGAGCTCGTTCCCGGGGCGTCGCTTGCCGGACGGGTCATGCTCGGCGAAAAAGACATCTATGCGTCGGACGTCAGGCCGACCGATACGCGCAGGCAGATAGGTATGGTCTTTCAGAAACCGAACCCCTTCCCGGCCATGAGCATCGAGGACAACGTTCTCGCCGGGCTGAAGCTCACGCGCACGCAGGCCGCCAACAAGCGTGGACTCGCCGAAGAGTGCTTACAGCGTGCAGGTCTGTGGAACGAGGTTCGGAATCGCCTGAAGGAGCCGGGCGGGGCGCTGTCGGGTGGTCAACAGCAACGCTTGTGCATCGCGCGTGCCCTCGCCATCCGGCCACAGGTGTTGTTGATGGACGAGCCGTGCTCGGCCCTCGATCCGACGTCGACTCGCCGGATCGAAGAGACGATCGCAGAGATCGGTCACGAGGTGACGATCGTCATCGTCACGCACAACATGCAGCAGGCTCAGCGGGTCTCGGATCGATGTGCGTTCTTCCTGGCCGGAGAGAACGAGCCCGGCAGGATCGTCGAAGAGGGCACGACGGAGCAGATGTTCCACGATCCGCAGGACCGGCAGACCGCCGACTACGTGAACGGACGGTTCGGTTAGAAGAACTCTTCCCCGCGGCGTCGCGGTCGGAACATTCCCAAGGCGGGCGGCAGGAAGACCAGCATGCCGACGGCCAGTGCGGACGCAGCCATCGTCGCGGACGATGCGGGCGTGACGTCGCTATCAATCTCAGAGAGAGCTTGAGTCCCGACGACCCCACTGCTGCCGGCAACGCCGCTAGAAGACCCATTGGTCGCACCCGAGGCATCGGCGGAAGTTCCGGACGCTTCCGTGCCGCTTCCGCCGCCACTCCCGCCCGCGCCGGCGCCGTTGCTGCCGCTTCCCGCCACACCGGTGCCGCCCGATGCTGAGGTGGCGCCGGGCGTGTTCGTCGGCGTAATTGCACCCTCGGCGGTCGCGGCTCCGCTTGTCGACTGTCCGCCGGACAGCGCTGCGGCCGTGTCGTTGCTCGTCCCGCCATCACCGGTGATTGTCGGGTTGTTGCACTCGTTGATGGCCGGCGGTGAAGGGGCGCCGGGTACCTGACGAACTGCGTCGAACACGGCCTCGACGAGGTTTTGCGGGAGTGGTGCGTAACCGAGTTGGTCGGCTTTGCGTTGTCCGTCACACGCGAAATAGATCATGAAGCGCCCGAGGACGTCCCCCTTCGCCGTGTCGAAGTCCTTTGTCGGAACAATCATGTAGCTGTAGCTGGAGACCGGATACGCGCTCTGTTCGGGATTCGTGTAGACGGCGTCGAGGTTCTGTGTGCGGTCGGCGTTCAGCGTCGCTTTGCGAAGGGCGATCGAGACGTTGTTCGATGTCGGAAGCGCATAGTTCCCGCTGGCATTGAGCATGAACGCCACCGGACGGCCACGCTGAAGTGCGTACCCCGTCTCTACATAAGTGATCGCGCCCCGGCCGGTCGATTCGCTGTGCACGTAGTTTGCGACACCGTCAGAACCAGATTGACCAACGGACCCTGAGAATCCCGGGTAGTTGGACGTGTACGCACAGTCGATTCCCTGAGCTCTGGCGAATGTGCACCACCTGCTCTGTTCCATTTTTGCCATGTAGGCAGTGAACTGGGCCGAGGTGCCGGAGCCGTCCGATCGGACGACCGGAACAATCGGTTGATCGGGCAAATTGACGCCGGGGTTCTCTGCCTTTAGGTCTGGGTGAGACCAGTTCTTGATCTCGCCCGTGAAGATTCCCGTCGCGGTGCGGGACGACAAGCGGAGGGTTGTAATGGGTTGGCCGCCACCATCCTTGAGGTTGTACATGAACGACGTTCCGCCCGCCACGA
>DASQWC010000121.1:0-4651 GCA_035640475.1 Actinomycetota bacterium | reverse complement strand
CCCGGCCCGGTCCCGACACTGCCGTTCCCGCCGCGGTGAGCGCGGGTCTGCTGCGGGCGGACGCCGTCGTCGTCGGCGGCGGGCTCGCGGGGCTGTGGGCGGTTCTGCACTTTCCGCCCGAGTGGGACGTCCTCGTCGTCGACAAAGGTTCGGGTCCCGATCTCGGCTCCTCGCCCTGGGCCCAGGGCGGCATGGCCGTCGCCGTGCATCCGGACGACTCTCCGGAGCTTCACGCGCAGGACACGATCCGCGCGGGAGCCGGTGCGTGCAACGAGGCGGCGGTCGAGGTGCTCGTCTCCGAGGCGCCGAGCGCCCTGGAGGAGCTGGTTGCGCTCGGCTGCGCGTTCGACACAACCGGCGGCGGCTCGTTCGATCTCAATCGTGAGGGCGGGCAGTCGGTCGCGCGATCGGTGCACGCGACCGACGCCACCGGCCGCGAGATCATGCGTGTCGTCGTCCCGGCCGCACAGCGCCTGGCGCGGCGGATCGTGGGGCCGGCGACGCGCCTGCTCGTCGACGACGGCCGGTGCGCCGGTGTCCGGGTCGTCACCGAGCACGGCGATCTCGACGTTGTCGGGCGTACGACGCTCCTTGCCGTCGGCGGGTGCGGGGCGCTGTACGAAGCGACGACCAATCCCGAATCGGCCACCGGCGACGGCATCGCGCTCGCGTGGGAAGCGGGAGCGGCCGTCGCCGACTGCGAGTTCATTCAGTTCCATCCGACGGCGCTCGGAACGGGTGGTACTCGTCGCGTCCTCCTCACGGAAGCCCTGCGCGGTGAGGGTGCAATCGTCGTCGACGAATCGGGCAAACGGTTTCTGCTCGACGTGCATCCGGACGGCGAGCTCGCGCCGCGCGACGTCGTCGCGCGAGCGATTGCCGAGCGCGCGTCGGCATTTCTCGACGCACGGCCCATCGGCGCCGATCAGGTGCGCACACGTTTCCCGAACATCACCGCGGCCGTAGCCGAGCACGGTTTCGACCTGACGTCGGAACCGGTTCCCATCGCGCCGGCGGCACACTACTTCCTCGGCGGCGTCGCAACCGACGTCGAGGGCCGGACGACCATCCCGGGCTTGTACGCAGCGGGGGAGTGCGCCGCAACGGGCGTGCACGGCGCGAACCGCATGGCGGGCAACTCGCTTACCGAAGCCGTCGTGTTCGGGCGCAGGGCGGCGCTGGCGATGGCGCATGACATCCGGCCCGGGGCGCCGCACGCGCCGGAGCCGGATACCGACGGCCCGGGAGCAGTGCGGCTGGTGCGGCCGACACACATGGAGGATCTCCGCGCGGCGATGTCGGGCGGCGTCGGCCTGATCCGCTCAGAAAAGTCGCTTGCGCAGGCGGAAGCCGTCGCGCAAGAGATCATGCGCAACGCGACGGGCGCCGTGCGCGCCGCTGCCGTCGCCGCCGGCCTCGTGTGCGAGTCGGCCCGAAAGCGCATCGAGAGCCGGGGAGTTCACTTCCGTTCCGATCATCCGTTCCTCAATGAAGAATGGGACGGACAGCACGTCACACTGCGTCCCGAATAGGCTGGTTCTCATACCAGCACGGAGGGATCGATGACGGACACGTTGATCGAGACGCAGCTCCCGCACTGGGACATGACGACGGTGTTCCCGTCGCTCGAATCCGATGAGTTCAAAACGTCCTTCGACGGCTTCGTGACGTCGATCACCGATGTGCGCGAGCTCTTCGATCGATCGAACATCCGCAAGACCGACGACCCGACTGTGAGCGACCAAGCGCTCGCGGACTTCGAAACGATCCTGACGAGCCTGAACGCGATCGCGGAGACTGCCCGGACGCTGCGTGCCTACGTGCACGCCTTCGTCTCGACCGAAGCGCAGAACGACACCGCGCAGGCGCGCAACTCCGAGTTCCAGATGCACTTCGTCGAGCTCGACAAGCTCGACAAGCGTTTGGTCGCGTGGGTCGGCAGTGTCGACGTGGACTCGATCATCGAGCGGTCGTCGATAGCGCACGACCACGAATTCTGGCTTCGCCGCACACGACAGGAAGCGCTGCATCAGATGTCGGAGCTCGAGGAAGATCTGGGCTCGAGCCTCGGTCCGTCCGGGCAGGGCGCCTGGGCGAAGCTCCACGGCAACGTCACCTCGCGTGTGATGGTGGACCTCACCAAGCCCGACGGGACGACCGAGCGGCTTCCGATGGCGACGGTAGCCGGCATGGTCATGCAAGATCCGGATCCGGCCATCCGCGAAGCGGCATACAAGGCGGCGCTCGCGACGTGGCCGACGGTCGAGGTGCCGCTTGCGGCGGCGCTCAACTCGATCAAGGGATGGAACAACGAGATCAACCGACGCCGCGGCTGGCCGGACGCGATCGAGCCGGCGCTCTTCGCGAACAACATCGACCGCGCGACGCTCGAAGCCATGCAATCGGCGTGCGTCGACTCCTTCCCGGACTTCCGCCGCTACTTCAAGGCCAAGGCGAAGCTCTTCGGCAAGGACCGGCTCCCATGGTGGGACCTCGCCGCGCCCGTAGGAGCCGAGAGCAAGCGCTGGACGTGGGATGAGACGGCGAGCTTCATCGTCGAGCAGTTCGGTACGTACTCCGACCGCCTCGCCGAGCTCGCCGCCCGCGCCTTCCTGCACTGCTGGATCGACGCGGAGCCCAGAGAAGGCAAGCGCAGCGGCGGCTTCTGCATGGGCGTCCAGAACGACGAGTCGCGGATCCTCGTGAACTTCACGAACTCGTTCCTCGATGTCGCCACGGTCGCCCACGAGCTCGGCCACGCGTACCACAACGTGAATCTGGCGCACCGGACGCCGTTCCAACGCCGGACGCCGATGGCTCTCGCCGAGACGGCGAGCACGTTCTGCGAGACGATCGTGACTCGCGCGATGCTCGCCCAATCCTCGGACGACGAGCGCATCGGCATCCTCAACGGCGATCTCGTTCGCGATTCGATGATCGTCGTGTCGATCCACAGCCGGTTCCTGTTCGAGAAGGAGCTGTGCGAGCGACGCGAGCAGCGCGAACTGTCCGCGTCCGAGCTGTGCACGCTGATGGCCGACTCCCAGCTGGAGGTGTTCGGCGACGCCATCGATCCGGAAGCCCTCCACCCGTATATGTGGTGTGTGAGCCCGCATTACTACGGACTGCCGTTCTACAACTGGCCGTATACGTTCGGCCTGTTGTTCGGCCTCGGTCTGTACAAGCGCTACGAGGAGGAGCCGGACATGTTCCGGGCGGGGTACGACGACCTGCTCTCGGCGACGGGGATGGACGACGCCGCCGGCCTGTGCGCGCGTTTCGGTATCGACGTCCGGACGAAGGAGTTCTGGGCCTCGAGCCTGGACGTCGTCCGCGAACGGATCGAGGAGTTCGAGCGCCTAGCCGGTTAGCTTTTCCTTCAGGAACTGGGCGACCCGGCGGCAACCGGCTTCCGACTCGGGCGCGATCCCCACGAAGAGGTGCCAGACGTGGATCATCTCGTCCTCGACCTCGAGCGTGACGTCCACGCCGTCCGCCTTCGCTTTCTCGGCCAGCCGGTGCGCGTCGTCGAGGAGCGTCTCCCGTCCGCCGACGTGAATGAACAGCGGGGGGAGCCCGGTCAGATCCGCGTAGATCGGCGACGCGAGCGGCGTGCGCGCGTCCGTGCCCGCAAGATACGCGTCGGCGCTGTCCTTGAGCCGGTTGCGAGTGATCATTGGGTCGGCGTCGGCCAGTGCGTCCATCGATGCACCGGTCATCTCCAGATCCGCCCACGGCGATATCGTCACCGCGGCGGCCGGGAGCGGAACATCTTGATCGCGTAGCGCGACGAGCGTCGCAATCGTCAACCCGCCTCCTGCGGAATCGCCGGCGATCCCGATGTGCTCGGGTGGCGTTCCGGTGCCGATGAGCCAGCGATAGGCGGCGACGGCGTCTTCCACCGCGGCCGGGAAGGGATGCTCCGGCGCGAGGCGGTAGTCGACGGCGAGCAAGCGATAGCCGGTCACGCGCGACAGTTCGGCCGTCAAGCGCCGGTGCGTCCGCGGCGAGCAGATCGTGTACGCGCCGCCGTGGATGTAGAAGATCGTCCGGTCGGCCGTTGCTCCCGGCGCCGTGACCCACTCGGACTGCACGCCGCCGGCGTCGACTTCGTCGAACGTCACGTCGTCCGGAGGCGGCGTGAGCGTGCTCATCTGCTCGATCGTTGCCCGGCGCTCGGGGATGGGCATGTCGAGCTCTTCCTGTGACTCCATCAATGCGACGAGGGAGTTGAAGCCTTCGCTCGGCATGTGTGGAGGCTAACCGCTGTGCGCGAATTTGGGACAATCCCCGGCGTGGCAGGACTGATCACACACATCACGACCTACGCAGCCGTCAACGCCTTTCTCATCGCGATCTGGGTGCTCGTCGGCGGTGGGTCGACCAACGAGCTCCAGATGATCGCCAACGATCCGACCACGGCGATCAGCCACGGATTCTGGCCGGTGTGGCCGATCCTCGGGTGGGGCGTGTTCCTCGTCATCCACGCAGGGAGCGCGATCTCCAACGGCTTGTTCGGCCGACGCGCGCGCCGGCGCCGCCGATACGTGGCGCAGCAAGCGGCGAAGGCGAGCAAGAATCTGGCCGGAGAGGTGTCATCGGCGATCGAACGCGCGCAAGAACGGCGTGCCGAAAGAGAGGCACGACGCGA
>DASQWC010000120.1:0-3900 GCA_035640475.1 Actinomycetota bacterium | reverse complement strand
TCACGGAATGCTCTCGCTCGACGATCTGAAGCGGGAGATCGAGGCCGGCACGCTCGACACCATCGTCACCGCCTTCACGGACATGCAAGGCAGGCTGATCGGGAAGCGCATTCAGGGGCAGTACTTCCTCGAGGACGTCGTCGACCACGGCATCGAGGGCTGTAACTACCTGCTTGCGCTCGACATGGAGATGGACCCCGTTCCCGGCTACGAGATGGCGAACTGGGAGCGCGGCTACGGCGACTTCACGATCGTGCCGGACTTCGGAACGCTAAGGAAGATTCCCTGGCTCGAAGGCACTGCGCTCGTGCTCTGTGACGTTGCCTGGGAGGACGGGAGCCCCGTGGTTGCGTCGCCGCGCCAGGTCCTCATCAAGCAGTTCGAACGGGCCCACGCGCTGGGCTACACACCGATGTTCGCGTCGGAGCTCGAGTTCTACCTCTACCGCGACAGCTTCGCGGAGGCTGCCGAGAAAGGCTATCGCGAGCTGACGCCGACCGTGCCCTACATCATGGACTACCACGTCTTTGCGACCACCCGCGACGAAGACTTCATGCGCCAGGTACGTCTCGGCATGCAGGGCGCCGGCATTCCGGTGGAGTTCTCGAAGGGCGAGGCGTGGTACGGCCAGCACGAGCTGAACATGCGCTACGGCGACGCCGTCACGGCGGCGGATAGACACACGATCTACAAGAACGGCGTCAAGGAGATCGCGTACAAGAACGGCCTCTCGGTGACCTTCATGGCAAAGCCATCGGAGAAGGACATCGGCAGCTCCTGTCACATCCACTCCAGCCTCGTCTCCACGCACAGCGGGACGAATGCGTTCGTGGACGACCACGAGGAGACCGATGTCTTTCGCCACTACCTGGGCGGACTTCGGAAGCACATCCGCGAGCTGGCGCTCTTCGTCGCGCCGTCCGTGAACTCGTACAAGCGCTACGCGGCGGAAAGCTGGGCGCCGACGTCGGTGAGCTGGGGCCGCGACAACCGCACCTGTGGCTTCCGCATCGTCGGACACGGCGACTCGCGACGTGTCGAATGCCGGATCCCAGGCGCTGACGTCAACCCCTATCTCGCTTTTGCCGCGCTCCTCGCAGCAGGGCTCGACGGGATCGAGAGCCAAACCGACCCCGGCCCGGAGCTCAAAGGCAACGCCTACGAGGCCGCTGAAGCCGAAGCTTTCCCGTCGTCACTGCGCGAGGCCGTCGAGCTTTGGGAGGGAAGTTCCTTCGCCAAGGAAGCGTTCGGCGAGGAGGTCTGGGACCACTATCTGAACTACGGCAAGACCGAGCAGCGCCTGTTCGACCAGGTCGTAACCGACTACGAGCGTGCGCGCATGTTCGAGCGCGGCTAGTCGCCGCGCTCGAAGTCATACGCCGGCAGTTACGGCGCGGGTGATGCGGGCGTCGGCGCCGGCTTCGGTGTCTCGACGGTGTCCATCGGCGCCTCGTCGATCGTGCGCACGGGGCCGGTGTACCTGTTCTTCGCGCTCACGAGCCACCAGACAGCGACGACGACGCCGAGCAGCAAGACGAGCGGTGAGTAGTTCACAGCGGTCCAGTCAAACTCGTCCTTCCACGGAACACCGGCGGGGACGATCGGGATGTCGAGCGAATAGACGACGAGCGCGACGAAGGCGATCGCTCCGGCGTTGATCCAGCGATAGTGGCGGCCGAGATTCCATGGGCCCGGTACGAAGCGGTCCCCGGCCCTGAGCCGCAGGAACACCGGGATGATGTACGCAAGGTAGAGCCCGACCGTGCAGATGGCCGTAATGGCGAAGTACGCCCACGGCACCCCGGCCGCGTTGCCCCAAATGGCCGGAATGGTGATGATCAGCGCCGCCGTCGCGACCGCGATCACCGCGTAGAGTGGTACGCGCTGTCGGTTGAGCCGCCGGAACAGCGCCCAGCCCGGCATGCCGCGGTCGCGTGAGAAGGCGTACCACGTACGGGATGCGCTCGTGAGCCCCGCCGCGCCGCAGAAGAGCTGGCCGACGGTCGCGATGATGAGCACCATCTTCGCGCCCCAGATGTGGTTGTTCATAGCGCTCTCGAAGATCGAGATCGACGTTCCGCCCGCGTCGGTGACGGCCTTGGTGTCGCTGGCCGCGTAGAGGAAGGCGAGGAGCACGAACCAACCCGCGATCGCCGAGTAGAACACCGACCGCCAGACTCCCTTCGCCGCCCCGATCGCAGCGCCGCGCGTCTCTTCGGCCGTGTGCGCAGACGCGTCGTACCCGGTCTGCGTGTACATGGTGAGGATGAAGCCGACGGGCAGGATGTAGAGCCAGAAGAACGCCCCACCGATAGCGCCGCCATGGAAGCCGGTGTTGTTGAGCCGCTCGGTGAAGACGAACGTCGTGTTCTGGTGATGGTCCGGGACGAACGCAAGGATCCCGATGATCGCGAGCACGCCGAGCACGTGCCACCACACCGAGATGTTGTTGAAGAACCCGAGGAGGTTGTCGGCGAAGATGTTGACGAGCGTGTAAAGCACGAGAATGATCACGAACAGGCCGAACTGCTCGCCCAATATGTGCTTGTCGTCGCCGAAGTCGACGCCGAAGATGTCGAGACCGTAGAGACCAAGAGTCGCGTTGAGGAAGATCGCGCAGCCGTATCCGACTCCGGCGACGATGCCGACGAGGCCGGCCATGTTGAACCAGCCCGTAAACCAGCTCCAGCCGGGGCCACCGAGCTTCGCCGCCCACCAGTATGGGCCGCCGGCCGTCGGATAGGCAGACGTCAGCTCGGCCATCGAGAAGGCGACAAGCAGAACGAAGAAGCAAAGAATGGGCCAGCCCCAGGCGATTGCCGCCGGTCCGCCCCCGCCCCACGCGAACGAGAAGTTCGTGAAGCAGCCGGCGAGGACAGAGATGATCGTGAACGAGATGGCGAAGTTCGTGAAGCTGCTCCACGCCCGCGCCAGCTCCTGTCTGTAGCCAAGCTCGGCGAGCTTACGAACGTCGTGGTCAACGTCACGGTCGTGCGTCACGTGTGCCATCGGCCAGCCTCCTCCGCGCTCAAATGGTGCGGCGAGCCTAATGCAGTTTGCAACGAGGAGTCAATGCGCAAGCCCGACCGTTACGGCGCCTCCGGTGCGCGCCACGCCCGCGAGCCAATCGCATTGGAGCGAGCTCGAACGCCCGGGCACGAGCCTCGCGAGGCGTCCCGTCCAGAGCATTCGAGTCCCTTGCCTGACCTCCACCACCGGCCTCCGCAGGAACACGGCGGACCGCAGCGCGAACTGCCGTCGCGGCGGCGGGTCGTCCGCTGGGCTGACAGCGTTCGGCGAGATCCAAGACAGAGGCGGCTTGCAAACGATGGGGACTCGCTCGTCCGGCCAGACGCCGTCGGTCAACCACCGGAGTACGGCTTGGGCGACGTGGCGGCCGCCGAGCGCGGCAACGTCGGCAGGCTCCGCGCCGTGCAGCAGGTTCCCTGCCGCGAAGATGCCGGGCCGCGACGTCCGCAGCGCCGGGTCGACCCGCGGCCCGCGCGTTCCGGCGTCCAGCTCGAGGTCACCCAGGACCGCGAGCTCGTGATCAGGAATCCAGTCGCCCGTGAAGACGACGGTGTCGCAGGCCACGCGTCGGATCTTCTGCGTGGCAAGATCGAGCAGCTCGACGTCCTCGACCCGTGAACGGCCGTTGACCCGCGCGACAGCGGTCCGCGTCCACACCGGCACGCGATAACGGAGGGCCGCTCCGATGCGAGCCAGCGCGAACGACTGGTGACGCGGAAGGTCGGTCACCAATCCGGCGACCTCCACTCCCGCATGCTCGAGGGTCAGCAGGGCGGAAAAGCTCACGTGCTCGGCTCCGACGATGAGCGCCCGCGTCCCGATCCGCTCGCGGAGCTCGACGAGCTGCTGCAGCAATCCCGTCGTCAGCAC
>DASQWC010000119.1:0-62055 GCA_035640475.1 Actinomycetota bacterium | reverse complement strand
GACCCGTCCGGAAGCCCGCCGGTACGCCCGGTTCTTCTTCTCGCAGGCGCAGAGCGAGCGGATCGACCGCCAGGGCCGTCTGACCATCCCGCAGACCTACCGCGACTACGCCGCCCTCGATCGCGACGTCGTGATCGTCGGTGCCGGCAGCCGGGTCGAGATCTGGGATGCGGCCCGCTGGGAGCAGCACCGCACGGAAACCGAAGCAAGCGTCGAGGACTTCGCCTCGGAGCTCGGGATCTAGGGGGACGCCATGTCGCGAGTGGTCGATCGGAGAACCCCGGTTCGGGTGATGCCGCGCGGTCGCCAGCGGCGGCCGGACAATCGTCCTCTGGGAGATCTTTGCCTTCGGCCCGGGGAGCGGCCGTCGGAGCGGAGGCCGATCGTGACTGACGATCACCAGCCGGTCATGGTGGAGGAGGTCCTTCACTTCCTTGCCCCGCGGCCCGGCGGGATCTATCTCGACGCAACGCTCGGCGCCGGCGGCCATGCGGAGGCCATTCTTCGCGCAACCGGCGGCCGCTGCACGCTCATCGGCGTCGACCGCGATCCGCACGCGCTGGGACGAGCCCGGCACAACCTTCGTCCGTACGGGGCAGCGGTGAAGCTCGCCGGGACGGACTTCTCGGATCTTTCGTGGCTGCTTGCGAGTCACGAGACTCCCGCCGTCGACGGCATCCTGGCCGACCTCGGGATGTCGTCGATGCAAGTGGACGACCCGTCGCGAGGATTCTCGTTTCGCCGGGAAGGGCCCCTGGACATGCGCATGGACCCTTCCGAACGCCTCACGGCCGCCGAAGTCGTCAACGCCTATTCAGAGGACGAGCTTCGCCGCGTGCTGCGCAGGTTCGGTCAGGAGCGGTTCGCCGATCGGATCGCGTCCGCGATTGTGTCGCAGCGCCGCCGGGGGCCGATTCGCTCGACGACGCAGCTGGCGGAGTTGATCGAGGACGTCTATCCGGCCCGGCAGCGCCGCCAGCACCCTGCGCGGCGCACGTTCCAAGCACTGCGCATCGAGGTCAACCAGGAGATCCGAGCGCTCGAGGCGCTGCTCGCTACGGCTCCGGATGTGCTCGCGCCGAACGGACGCATCGTCGTCATCTCGTATCACTCGATCGAAGACCGCATGGTCAAACGGGCCTTTACGAGCCAGGCCGGCAAGGCGCGATCGCTGCCGGGACTCGGCTCGACGCCGGCCACAGGCCGCATGGAAGTGCTGACGCCCAACGCGATCCTTCCATCGGATGCAGAGGTCGAGCGCAACCCGCGCGCATCGTCCGCGAGATTGCGGGCGGCACAGAGGCGGCGCTGATGGCCACGAGACCACTTCGGCGCACGTCGCGGCGGCGCGCCGTCGAACCACGTCCGTATCTTCACGTCGTCCACACAACGACCGAAACGCGCCGCAAGACCAAGCGCCCGTCTCCGGTGCCGGTCGTCGTCCTCATCGTGCTTGCGGTGTTCGGTGTTGCCGCGCTTCAGGCATGGGTCGGTCAGGACGGACTCCACGCGGCGGCCGTCGAGCGCGAGGTGCAGCATGAACAGGAGCGGCTGACGCTGTTGCGGGCACAGGTCGCTCAGTTGTCGTCGCCGAAGCGGCTCCGCGAGGAGGCCAACAAGCTCGGGCTCGTCGCGCCGTCCGAACCCGTGTTCTTGAAAGCGCCCGTTGACCCGGTGAGCGTCGAGCTCACGCCGGACGCCACAAAGAAGCTCGCGGCGCCGCTCCCATGACTCGAGCCGCGATGCGGCGGGCTGGAACGATGGGCGTCGTCCTCCTGTTGTGTCTCGTGCTCGTCGGCGTCCGGCTCACCTACGTCCAGGCCGTTCGCTCCGAGCAGTACACGGAAGAAGCGCGCAAGCAGCGCGTGCGCAAGATCGAGCTGCCGGCTCGCCGCGGCGCGATCTACGACCGGAAGGGCGGGGAGCTTGCCGTCTCGATTCCGGCTCGCACGGTCTACGCGAACCCGGCGCAGGTGGCGGATCCGGCGGCGACCGCGCGCGCGCTTGCTCCGCTGATCGGACGCGCAGCCGCCGATATCGAGACCGATCTCCGCAAAGACCGGACGTTCGTGTACCTCGCGCGGCGCATCGGCGTCGTGTCGACGAAGAAGGTGATGTCGCTGCGTCTTGCCGGCATCGGCGTCCTGGACGAGCCGCGCCGACTGTACCCGGGCGACAATCTCGCGGCCGGAGTAGTGGGATTCATCGGAACCGATCAGCAGGGGCTCGCCGGCGTTGAGTACGGATTCGAGGAGCTGCTCGGCGGACGGCCCGGGTACCGCATCCTCGAGCAAGACCCCCGTGGACGACGGATCCCGCAAGGCCAGTTCGCCGAGGTCCCGCCGCAGCCGGGATCCGACTTGATCCTCACGCTCGATCCGGATCTGCAACTCATCTCCGAGCAGGCGCTGGACGCGGCAGTGAAGCGCACGCATGCGAAGGGCGGCATGCTCGTCGCGCTCGAGCCCCACTCCGGAGAGATCCTTGCGATGGCGAGCATGCCGACCTATAACCCGAACCTGATTGGATCGATCGATCCCGCCACGACCCGAAACAAAGTGGTCACCGACGCATTCGAACCGGGCTCGGTCAACAAGGTCGTGACGGCAGCCGCCGTTCTCAACGAAAAGGTGTTCGGGCCCAACGAGCAGATGTTTGTGCCTTCCCAAATGAAGATCGGCGACAAGGTCTTCAAGGAAAAGCTCGGCGCGCGGTCCCTCGACCTGCGCGGGATCCTCTCGCAGTCCTCGAACCTCGGAACGATCCGCCTCGCGCAGAAGCTGAGCCCGCAGCGCCTTGAGTCGTACTTCCACCGCTTCGGCTACGGACGCGGGACGGGACTCGGATTCCCGGGCGAGAGTGCGGGGAACCTGCCGGAGACCCAGCGGTGGGTCACATCACTGCCGACGATGGCCATCGGTCAGGGGCTTTCGGTCACGCCGCTTCAGCTGGCGCAGGTGTACGGCGCGATAGCCAACGACGGGCTCTTGGTCGATCCCCGCCTCGTTGTCAGCTGGATCGCGCCGGACGGCACGTCGCACAAGCTCCAGGAGCCTCGGAAACGGCGGATCGTGCCGGCCGAGATCGCGTCGACGCTCCGGGACATGCTGACCGGCGTCGTCTCCGACGGCACGGGCGCCCTTGCGGCTATTCCCGGCTACTCGGTCGCCGGGAAGACCGGCACGGCCTCCAAGCTCATCGAGGGCGTCGGCTACCACGGCTACATGGCCTCGTTCTTCGGTATGTTCCCTGCTCAGGCGCCCAAACTGGTCATCGGGGTCGTCCTCGACGACCCCGTCCCGACCGAAGGCGGCCTGGCCGCCGCCCCCGTATTTGCCGAGGTCGGCAAGGAGGCTGCCAGGATCCTGAGGATCAGGCCGGGCTGAACCGACGCTGGTGCGGGCGTCGGCGATGAGAGAGGCTGAGGCATGGACCCGTGGACCCTGGCTGCTCTCGTTCGGGCGGCCGGGCTCGATGCCACCCTTCACGCAGACGCCCGCGTCGCCGGGCTCTCCTACGACCCCCGGGGCGCGCAGGAGGGCGACTTGTTCTGTTGCATTCGTGGTGAGCGGGCCGACGGCCACGATTTTGCTCCGGAGGTGGTCGCCCGGGGCGCGACGGCGCTGCTCGTCGAGCGCGACCTCGACATCGATGTCCCGCAGGCCAGAGTTCCGAGCGTGCGAGAGGCGATGCCACCGCTCGCGGATGCGTTCTTCCGGCATCCGTCGAGGGAGCTCGACGTCGCGGCGGTAACCGGCACGAACGGAAAGACGACGGTGACATATCTCCTCGAGTCGATTGCCTCGGCGTCGGGCCGGGAGCCGGGAGTCGTCGGTACGGTGACGCGCCGGTACTCGGGTGTCGAGGAAAAGGCCGGACGCAACACGCCGGAAGCGATCGACCTTCAGCGCCTATTGCGGACGATGCGCGACGCGGGCGTCGACACCGTCGCGATCGAGGCGACGTCCGACGGTCTCGAGCAGGGACGACTTCGCAGCACGCGAGTGGCGACGGCCGGCTTCACGAACCTCACACAGGACCACTTGAACACGCACGGAACGATGGAGGCGTATTTCGAGGCAAAAGCGTCGCTCTTCGATCTCGCCTACACGAGACAGGCAGTGATCAATACTGCGGACGAATACGGCCGGCGCCTGTCGGAGCGCGTGCGCGGCTCCCTCGACGTGATCGCGTACGGGGCCGACGACGCGGACATCGTTTGCGAAGCCGTCGAGCTCCGGCCGAACGGGAGCCGTGCGGCGTTCCGAACACCGGGCGGTTCGATCGAGATCACAACGAAGCTCGTCGGGCGGTACAACATCGACAACTGCATGTGTGCGACGGGTATGGCCCTGCAACTCGGCATCGACCGAAGGGACATCGTGGACGGAATCGCGAGGTTGACGCACGTTACCGGACGATTGGAGCCCGTGGATGCCGGACAGCATTTTCTTGCGCTCGTCGATTACGCACACACGCCCGACGCGCTCGAGCAAGCGCTGCTCGCTTGTCGGGACCTCGCGGCGCGCGGACATGTGATCGTTGTGTTCGGCTGCGGCGGCGATAGGGATCGCGCCAAGCGCCCGCTGATGGGTGAGGTGGCCACACGGCATGCCGATCACGCGATCGTGACATCCGACAATCCGCGGACGGAAGATCCGCTCGGGATCATTGCCGACGTCGAGTCCGGAGCGAAGCAGGGCGGCGGCAGCTTCAGCGTCGTGCCCGACCGGCGCGAGGCGATTGCCGAGGCGCTCGGCCGGGCCGGTGCGGGCGACGTCGTGCTCGTTGCCGGCAAGGGCCACGAGCAAGGTCAGGACGTCGGCGACCGCATCATTCCGTTCGACGACCGCGAGGTGCTGCTGGAGCTGCTGACGGGGGCGCCGTGCCCGTCCTGACGGCGGCGGAGATCGCCCGGATTTGCGCTGGTCGCGTCACCGGTGACGAGTGGGCGCGTGTGTCGGCGATCGCGGGCGACTCTCGAGCGATCGGAGAACGTGCCGGCTTCGTTGCGATTCGCGGCGGCCACGAGTTCGTGGGCGACGCATTCGCGCACGGCGCCGTCCTGGCCATCGTCGAGCGGTCCGAGGTCATTCCGGACGGAGCCACCGGGGTCGTGGTGGGTGATTCGGTGGCGGCACTCGCAACCCTGGCGGCCGAGGTGCGCACGCGGCTCGGTCTGCGTGTCGTCGGGATCACCGGGAGCACCGGCAAGACGATGACGAAAGACTTCACTGCGGCCGCGCTGTCGGCGCGCTATCGCGTGCATGCGTCGCCGCGCAGTTTCAACACGGAAGTCGGTGTTCCGCTGGTCGTCCTCTCGTGCCCGGACGACGCGCAGGTGCTCGTCGTCGAGATGGGCGCGCGTCACCACGGCGAGATAGCCGAGCTCGCGACGATCGTTCGTCCCGATATCGGCGTCGTAACGGGCATCGGCACGACGCACATCGGCGAATTCGGCTCACGGATGGTGATTGCGCGAACAAAGGCCGAGCTCCTCGCGTCGCTGCCCGCCGGCGGCCTGGCGGTCGTCCCGGCCGATGACGACTTCCTTCCCCTTCTCGTTGCCTCGACCTCCGCGCGTGTGGCGACCGTCGGGCCGGGTGGGAGCGTACGTTTCCAGTCCGACGACGTCGAGCTCGTGCGTGCCGGCGGCGAGCTCCGGGGACGAACGAAGGGAACGATCTCGGACGTCCCAATCACGCTTCCCGTAGCCGGACGTGCATTGATGCGCAACGCCGCCGTCGCAGCGTGCGTCGCGGCCGAGCTCGGCGTGCCGATGGAAGAGAGCGTCCGTGCGATCGGCGATGCACGACCGACGTCCCGGCGGATGGAGATCGTGTCGCTGGGTGGCTGGGTCGTTGTCAACGATGCATACAACGCGAACCCGACATCGGTGTCCTCAGCGCTGCGGACCGTTCGAGAGCTCGCGGGTTCCGCACAGGCGTGGGCAGTGCTCGGCGAGATGGCCGAGCTCGGAGACCGCAGCGAGCTCGAGCACGCGCGCATCGGTCGGCTTGCTGCGGCGCTCGGATATTCGGGGCTCGTCGTGGTCGGCGAGGCTGCGGCCCCGCTCGCACGGGCGGTCGGAACTGCTGCAACCCGCGTCGACACCATAAGCGAAGCGGCGGATACCGTCGTTGAGCGCGTTCCACCGGGCGCGCACCTTCTCGTGAAGGGATCGCTCGTCACGGGGCTCAAAGACTTCGGCGAGGTGCTCGCCGAACGGCTCGGTCAGATCCCGTCCAGGACCGGCTGAGTGCAGAGCATCCTTCTTGCCACCGCTGTCGCGCTCGTCGTCGGTCTGACGCTCACGCCGTGGGTCATCGATCTGTTTCGTGCGCGCGGCGTCGGCGCGCTCATCCGCGAGGACGGCCCGGCGACTCACTTCGTGAAACACGGGACGCCGACGATGGGCGGCCTCGTCCTGATGACCGCCGCAACACTCGGGTACATCGCCGCGCACCTGCGTCTCGGAGGCGGGTTGCATTTCCAATCGTTCGCGCCGTCCGGAATCCTCGTCTTTACCGTCGGATGGTTGCTGGCGATCCTCGGCGCGGTCGACGACCTGACGAAGATCCGCCGCAGACGATCGCTCGGGCTGAACAAGCGGGCGAAGATCATCGGGCAAACGATCGTCGGCTTCGGGCTGGCGTTCAGCGCGATCCAATCGACGGCGCTCGAGCCGCGCCTCGCGTGGGCCGGGGCGCCGATCGACTGGCTCCCGCTGCTGCCGAACATCGTCTTCGCGATCTGGGTCGTGTTCCTGATCGCGGGGACGTCCAACGGTGTGAACCTCACCGACGGCGTCGACGGCCTGGCGTCCGGGTCGGCCGCAATGGGCTTCTTCGTCTTCACGATCATTGCGTTTTGGGAGTTCAGGAACCCCGCCGTGTACCTGCAGCTCGAGCCGATCGGATCAGTCGGGCTGCTCGATGTCGCGGTCGCCAGCGCGGCATTGCTCGGCGCGTGCATCGGATTCCTGTGGTGGAACGCCGCTCCGGCGCGCATCCATATGGGCGACACGGGCGCCCTCGCGCTCGGGGGGGCGATGGCCGCCCTCGCGTTGTTCACGCGCACGCAGATTCTTCTCGGCGTCATCGGCGGGCTGTTCGTCATCGAGTCCTTGTCGGTGATCATTCAGGTCATTGCGTACCGTGGCTTCGACGGTCGCCGTGTCTTCGCGATGGCTCCGGTGCATCACCACTTCGAGCTGCGGGGGTGGGCCGAGTTCACGGTGATCGTTCGCTTCTGGCTCTTCGCCGCGCTCGCGGCCGGGCTCGGCCTGGCGCTGTTCTACATGGACTTCCTCAGTAAGGGCGGAACAGGTTGAGCGAAGCTCAAGCTGTAACCGCGGGGGGCCCGGGGGGCGCAGCGCCCCCGGTCAAATGAGCGAAGCTCAAGCTGTAAGCGCGGGGGGCCCGGGGGGCGCAGCGCCCCCGGACGTATGAGCGATCCGCCGGCACTTGATGTCGCCGGCCGGCGGGTGATCGTTCTCGGTCTCGGAGTCACCGGACGCTCGGTCGCCTCCATCCTGTCCCGGCGCGGAGCGAGTGTGCTGGCCTCGGACGTCTCGGATGTCGCCGATACGGGCGAGCTTCGCGCGGACGGCGTCGAGGTGGAGACCGGCGGTCACGATCGAGCAGCCGCGGAGCTCGGGCGAGCGGACTTCGTCGTTCCGTCGCCCGGCATCTCGCCGCATCGTGGGTTTCTTGCCGAGGTCGTCGGAAGCGGCGCGCGCATCGTGTCGGAGCTCGACCTCGGTGCGGCGATGACGGCGGCTCCGATCGTCGGCGTAACGGGAACCAACGGGAAGACCACCGTGTGTCTGCTCGCCGAGGGCATCGCGCGCGCGCACGGCCTGGACGCGTTCATGTGCGGCAACACCGAGTACCCGTTCCTGGCGGCCGTCGACGACCATCCTGACGCCGATCTGTTCATCGTCGAAGCGTCGAGCTTTCGCCTGCACTTCAGCGAGTCGTTTCATCCGCGGGTCTCGGTGATGACGAACTTCGCGCCCGACCACCTCGACTGGCACGCAACGCTCGATGAGTACCGCTCAGCCAAGGCGAGAATCGCACAACGGCAGGTCGGCGGAGATCTCTTCGTGTATCCGGACGACCAGCGCGACTTGGCGGAGCTCGCCCCGCCCAACGGCCCCGATCGGATGCCGTTCGGAACCGGACCGATCGAAGGATCGGACGGCGCCTGGTTCGACGGCGGTGACATCGTCGTCCGACGCAATCGCCGCGACGTCGTCGCGCACGGTGCCGGCGAGCTGGCCGAGCGCGCTCCGCATTTCGCGTCGAACGCGGCCGCAGCCGCCGCCGCGCTCGTTTTTCTGGGGGCCGAATCCGACGACATCGAACGCGCGCTCGGATCGTTCGAAGTTGCTCAACATCGGCTCGATCCTGTGGGAACGTTGAACGGAATACGCGTGATCGACGACTCGGTGGCAGCCAACACGCATGCGACGATCGCCGCACTGCGGCGATTCGATCGCGTTGTTCTGATCGCCGGCGGCCGCAACAAGGGAATCGACCTCTCCCCGCTGGCCGGTGAGGCATCGCGCATCAAGGCGGTCGTCGCGCTCGGGGAGGCGACCGAAGAGCTCGGCAGCGTCTTTGCCCCGACGGGTGTGCCGGTCAAGGCCGCCGGGTCGATGCGAGAGGCAGTCGATGTTGCGCTTGCTCGGGCCGAGCCCGGTGACGTCGTCCTCCTGTCGCCGGCGTGCGCGTCGCTTGACATGTTCCGGAACTACGCCGACAGGGGCCGCCAGTTCGTCGAGGCGTGCCGTACAGCCGGGGTGGCGAAGTGAGCACCGAGACCGAGACGGTCCGGCTCACCAAGACGCGCCGCGACCGCACTGACGTGTCGATCATCCTCACGGCAGGAGCGCTCCTGATCATTGGACTCGTAATGGGGCTCGGCGCATCGAGCATTCGGTCCGCCGAAGCCGCCGGATCCGCGTTCACATGGTTCGCGCGCCAGTTCCTGTGGGCCGCGCTCGGCGTCGCGGCGCTCGTGTTCGGCTGGCGCTTTGACTATCGGCGGCTGCGGAACTTGTCGTATGTGCTCGTGCCGGTGGTTTGGGTCCTGCTCGCGATTACCTTCTTGAGCGAGCCGGTGGGTGGTGCGCGCCGATGGATCGAGTTCGGCACCTTCCAGCTCCAACCTTCCGAGTTCGCGAAGCTTGTGTTGATCGTGTTCGGCGCCGATGTGCTTTCGCGAAAGATCGGCAAGCTGGACGACTGGCGCCACCTCGTAGTCCCGTACCTCGCTGCAGTCGGTGTGACGTGTCTTTTGGTGCTGCTGCAACCCGACTTCGGGACGACCGTGATCATCGCCGTCGCGGCGCTGGCCGTGTGTTACCTGGTGGGGGCCGACCTCCGCACGCTCGGCGGCATCACCGGGATCGCAGCGCTCGTGGCGGTCCCGGTCATGATGAGCGCGTCGTATCGGCGCGCTCGTCTGTTTGCCTTCCTCAGCGGTGGCGCCGACTGCCTCAACACCGCGTATCAGACGTGCCAGGGACTGGTCGCGCTCGGAAGCGGAAGGATCTTCGGACTCGGACTGGGATCGAGCCGTCAGAAGTACGGCCACCTCCCGAACCCGGAGACCGACTTCATCTTCGCGATCCTCGGCGAGGAGACGGGGCTCGTTGGGACGCTGACCGTGCTCGCCCTGTTTGCGCTCCTGCTCGTTCTCGGCGTCCGCGCCGCGAAGCGCGCACGCGATCCGTTCGGGTTCGTGATCGCGGCCGGCGTCACTGCGTGGATCACGATGCAGGTTCTGATCAACGTCGGGGCCGTCGCCGGCATCCTGCCGATCACCGGCGTTCCGTTGCCGCTCATCAGCTTCGGCGGCACATCGCTGCTCGTCTCACTGGCCGGACTCGGCCTGGTCGCAAGTGTCGCGCGGCGCGGTGTTCGGTTGCCGCGCAAGCCCACGTAGGCTTGGCCCGCGTCCTCATCGCCGCCGGCGCCAGCGGCGGTCACGTATATCCAGGCCTGGCGACCGCCGAAGCACTTCGCGCGCGGGGGAACGACGTCCTGTTCGCCGGCGGCGACCGCTTGGAGTCCCGCCTCGTTCCGGCGGCCGGCTTCGAGTTCCATCCGCTCCCGGTCCGGCGGCCACCGTCGGTGCGCGTCGAGCTCGTCACGCCGCGCGGTTTGCGATCGATGGGCTCGATCGTCCGCGCGACATTGGTCGCCCGGCGGCTGATCGGTCGTGTGCGCCCCGACGTCGTGCTCGGGATGGGTGGTTTCGCCGCGGTGCCGGTGTCCGTTGCCGCCGGACTCCGGCGCGTGCCCCTCGTCCTGCACGAACAAAACGCGAATCTCTCCTTCGCGCAACGCATCCCGTTGCGGTGGGCACACGTTCTCGCTCTCGGGCTCCCATTGACGAGCGCGGTCGGTGTGCGGACCGAGCTCGTCGGTCATCCGGTGCGAAGCGAGATCCGAGATCTCGCCGCTCTCGACGCCGAGGGTCGTTCGCGGGCTAAGCGACAAGCTCGTGCGCGCCTCGGACTTCCCGAATCGGCCGAGGTGCTGTTCGTGTTCGGCGGGAGTCTCGGGTCCGGACCGCTCAACGACCTCGTTCCACAGGCTCCGTTGCCGCCGGGTCTGTGCGTGCTGCACCTGAGCGGTTCCGGACGCGAGGAGGAGGTGAGGCGTGCGTGGGAGCGAGCCGGTGTGAGCGCGATCGTTCTCGGCTATCTCGACACGATTCAGGACGCGTATGCGGCGGCCGACGTCGCCGTCGCGCGATCCGGGGCGGCTTCGGTGGCCGAGCTGGCACTCGTCGGCTTGCCGGCAGTCTTGGTGCCGTTGCCGACGCTCGCGCGCGGAGATCAAGAAGCGAATGCGCGAGTCTTGGAACGAAGCGGCGGTGCAGTCGTCGTGGCACAGTCGCACCCAAACTTCATTGAGATGGTTGGCCGGGAAGTTTCGCGGATTCTCTCCGACGAGAGCGCTCGAGTTGCGATGAGTGCCGGTGGGCGTGCGATCGCTCGGCCGGACGCAGCCCAGCGGCTAGCAGATCTCGTTGAGGACGCGGCAGCGGCGAGGTGACTTCCGTTCGGGGGGTTCGGGGGGCCGCGGAGCGAAGCGGAGCAGCCGCGCAGAGCGCGGCAGCCCCCCGATCTAATCGGGAGCGCGCGGGAGCGCGCAAGAGCCAATGACGGATGCCCGTGACCCCCTAGCCTGAATTGGTGAAGACCAAGCTCGGTCGCCCCTTGCCGGGCCGCCGCGTGCACTTCGTCGGCATCGGAGGCGTCGGCATGGCGTCGCTCGCCGAGCTCCTGCACGCCCTCGATTACGAGATATCGGGCTCCGACCTGAAACCGTCGCGTCCGGTGCAGCGGCTGATCGGCATGGGCATCCCGGTAACCGTCGGTGCCCATCGCGCACAGGCCGCCGCCGGCGCCGATCACGTGATCGTGTCGGCAGCCGTCCCCGCCGACAACGTCGAGGTTCTCGCCGCGCAAGCCGAGGGCGCCGAGGTCGTTTCCCGGGCCAGGCTCCTGGGACGCATCTTCGATGCCGGGCGCGGTGTCGCCGTCGCCGGAACGCACGGAAAGACGACGACTTCCTCGATGCTCGCACGCGCGCTCGGCGCAGCCGGGTTCGAGCCCTCCTTTCTCATCGGCGGCGACATCAACGACGTCGGCTCCGGCGCCGGGCTCGGTACGAGCGACCTCGTCGTCGCCGAAGCCGACGAATTCTCCGGCTCGTTCCTCGAGCTCTCCCCGGAGCTCGCGATCGTCACGAACGTCGACCGCGACCACCTCGATTTCTTCGAAGACCAAGCGGCCATCGATCGTGCCTTTCTGCAGTTCCTCGACGGACGACGAGAGGGCGGCACGGCCGTGCTGTGCGCGACTGATGAGGGCGTCGATCGGATCCGGGCCCGGATCGCTGCTCCGGTCGTGACGTACGGCTTCGCCGACGCAGATCTCGTCGTCGACGGCGGCGGGGAAGTCGTGTGGCACGGACGGTCCGTCGGGCGTCTGCGCCTTTCGGTTCCCGGACGGCACAACATGCTCAATGCCGCCGGAGCGACTGCGGCGGCCTTCGCACTGGGCGCAGATCCGGCTGCCGTCCTCGACGGCCTCCGAGGCTTCTCGGGCGTCGACCGTCGTTTCTCCGTTCGCGGCGAGGCCGCCGGCGTCGTCGTGGTCGACGACTACGCCCACAACCCGCGGAAGATAGCCGCAGCAGTCGATGCAGCACGTTCGGCCTACGTCGGGCGGCGCCTCGTGGTTCTGTTCCAGCCTCACCTCTACTCGCGCACACTGACCCTCGCCGAAGAGTTCGGCGCCGCGTTCGACGGCGCGGACGTCGTCGTGATCACCGACGTGTACGGCTCACGCGAGGAGCCGATCCCCGGTGTGAGCGGCCGGCTCGTGTCTGACGTCGTCCGTGAGCGGGGCTCGGTTCCGACCGTTGTCTACATCCCTCGTTTGGAGGAGGCGGCCGGCTTCGTCGCCGGGCTGACCGAGCGCGGCGACGTGGTCGTGACCATGGGGGCGGGAGACGTGACGACGGCGGCGCCGAGAATCCTGAAGCTGATCGAGACTCCGAAGACCGCGGGAGCCACGTGAGCTTCGAAGCGATTGCGGAGCAGCTCTCCGGACGGCTCGACGGCCGCATCGTCGTGCACGCGCCGCTCGGACCGTTCACGACGTTCCGCGTCGGCGGGCCGGCGGACGTTCTGGTCGAGGCGGAGTCGGAGGACGATCTGCTGGAGCTGTCCACCGTTGCTCGCAACGTGCCTATCGCAATCGTCGGGCGCGGCTCGAATCTGCTCGTCGCCGACGACGGTTTCCGTGGGGTAGCCGTACGACTCGGCCGCGCGTTTCGCCGGCATGCGCAGACGAACGGCGGCCTACGACTGGGCGGCGCGGTGTACTTGCCCGCGGCCGCGCGCCTGACCGCGAGGCTCGGGCTCGGCGGGTTCGAGTTTGCCGCCGAGATCCCCGCGACGTTCGGCGGGGCCGTTCGTATGAACGCGGGCGCCCACGAGCGCTCTATGGCCGATGTGCTCACAGAAGCGACCGTCGTGAACCTCGGCAATGCCGAACGCCGGCGCGTCGGCGTCGGTGATCTCGGTTATGCGTACCGCCACTCCAGTCTTCACCCGTCCGAGATCGTCACCGAAGGACACGTCCAGCTCGTACACGACGACGCGGCGACGGTTGCCCAACGGATTGCCGCTCACCTTCGCTGGCGACGCGAGAACCAACCGCCCGGCCGCAGCGCAGGAAGCGTGTTCAAGAACCCCGCCGGCGACTCGGCCGGACGGCTGATCGATTCGGTCGGCGCAAAGGGGTTACGCGTCGGCGGTGCGCAGGTATCAGACGTTCACGCGAACTTCATCGTCGCCGGAGCAAACGCGACCGCCTCGGACGTCTGGGCGCTCATGTGGCGCGTGCATCGCATGGTGCTCGACGAGACGGGTGTCGACCTCGAGCCCGAAGTTCGCTTCCTCGGAACCTTCTGACGTGGATAGCCGAGTCCTACTCAAACGACGACTCGTCGTCGCGATGCTCATGCTCCTGGTCGGCGGCGTCGCGTACGCGGTGTACGCGCTTCGCGTCGACGAGATTCGCGTGACCGGTGTGCGCACGCTCGACCCGCGACAGGTGATCGAAGCGTCCGGACTCAAGGGTGGGGAGCGGATCCTGTGGATCAGATTGAGCTCCATCGCACGACGCATCGAGATGTTGCCGTCGGTCGAGTCGGTGACGGCAGAGCGATCCTTTCCGCAGACGATCGTTCTGAACGTGTCGGAGCGGCGGCCGCTCGTACGCCTCGGCGGGCGCGGCGGCCTTGCCGTCGACGCGCAGGGCTACGTGTTTCCGTCGAGCGTTGCGTCGATTCCAATCCTCGAAGGCTGGCGAGGCCGCGGCCGGCCGGGAACGCTCGTCGATCGCGCGTCGATCGTCGTGCTGCGTGCGTACGCCGAGTTTCCGGAACGCCTGCGAACGGAGGCTGCCCGCCTCGTGGTCGGGCCGCCGATGCAGCTGGTCCTGCGGGACGGCACCGAGATCCGGTTCGGGTTCCACGTCGATCTCGTCGAGAAGGCACGGGCAGCCGAAGCCGTCCTCGCCGAGGAAAGCGGCACCAAGCTGGCGTACGTGGACGTCCGCGCGCCCAACGTGCCCGTCTCCCGCAAACGTGAACCGCCCACGCCCGTCCCGACATCCGCGCCCGCGCCAACACCCGGGCCTGCCGCCTCGCCCGAGCCGGCGGCGGCCCGGGAGACGCCCCCCGCCGCCAGCCCTTTTTGACGCTGGTCAGGGGCTGGGGTATCGTTCTTCAACTGCAACAAGAGACTTAGGTTGTCTCAAGATGTGGTCCATGTTGAAGTTCCCAGTCGTACTTGGGTAGGTCGTCGGGGGGCGACGGAACGGGGCCCGGTGCAACCAGCCAGCAGGGCCCGGAGGTCAAAAGCTTGAGGGGAAGGAGCTCAATGGCCGCGATGCCCCAGAGCTATCTGGCGGTGATCAAGGTCGTTGGTGTCGGCGGCGCCGGCGTCAACGCCGTCAACCGCATGATCGAAGCCGGATTGCGCGGTGTCGAGTTCATCGCCATCAACACAGACGCGCAAGCGCTGTTGATGTCCGACGCGGACGTGAAGCTCGATATCGGCCGCACGCTCACACGCGGCCTGGGCGCGGGCGCGGATCCGGAGCTCGGACGCCAAGCCGCCGACGATCACCGCGACGAGATCGAGGAAGTGCTCAAGGGCGCCGACATGGTCTTCATCGCAACGGGTGAAGGCGGCGGCACGGGCACCGGCGCTTCGCCGGTCGTCGCCGACATCGCGCGATCACTCGGTGCGCTCACGATTGGTGTCGCCACGCGACCGTTCTCGTTCGAAGCAAAGAAGCGCAGCCTTCAAGCGGAAGCCGGCCTCGCCGAGCTCAGGGACCGCGTCGACACGCTGATCATCATTCCGAACGACAGGTTGATTCAGATCGCGGATGAAGCGACGCAATTGCAAGATGCATTCCGTCTTGCCGACGAGATTCTTCTCCAGGGCGTTTCAGGCATTACCGACCTCATCACGACACCGGGATTGATCAACCTCGACTTCGCCGACGTCCGCACGGTCATGACCGACGCGGGCTCGGCTCTCATGGGCATCGGCGAAGCGTCGGGCGACAACCGTGCGACGGAGGCGGCGCGGCTTGCCGTGTCGTCGCCGTTGCTCGAGGCGTCGATCGAGGGCGCGCGCGGCCTGATCATCAACATCACCGGCGGCCCTGACCTCCTGTTGCTCGAGGTCAGTGAAGCCACCGACACGATCACGTCGGCGGCCCACCCCGACGCCAACGTCATCTTCGGTGTCGCCGTCGACGAGTCGATGAGCGGCAAGGTCCGCGTGACGGTCATCGCCGCCGGCTTCGAAGGTCGCGAGTGGGTCGAGCCGGCTCCCGCCCGCACGGAGCGTCCGGCCGCCGCCGAGTCGATCTTCGGTGAGGGCGAAGAGGACGAAGAGGCGTTCGACGACGACTTGGAGATTCCCGACTTCCTTCGATCGTGATCCGAGAGATTGCTCTGGACAACCGGCTCCCGGAAGCGGGAGCCGGTTTCGTTTGGGACGACATCGGCGGCGATCGTCCTTCGCCCGTGCTTCGTCCGTTGTGCGACGGCGTGAGCGCCGCGTTCACGACTCGGCTCGGCGGCGTGTCGATCGGTCCCTTCACGGAGCTGAACATCTCGTTTCGCGTCGGGGACGACGAGTCGAGCGTGCGCGCGAACCGCGAGATCGCCGGACGGGCAATCGGCCGCGCCGGCGTCTGGTCGGTTGTGCGCCAAGTGCATGGGCCGGACGTCGTTGCGGCGGCGGCCCCCGGCGAGCTTCCCGATGCGGACGGACTGTGGACCCAGGATCCGGAGCGAACGATCGCCGTCGCCGGCGCCGACTGCGTGCCGGTGCTTGCGGTCGCGCCCGGACGCGTCTGCGTCGCGCACGCCGGCTGGCGCGGTCTCGTCGCCGGCGTCGTCGAACGAGCGGTGGAGGCGGCGGGCCCGCGATGCAGCGTTTTTGCAGGTCCGGCCATCGGGCCGTGCTGCTACAGCGTGGGGGCCGAGGTCGCGGCCTCGTTCGCGGATCGCTTCGACGCCGCGGTCACCGACGACGGCCGGCACGTCGATCTGTGGGCGGCAGCGGCATCGGCCGCGCAGCGCGCCGGCGCACGCTCGGTTTCCGCCGCGCGCATCTGCACGTCGTGTCACGACGAGCTGTTCTTCTCACATCGGCGCGACGCGGGAAGGACGGGTCGTCAGGCTCTCGTGGCGCGAGTTGTCGAATGAGCGATGCTCATTCGAAGCGCAGGGGGTCCGGGGGGCGCAGCGGCCCCGGTCAAATGAACGAAGTGACGATTGCCGTCGCAGTCGCACGCGTGCGCGAGCGCGTCTCGGACGCCGCGGCGCGTGCGGGTCGTGACCCCGACGACGTCACCGTCGTCGCGGTCACGAAAGGTGTCGATGTCGACGCGATCGCCGAAGCCGGCGATTCGGGCATCGCCGACTTCGGCGAGAACCGAGCGCAAGACCTCGCCGCAAAGTCGGCGTCGTTGGACGCCGCAGCCGGAGGAGCTCGCTTCGCTCGATCGATGCGCTGGCACTTCGTCGGCACGCTCCAGACGAACAAGGTTCGCTATCTGGACCGCGTGTCTCTCATCCATTCGCTCGACCGGCTGCGCGAGGCCGAGGCGCTCCAGGCGCGAGGCGATCGTCTGGACCGGCATTGGGACGTGCTCGTGGAGGTCAACATCGCCGGGGAGCCCCAGAAGGGCGGGGTTCCGCCGGAGGAAGTCGACAGATTGGTGGACGGTTTGGCGGCCTATCCACGCGTCCGACCTCGTGGTTTGATGTTCGTGGCGCCGCAGGTGGAAAACGCCCAAGATGTGAGGGCGATGTTCGCCCGAACGCGCGCGCTTGGTGAGCGGCTGAGCGGCTACGGGTTGAGAGAGCTTTCGATGGGCATGAGCGACGATTTCGAAGTGGCCGTAGAAGAGGGCTCGACGATCGTCCGGATCGGGCGCGCAATCTTCGCGCCCGTCCAACGATCGCGACGGCCCGCGACGAAGGACGCGTGATGCCTGGGTTCTGGAAGAAGGCACTTATCTACTTGGGGCTTGTCGAGGAAGAAGACGAGCTCGAGCCGCTCCCGCCCGAGATGCCGCCGAACGAGCAAACGACCTACGAGACGGTCCGCCCGATTCGTCCGGATATCCCCTCGACGTCCTCGACAGTGCGCCGGATCGGCGGCGACGAATCACCGGCATCGACGTCGACGGTCGCGCCGCGAATGAGCGTGCACGTGGTCGAGCCGAGAACGTTCAACGACGCAAAGGAGATCGGCGACAGGCTGAAGGTAAATGCGCCGGTGATCCTCAACCTGCAAAACGCCCAGCCGAACCTTGCGCGCCGGCTGGTGGATTTCGCCAGCGGCCTGACGTACATGGCGGGCGGAACGATCAAGGAAGTGGGGAGCAAGATGTTCCTGCTCACCCCGCCCAACGTCGAGGTTTCGGCGGACGAGGCCCGGGAGCTCATGGCCGACCGGGGCTTCTTCAATCAGTTCTGACGGCGAGCTCCGCCCATGACAGACATCGGATTCGAACCCCGGATCCTCATCATCTTCGCTGTTCAGGCCTACCGCGGCGTCCTGTTCGCCTACATCCTGCTGTCGATCCTGCAGTCGATGGCGGGCCTCACGCTGCCCGAGCTCCTGCGTCCCGCGGCCCGCTTCGTGTACGACATCTGTGAGCCCTTCCTGCGCGTCTTCCGGGGTCTGCTCCCCGCAGTTCGATTGGGCGCGATGGGCCTCGATCTCTCGCCGATCATCGCGTTCATCGTGCTGTACATCCTCGAGCGCATCCTGATCGAAGTGCTCTTTTGACGTGACCGAGCTCGAGCACTTCCTGCGATTCCTCGGCTCCCGGTACGAGAGCGCACGCGATGATCTGGATCAGGTTCGAGTCAGGGCAATGGAGCTCGTTGTCTCGGCAGTCATGACCGAGCTCCATCGGAACCCGCCGGTCTTTCCGGCGCCCGCGCGCGACGACGTCATGGCTTCGTACGCCGCCGCCGACGAGGACGACGACGACCAAGCATTTCGTCCACCTCCAGATCCGGACGAAACATCGGAGCTCGATGTCGAGTCCTACCTGCGCGACGTGGACGACTGGGAAGAAGATCCGGTTCCGCGTGGAGTGCGAACGACTGCGGCCCCACCGCCCGCCCCGCGTTCGGACGTTTCGGTGTCGGATCCGACGGCCGACATCGGCTTGCCGCCCGCGCCGGAGCCCAAAACGGAGCCCAAAACGGAGCCCGAGCCCTTTACCGAGGCGACGAATTGGAGCTCGGATGAGGGCGCTGAGGACGAGCCGCCGCCCGCGGAGCCCGTTCGCGGCGCCTGGGAGGCACCGCCGGACTGAACTGTCCCCGCGGTTGCAGCCGTGGGTAGGCTCCGATTACATAGGCGGGCGATCGACGGACTCGCTGGTGCTATCCGAAGGAGGCAATTTTGCTGGTACGCATCACCTGGGCTCTGGTGGTTGCTGCGCTCGGGACGCTGATCGGCGGATTCTTCACACCCGATTCGAATGTCCTTTTGTTCGTAGCAATCGGTCTCGCGTTGGGCGTCATCGTGCTCGTCCTGGTGAGCTGGGCACGCCGTGCACGCGAAGCGACGAGTTACGGCTTGGGCGAGAGCCGCGCGGCACGCGCCGCATCCGACGAAACGGCCGATGAAGAGTTGTTCGCGGCACTGGAGCGCGACGAGGACTTCGCAACGACCGGGCGCGCGCGACGGTCCGCGCGGCGTCCGGCGCGCACGACGCCGGGTGGGAAGCCGAAGGCGAAGGCCAAAGCCAAGGCAAAGCCCAAGGCCGCGCGAAAGAGCACCGGAGCCAAGAAGCCGGCCGCGCGCAAGGCCAAGCCCAAGGCGAAAGCCAAGCCCAAGGCGAAAGCCACGCCGAAGCCCAGGCCTCCACGCCCCGAGACTCCGTAGCCGCGCTACGGTGATGCGGTGGCGCGCCTGACCTACGCTGCCCTCGCGCTGGCGCTCGGCGCGCTGATCTCCGGCTTCTTCGTCCGGTCGACAGCCGTTCCGCTGTTCGCGTCGATTGGGTTATCGGCCCTGGTGCTGATCCTGATCCTGCGCGGCTGGGCCCGCCGTATGCGCCAGGCGCCCGAGCTCGGCCGGGACGTCGTCGAGCTGGACGAGATCGTCGACTTGGACGCCGAGGAGCTCGACGCCGACGAGTTCGTCGTAGTGGAGCCGGGAGAGGAGAGCGGCGAGCTCCCTGTGCTCACGGGCGCTCGCGCGCGGCGAGGGCGCCCGGCGGAGGCAGAGCGCGCGCCGCGCCCGAGGACCGCACGGCCGCCCCGCCCCAAGGCCGGCGCCGCGCGCGGGTCGCGGCGTGTCGTCGTCCTGCCCGGCCGCAGCCGGTACCACATGCCCGACTGCCGCTTCGCGCAGGGCAAGGGAGCCGAGGAGATCGCGGAATCGACGGCCCGGCGCCGTCACTTCCAGCCGTGTAGCGCCTGTATGCGGGATTAGCTGATCGGGGGCGCTGCGCTCCCCGAGCCACGCTTCCGGCGGAACACGTCGGTCTCGAGGTTGGCCACCCGATCCAGGAACAGCACACCGTCGAGGTGGTCGATCTCGTGGAGCAGAGCCCGGGCCTCGAAGGCATTCGCCGAGACGGCGCGCGGACGCCCGTCCGGATCGAGCCCGGTCACGGCGATCTTCGTCGCCCGCCTGACGTTGGCCGTGAGGTCGGGAACGGACAGGCAGCCCTCGCGCGCGACCTCGGACCCCTCCTCGGAGGAGACGATCGGATCGAAGAGCACGATCAAGCCGTGACATGAATCTGCCCGCGGGTGCCCGGTGACGTCGACGACGACGCATCTGCGAAGCGCCCCCACCTGGTTCGCCGCAATCCCTACGCAGCGCTCATGCGCGCGCATTGTGTCGATGAGGTCGTTGGCGAGGGCGAGGGCATCGTCGTCGATCCGGCCGATGGGCGCAGCGACCGACTTGAGCACGGGATCCGGGTAGATCCGGACCTCCCGGACCGGCACGGCCGCCCCTAGAGAATGTCGTCTTCGCGGATGCGCAGCGTGAAGTCGACACCGATCTCGTCGGTGACTTCGCTCAAGCCCCGCTCGATGTCATCCGCGGCGCCCTCGGGAATGGCCAGCTCGAGCAGAAGCGCATACACGGGCTGTTCCGCACCGACGAGACGGGAGTTGAGATCGGTGATGTTCACGTGCCGCTCGGCAAGCAGCTCGGTGATCTTCGCGAGAATGCCGGGCCGGTCGGCTCCGTACACCGTGAGGACGTGCGTTGCGAACGCCTCGTGCGCCGTGTCCTCGACGTCCTGCACGGAGAACACGAGGCCCATCTTCTCGCATGCAGGGCGCAGGGCATCGGTCAGCGAGGCAGCCGTAGCACCCTGGGGCGAAGCGAGGACGAGCATGATCGCGAAGTTGCCGCGGAGCAGCGTCATCGAGGAGTCCTCGACGTTGCACCCCTGCTCGAAGAGCACCTCGGCGACCGCGGCGACGATGCCGGGCCGGTCGCGTCCGATTGCGGACAACGCAAAGGACGGCATCAGGCTCTCTGCACCTCGACGCGCAGCTCGGTGCCGTCGAGGTTCAGCGTGCGCGCCGCCTCCGCTTCCGGCTCCCGAACGTCCAGGACGCTGCACAGCAGCTCCTCGGTGATGTACCCGCTGTGGTTTTGCAGCGCAGTCATTGCTTCGTCGGTTCCCTGCACGGCGAGGACGATGCGATCGGTCACGTCGAGCCCGAGCTCGCGCCGCACCGACTGGATCTGGTGAACGAACTCGCGCGCCAAGCCTTCGCGGCGCAAGTCGGGTGTGATCTCGAGGTCGAGGGAGACACCGAAGGGAGCTTCGAACGCGAAGGCTGTGCCCTCCGCAGGCTCGCGGCGGATCTCGACGAGCTCGACCGAGATCCGGATCGGCCCCTGATCGGTCTCGATATCCATTTCATCGCCCTCTTCGAGCGACGTCGCGAGCGCTTCCGATTCTTCCGCACCCAGCTGCTCGAGCGCCCGGGCAAGAGCGCCGACTTGGGAGCCGAGCTGCGGTCCGGCCGTTGGATAGTTGGGCCGGAGCGTCACCCGGACGACTTCCCCGACCTCTTCGGCGAACGTCAGCTCTTTGACGTTCAGCTCGTCGGCGACGAGGTCGGCGACCTCCTCGACGGCGTCCCGAAGGTCCCACGGGACGAGCAGGACGGCCCGGGCCAGCGGCTGGCGGACCTTGACACGGGCATCGCTCCGCGCCGAATGGCCGAGTGAGACGAGCTCGCGCGCGGAGGCCATGCCGGCGGCCAGACGCGGATCGACGATCTCGGGGTTGCCTTCCGGAAAGTCGGCGAAGTGCACGCTCGGCGGCGCGGAGGGATTCACTTCGCAGACGAGGTTGCGGTACAGCGCCTCCGACAGGAACGGAGCGAACGGCGCCAGGAGGGCCGAAAGGTCGACGAGGCACGTCCACAGCGTCCAGTACGCCGACGACTTGTCGACGCGCTCTTGCTCCTCGGCCGCCGAGCGCCAGAACCTGCGCCGTGAACGCCGCACGTACCAGTTCGAAAGATCGTCGATGAATTCGGCGATTCGCCGCGACGCGCGCAGCGAGTCGTACTCGCTCAGCGCGTCGGTGACTTCGAACGTGAGCTGGTGCAGCTCCGAGAGAATCCACCGATCGAGATGTGTGCGGAAGTGCGGAGCGATCGGCTCCCACGAGTTGGGATCGAAGCCGTCGATATTCGCGTACAGCACATACAGCCGGTACACGTTCCACAACGTCAGGAACGGGCCCCGGACGACTTGCTGCAGCGCAGTCTCCGATAGACGCCGGTTCTCCGACGGATCGCCGGCCGACAGGTAGTAGAAGCGCAGCGCATCCGACCCGAACTGCGAGAAGACCGCCCAGGGATCCGAGACGACCTTCGTCTTCGACATCTTCTTGCCGTCCTCGTCCAGGACGAGTCCGTGGGCGATCACGGTCTTGTAGGAGTTCTCACCGAACAGAAGGACAGATTCCGCCATCAGCGAATAGAACCAGCCGCGGATCTGATCGAGGCCTTCGGCGATGAAATCGGCGGGGAAGTTGCGGCGGAACTCTTCCTGGCTCCCGGGCCGATGCGGGTAGCCGTGCTGCGCAAACGGCATGGCGCCCGAGTCGTACCAGACGTCGATCACGTCGGGAACGCGCCGTGCCTGTTTCCCGCACTCCTTGCACGTGAATGTCACCTCGTCGACGTGCGGCCGGTGCAGATCGAGGCCGGCCAGGTCCCGGCCGGCGAGCTCGCCGAGCTGAGCGAGCGATTCGACGGCGACATCGTGCTTATCGTCGCAGCGCCACAGCGGCAGCGGCGTTCCCCAGAAGCGGAAGCGCGACAGCGACCAGTCGACGTTGCCGTCGAGCCATTTGCCGTACCGCCCGTCGCGCAGGTGCTGGGGTACCCAGTTCACGTGTGCGTTGGCATCGAGCAGCTTGTCGCGCTGCTCGGTCGTCCGGATGTACCACGAGACGAGCGCGTAGTAGAGCAGGGCCGACTTGCAGCGCCAGCAATGCGGATAGGAGTGGACGTACGGCTCCGAGCGGAGCAGGAGACCCGCGGCGCGCAGCCGCTCGACGATGTCGGGGTCGGCCTCCTTCACGAAGCTTCCGCTGTACTCGGGGACGCTCGCGTCGAAGCGTCCGCTCGCGTCCACCGGGTTGAAGATCGGAATCTCGGCAGCGCGCACGGCATCGAGGTCGTCGGCGCCGAACGCACCGGCGAGGTGAACGATGCCCGAGCCTTCTTCCACGTTGACGAAGTCGGCGGCTTGCACGCGCCAAGCGCGGTCGGCGGCGCCGGGGTCGCGCTCGAGCGCCCGGCTGGCGTAGTCGAAGGGCGGCCGGTAGCGAAGACCGACCAGCTCCCGGCCGGGGAACGTGGCAAGGACCTGCGGAGGCGACTCCAATCCGAGCGCAGGCGCGGCGAGCTGTGAGGCGAGAACCAGACGGCGTCCATCGTGCTCGACGAGGTCGTAGGAGATGTCGGGATGGACGGCGCAGGCGAGGTTTGCGATGAGCGTCCACGGTGTGGTCGTCCACACCGCCAGGGCCGCGTTCTCGAGCGACGTTCCCCCAATGCTCGGCGAGCCTTCGAGCGGAAGCGCGAGCGTCACGCCCGGGTCCGTCACCTCTTGATAGACGCCCTCCTGGCCAAGCTCGTGATCCGAGAGCGGTGTCTCGCAGCGCGGACAGTACGGCGCGACGCGGTGAGCCTCGAAAAGGAGCCCCTTCCGGTGCAGCTCGGCGAGGGACCACCACACCGACTCGATGTACTCGTTGGACATCGTCTGGTAGGAGTCCTCGTAGTCGAGCCAGAAACCGATTCGGTCGCTGAAGCGGACGTAGTCGGTGATGTACTCGCTCACCGATGTCCGGCACAGGTGGTTGAATTTCTCGATCCCGTAGTCGACGATCTGGCGCTTCGACGTGAACCCGAGCTGTTTCTCGACCTCAACCTCAGCCGGAAGGCCGTGGCAGTCCCAGCCGGCTTTCCGCGGGACGAACCGGCCGCTCATCGTCTGGTAGCGCGTGTAGACGTCCTTGATGACCCTGGGGAGCACGCTGTGGACGCCCGGGGCGGCGTTCGCGAAGGGCGGGCCCTCGTAGAAGATGAACTCGGGGGCCCCCTGCCGGAGCGTCAGGGCCTGTTTCTGGATGGCATTCGCGTTCCACCACTCGAGGATCTCCTCCTCGAGGGCCGGGAAATTCGGGGTTGGATCTACGGGCTTGTGCATGTCCGATCGAGAATGGAGGCCATTGTACGCAGGGCGTTTCAGGATGCCGCGAAGCGGCCGCCGGCAAGCGAAACGCTCTTTGACGAGGTCGAACGCCCGTGCTAGCGTCAGGCGCCCATTTGGGGGGCACGTCCTGGCGAAGACACAACGCAGTCGCAAGAACCTCGACGCCGTCGAGGGAAGCCTCCGCTCCGAGCGGGAGAATTTGCTGCGCCAGATCTCCGAGCTCGAGGCACGACAGTCCGGGGAGGACGACGGCGCCGGTTACGACGACGAAGGTGAGCCGGAGACGGCGACCTACGAGCGCGAACGCGATCTGTCGCTATTGGAGAACGCCCGAGACCTGCTCGACAAGGTGGACCGCGCACTCGAGAAGATCTCCAACGGCACGTACGGCGTGTGCGAGTCGTGCGGAAAATCGATCGAGGCGGCTCGGCTGAAGGCTCTTCCGTACGCAACCCTGTGCATCTCGTGCAAGCGCGAGGAGGAGCGCAGGTAGGCCGCGGCCGCTTGGCCGCGCTGGCCGCGGCCGTCATCGGGCTCGATCAGGTCACGAAGACGATCGTTGCGGCGACGCTGTCCGAAGGCGAGTCGATTCGGCTGATCGGCGATGTGTTGAGACTGAGCCACTTCCGCAACTCGGGAGCCGCCTTCGGTCTGCTGCGCGGGTTCGGCGGCGTCTTCGCCCTTGCCGCCCTCGTCGGCGTTATTGCCTTCATCGGCGTCATCGTGCGCCGGCCGCCACCGTGGATCGGTGTTGCCGCCGCACTCGTCGCCGCCGGCGCGCTCGGAAACCTCCTGGATCGCTTGTTCCGGGGTCCGGTCGGCCGCGGCACCGTCGTCGATTTCGTCGACTTCAGGTTTTGGCCCGCTTTCAACGTCGCCGACGCCTCGATCTCGATCGGCGCCCTTCTGCTCATCGCGGCGACGTGGCGCGAGCGAGGCGAGGATCGGGGATCGTGACCGTGACGGTCGAGGTTGCGGAGGAAGACGACGGCCGCCGGCTCGACGTCGTCGTCGCCGGCGCGGTCGGAATCTCACGGACCCGCGCCGGCGACCTGATCGCTGCCGGTGCCGTGCATGTCGGTGGCAGGGCCGAGCGGAAGTCGTATCAAGTCGCAGCAGGCGACGTGCTCGAGATCACCGAACCCCAGACCCCGGCGCCCCCAGCGCCGCACGGCGTCGACGTCCTCTGGGAGGACGACCATCTCCTCGTCGTGGCCAAGCCGTCCGGCGTCGTCGTGCACCGGGCCGCCGGCGTGCGCGGCGGCACGCTCGTGGACGCGCTGATTGCGTCTGGGCACCGGCTCGCGAGCGCTCCCGGTCCCGAGCGGCGCGGAATCGTCCATAGGCTCGACCGTGACGTCTCCGGCCTCCTGGTCGTTGCCAAGACGGATGAAGCGCACGCCGCCCTGGGCAAGGCGATCCGCCGGCGCGACGTCGAACGGCTCTATCTCGCGCTCGTCCACGGCTCCCCGTCGGTCGACCGAGGCAAGATCGACGCACCAATCGGGCGGAACCCGCGCCATCGAACGCGGATGGCCGTCCGCCCCGAAGGACGATCGTCGGTGACGTGGTTCAGCGTGAAGGAGCGGCTGACCGCCACGGCATTGCTCGAGGTGCGTCTCGAGACCGGACGAACCCACCAGATCCGCACGCACCTCGCCTCGATCGGGCATCCGATCGTGGGCGACGCCGCCTACGGGAGGGATCCGTCATTTGCCCGCAGCCTCGGGCTGCGACGGCCGTTCCTGCACGCGTACCGCCTGGCCTTCGACCACCCGGTCACGGGGGAGCGGATCGACGTCCGAAGCGATCTGCCGGAGGATCTCCAACGAGCATTGGGTACGGTACGAGCGCAACGATGAAGCGGACGACTCATCTCCGGCTCCAAGCGCTGATCGCGGCGGCCGTCGCCCTGGTTGCCGCGACGGCGATGACGCTCGACGCCGCCGACTCGGTGAAGCTCCGCGGCACGCTCGGTCCGACACCGGGGCCCGACTCGACGGGGCACGTCGAGGGCAAGCGTGCGTACCTCACTCGAATCGCGGCGTCCGATCCGGGCCGCTCGGCGGCGGCGCTCGTGTCGTTCTCGAAGTTCGTGTCGGCGGCCGAGGCGAAGAGCTTTGCGAGCGGCATGGAGGTCAAAGCGGTGTTCGTCCGGTTCCCCGGCAGCGACCCCGACGTGTTCAGAGTGACGAACAATGCGGTGGAGCGTGAGGTCGAGCTCGGAGCCGCCGAGCTCGGGGATGTCGTTCGCGCCGAGATCACATCGATCGAGGAGCAGTTGCGGACGGCGCAGGGGGCCGAGCGCGACTCGTTGAATCGGTCGCTCGAGGAACGGGGCCGGGCGCTCATTGCGTTGCGGCCCGAATGTGCGTGCGTCTACGCGATCGTCGTCCAAGAGACGAAGCTGTCGGATCTCGCGAGACTTCAGCAGCGTTCGGAGGTCGAGCTGGTCGACGTCCCGGAGCCGACGACCGACGACCTCACGGGCTGGGAGCTGCGGCCGATTCTCCCGAGCTGAGCACGCGTTTCAAGCATTCCTTGCGCCGTCGCCGGGGGGAGATACGATTCCGGCGATGCCGACCCCGGGCCCTGCTTCCCCACTTCTCCAATGACCGGAAAGAGCTTTGCCCACCTCCACGTCCACACGGAATATTCCATGCTCGACGGGGCAGCCCGGATCCGGCCGCTCGTCCAGGAGGCCGTCCGGCTCGGAATGCCGGCCCTCGCCGTCACCGACCACGGCGCTCTCTACGGCCTGATCGACTTCTACGAGACATGCAACGACGAAGGCATCAAGCCGATCCTCGGCTGCGAGCTCTATCTCGCCCGTGGGTCGATGACGTCCAAGCTCCCCGGTGACGACAATCCGAAGACGATCCAGCACATCACGGTGCTCGCGCGCAACGAGCAGGGCTACCGCAACCTGCTCAAGCTCGCGACCGAGGCGTCCCAGGTCGGCTACTACTACAAGCCCCGCGTCGACATGGAGCTGCTGGCGCGCAATTCGGAGGGGCTCATCGGGACGACCGGCTGCCTCAACGGACACGTTCCCCGTCTGATTCTGGAAGGTCAGACCGAGCAGGCGCGTGAAGCCGCGGGGCGCTGGCGCGAGATCTTCGGGCCCGATGGGTTCTTCATCGAGCTCCAGAACCACGGCATCGAGGAACAGAACGTCGTCAACCGTCAGCTCATCGAGTTTTCGAAAGAGCTTGCGATCCCTCTGGTCGCAACGAACGACCTTCATTACACGAACCGGTCGGACTCGGAATCGCACGACGTCCTGCTCTGTATCCAAACGGGCGCAACCGTCGACGAGCCCGGACGACTCCGGTTCAACAGCGACGACTTCTATCTGAAATCCCGGGCCGAGATGGAAGAAGCGCTCGGCCACTATCCGGAAGCGCTCGATCGGACACTCGAGATCGCGGAGATGTGTGACGTGAAGATCGCGTTCGGCGAGCTCCAGCTTCCGGACTTCGTGCCGCCGGACGGCTCATCGCTCGATGCGTACCTGCGCAGGCTCGCCGAAGAAGGCGCGCGACAGCGATACGGTGAGCCGCTTCCCATCGAAGTGCGCGAGCGTCTTGATTACGAGCTCGAGGTCATCAGCCGCATGGGGTTTGCCGGCTTCTTCTTGATCGTCGGCGATCTTGTGAACTGGGCGAAGGGGAAGGGCATTCGTGTCGGACCGGGACGCGGCAGCGCGGCCGGAACCATCACGTGTTACTCGCTCGGGATCACGGCGCTCGATCCGCTTCGCTACGGACTCGTCTTCGAGCGCTTCTTGAACCCCGAGCGACGAGAGATGCCCGACTTCGACATCGACTTCGACGAGCGTCACCGCGGCGAGGTCATCAGGTACCTCCGCCAGCGGTACGGCGAGGACCGAGTCGCGCAGATCGTCACGTTCGCGACGATCAAGGGAAAGAGCGCCATTCGTGACTCGGCCCGGGTGCTCGGCTACCCGTACGGAATGGGCGACCGGCTCGCGAAGATGTTCCCGCGTCCGCTGCTCGGGAAGGATCCATCGCTTGAAGACTGCTTCGAGAGGTCCAAGGACTCGAAGTGGGGCTACGCCTTCACCGAGGCGGCCGAGCTGCGCAAGGCCTACGCAGAGGAGCCGGACGCACGCCGGGTTCTCGAGGCCGCTCGCAAGCTCGAAGGTCTTCGGCGGCAGACCGGCGTTCACGCCGCGGCGGTAGTGATCGGTCCGGAACCGCTCGTGAACCAGACGGCGTTGCAGCGCACGGACAACGACGATGTCGTCACGCAGTACGAGATGCATGCGATCGAGAAGCTCGGGTTGCTGAAGGTCGACATCTTGGGTCTCGGCAACCTCACCGTGCTCGAGCTGACGGTCGAGCTCCTCCGTGCTCGCGGCGTGAACGTCGACATCGATGCCGTGCCGCTGGACGACTCCAAGGTCTTCGAGCTGTTGCAGCGCGGCGAGTCGGACGGCGTGTTCCAGCTCGAGTCCGAAGGCATGCGCCGTTTGCTGAAGTCGCTCGGGCCGGACCGGTTCGAAGACATCGTCGCGCTCATCGCGCTCTACCGCCCCGGGCCGATGCAGGAGATCGACAAGTACATCTCCAACAAGCACAACCCGGACAAAGTCGTCTATCCACACCCGCTGCTCGAGGACGTCCTTCGCGACACCTACGGCGTGATCGTCTACCAGGAGCAGGTGCTCCAGCTCCTGCAGCGCATCGCCGGCTACACGGCCGGTGAAGCCGACCTCGTACGGAAAGCAGTCGGGAAGAAGGTCGAGAAGCTCATGAGGGCCGAGGAGCCCCGGTTCCTCGAAGGTGCGACGGCACAAGGACTGTCCGGAGAGCAGGCACGCGGGCTGTGGACGCTGATCCAGCCCTTCGCCGGATACTCGTTCAACCGCGCGCACTCCGCCTGTTACGGCCTGATCGCGTATCAGACGGCGTATCTGAAGGCGCACTATCCGGTCGAGTACCTGTCCGCGCTCCTGACGTCCGTTCGCGACTCGAAAGACGAAAAGACCAAATACCTCGCGAGCGCCCGCAAGATGGGCGTCGAGGTCCTGCCGCCCGACGTCAACCTTTCGCAATCGGAGTTCGCCCCCGATCCCGAGCGTGCGGAATGTGTGCGGTTCGGGCTGGCCGGTGTGCGCAATGTCGGCGAAGGCGTCGTCGATCACATCATCGCCGCCCGGCGCGACGGACCGTTCAACGATTTCTTCGACTTTTGCTGGCGTGTCGACGTCAACGTGCTCAACAAGCGCACGATCGAGTCGCTCGTCAAGGCCGGTGCCTACGACTCGATGTCCCACGAGCGCGGGGGGCTTCTCGAGGTGTTCGAGCAGGTCGTCGAGCAGATCGCTTCCGCCCGGCGCAAGGAGAGCGAAGGGTATGTGTCGCTGTTCGACGACGGGCCGTCCGGCAACGGCCAGCGAACGCTCGTCGGATCGTCGCTCGCGATCCCGTCCACGGAGCTGCCCAAGCCCATCCGGCTCGCCTATGAGAAGGAGATGCTCGGCCACTACGTGACGGACCACCCGCTGGCCGGCCTGGAAGAAGTGCTCGGCTTCCAGACCGATTCGTCGATTGCGAGCCTGCCGGAGGTCGCCGACGGCGGCATCGTCACGATTGCCGGCATCGTGCACAAGGTCGGGAAGAAATTCACGCGCAAAGGCGACCTGATGTTCATCCTCGAGGTCGAGGATCTCGAGGCGAGCTGCGAGGTCATCGTGTTCCCGGCCGTGGCTGAGAAAGCGAACGAGCTCGTTGCCGTCGATCGCGTGCTGTGCGTGCGCGGCCGCGTCGACCATCGCGAGGACGTGCCGAAGCTCGTTGCTCTCGAGCTCATGGAGCCCGACCTTTCGCTGATGGATCATCCCGTGCGCATTCGTGTCGCCGCCGCGCGCTGTACGGCCGAGATGGTTCGCGATCTGAAGTCGGTGCTGAGTGAATACCCGGGGACCAAGCCGGTGTTCCTGCACCTGGTGTCGGGCGAGCGCGAGACCATCCTGCGACTGGGGGCCGAGTTCACAGTCGACCCGGCAAACGGCTGCGTCGACCGGCTGCGCGCGCTGTTGGGCGGCGAGGCCGTCACGGTTTAGCCCCGTTTAGGCCGTTACCCTTTACAAATGCCTCTCGAAGTCGTTGACGCACGTACGGAATTCCCGGACGTCCTGCGTAAGCGCGCCAGCTGGGACTCGGCCGAGTACACGAAGGAGGCGGCCGTCGTCCGGCGCATCCTCGAGGACGTCCGGGAGCTGGGCGACAGCGCACTGATCGAGTACACGCGATCCTTCGACGGCGCCGATCTGACGCCGGAAGGACTGCGCGTTGGGGTCGACGAGCGTGATGAGGCGGCGGCGATGGTGGACTCACAGGTCGTCGACGCGTTGCATGCGGCTGCGGAGCGCATCCGCACCTTTCACGAAGCGCAGCTGCCGGAGGACTGGTCGATCGACCGCGACGGCGCGGTGGTCGGACAGGTGTTCCGGCCCATCCGTCGTGTCGGCCTGTACGCACCGGCCGGACGGTTCGCCCTGCCCTCGACGGTCTTGATGACCGCCGTTCCCGCGCGCGTTGCCGGGGTCCCTGAGCTCGTCCTGTCGACGCCGCCCGATGCCCACGGCGACCCCGCCGCGGTAGTGATGGCCGCCGCGAAGGTCGCGGAGATCGATGAGATCTACAGGATCGGCGGCGCGCAGGCGATCGCCGCCATGGCGTACGGCACGCAGACCGTGCAGGCGTGCGACAAGATCTGCGGGCCGGGGCGAACGTACACGACCATCGCGAAGCAGCAGGTCTACGGTGTCGTCGGGATCGACGGCCTGTACGGACCGTCCGAGTCCGTCGTCGTGTGCGACGAGCGAGCGAAACCGAGGTACGCAGCCGCCGAGCTCCTCACGCAGGCCGAGCACGAGCCGGGAGCCGCGGCGATCCTCATCACGACGTCGCAGGAGCTTTTGGGCGAGTGTCTGAAGGAAGTCGAGGAACGGCTGCGACGATTGCCCAACGCGAAGGACATTCGCGAAGCATTCGTCGCGCACGGCTTGGCCATCGTCGTCCGGGATCTCCAACAGGCGGTGGAGATCGTGAACGTGCTCGCACCGGAGCACTTGTCGATTCAGACGGCCGAGCCCGAAGCGTTCCTCAAAGGAGTGCAGGCGGCGGGAGCGGCGCTCCTCGGAGACGACACGGCCGCAACGCTGTCCGACTATTGCGCGGGTCCGTCCCACGTGTTGCCCACCGCCCGCACGGCGCGATTCGCATCCGGTCTGGGCGTCCACGACTTCCTGGTCGGGATCAACACCGTGAGCTACACACGGCAAGCGCTGTTCCGCGACGCGCCGGTAGCCGACGCCATCGCGGAGGCCGAGGGTCTGCAAGCGCACCGCGAGAACGTTCACGTTCGGCTCGAAGAGAAATGATGCTCCCTAGACCTCGGCCGGAGCTCGCCGACCTCGAGCCGTACAGCACATCCGGCACGGCGTCGGGCAAGATCCTCCTGCACGCCAACGAGAATCCGTATCCGCTGCCGTCCGACGTCATGGACGAGGTCTTGGAGGCGACCTCCAAGCTCGAGCTGAACCGCTATCCGCCGGCAGCACCGACGGAGCTCATCGCCGAGATCGCCACGTACGCCGGCGTCGACCCGTCGTGGGTGTGGCCGGGAGATGGATCCAACGAAGTGTTGCTGCAAGCAAGCCTTGCGTACGGGGGGCCGGGACGCACCGCGCTGCTGTTCGATCCGACGTACGTCATGCACATGCGCCAGGCGAAGATGGCCGGGACCAGCGTTGAGACGATCCGGCGGGAGTCGGACTTCTCGATCTCGCTCGACGCGGCCGTACACGCGATCGAGCGGCACACACCGGATGTCGTGTTCGTCTGCACACCGAACAATCCGACGGGAACCGTCACGCCGATCGGTGACATTCGGTCGATTGCCGACGCGGCCTCGGGTCTGGTCATCGTCGATGAGGCGTACCACGAGTTCTCGGGTGCGACGTTCGTGCCGTATCTCGAGCAGCACCCGAACGTCATCGTGTCCCGCACGCTGTCGAAGGCGTTCCGGCTCGCCGGTCTGCGCCTGGGATACGGGATTGCCGCCCCCGAGCTGCTGGAGGAGATGGGTCGCGTCCGGATGCCGTACGGACTGTCGTCGTTCACGCAGCTGGCGGCGACCATCGTGCTGCGGCACCGGGAGAAGGTGCTCGAGGTCGTCTCGTCGATCGCCGCCGAGCGCGACCGGATCGCAACGACGCTCGCCGGCCTCGACGGCGTGGACGTGTTCGACGGTGCCGCGAACTTCGTCTTCTTCCGCCATGCGCGAGCGGCCGAATTCGTGGCGGCGCTGGCGAAGCATGGCATCGTCATCCGCGACTTCTCCTTCCTCGAGGGCTGCGAGGACTGCCTGCGCGTGACGGCCGGGACTCCGGAAGAGAACGACGCCTTTCTGAGCGTCGCGGCTTCGCTCTCCTAAACCACCAGTCGACCTGGGGACCGCACAACGCCGCGGCGGTGACCTCCGGAGGTCAGAAGCCGCTGGGATGCGCCGCGGTGTGCTACTCCCCCAGACCCCCTATCCTGGGTGTCCACTTGAGGAGCGCGCGCGTCGATCGACGCACCGGCGAGACGGCGGTGACGGTCGATCTCACCCTCGACGGGACGGGTGAAACGACCGTTTCCACCGGCGTGCCTTTTTTCGATCACATGCTCGACCAGCTCGGCCGCCACGCCGGCTTCGACCTGCGCATCCAAACGAAGGGCGATCTGGACGTCGACGCTCACCACACGGTCGAGGACACGGGCCTCGCGCTCGCCGACGCGTTGAAGGAAGCACTCGGCGACAAAGCCGGCATCAATCGGTACGGTTTCGCAGTCGTTCCGATGGAGGAGTCGCTCGTCCAGGTGGCGCTCGATCTATCGGGGCGTCCCTATCTCGCGCACGACGTTCCGGTGCCGGCGGCGGCCATCGGTGAGTACGACCCGGCCCTGACCAACGAGTTCCTTCGTGCGCTCACGAACAAGGCCGGCATCTCGCTGCACGTGAAGCTCCTCGACGGACGCGACCCGCACCACATCGTGGAGGCCGAGTTCAAAGCATTGGCGCGTGCGCTCGGTCAAGCGTGCGCACTGTCGGGCCGGGCCGGTCTGCCGTCGACAAAGGGAGTTCTAGAGTGAAGGCCGCCGTCGTCGACTACGACCTCGGCAATCTGCCGAGCGTGACGAAAGCGCTCGAGCGCATCGGCGTCGACGCGCCAATCATCGACGGCCCGGACGGCTTCACCGACGACCTCGACGCGGTCGTGCTGCCCGGCGTCGGTCATTTCGGCGCCGGTGCCCACAACCTCGCCGACCGCAAGCTGGACGGGCCGCTGAAGGCCTGGGCGTCCGGAGGACGGCCGCTGCTGGGCATCTGCGTCGGGCTGCAGCTCTTCTTCGAGCGCTCCGAGGAAGATCCGGACGCTCGCGGCCTCGGCATCGTCGACGGCGACGTGAAGCTGCTGAAGGCGCCGAAGGTTCCGCACATGGGCTGGAACACCCTCGAGACCACCGGCGGAACGGTCGCCGCCGGCGTCGGACCGGAGGACCTCGTGTACTTCGTGCATTCCTACTACGTAGATCCCGACCCGTCCGCCGTGAGCGCGACGACGACCTACGGGCAGCGCTTCTGCAGCGTCGTCGAGCAGGACAACATCGTCGGCGTGCAGTTCCACCCGGAGAAGTCCGCCGACGTCGGCCGGTGTGTGCTCGAACGTTTCTTCCAACGGTTGCGATGAGGTTCGAGGTCGTGCCGTCTGTGGACATTCTCGGCGGCGAAGTCGTACGCCTTCGCCGGGGCGAGCCCGAAGCGAAAACCGTCTATTCCGACGACCCGGTCGCGATCGCAAAGGACTGGGAGGCGCAAGGCGCGCCGCGTCTGCACGTCGTCGATCTCGATGCGGCTTTGGAAGGCAAACCCCAGACGGGCGTGGTCGAGCAGATCGTTCGCGGAGTCGGTATCCCGGTGCAGGTCGCCGGGGGGATCCGGTCGTCGGATGCCGGACGGCGCTGGCTCGGCGTCGGCGCCGACCGCGTGATCTTCGGGACGGCCGCGCTCACCGACGTGAACGTGCTGCAGGATGCGATCGAATCCCTCGGCCCCCGCCTGGTCGTCGCGCCCGATGCGCTCGGCCGTGAGGTGCGCATCGCCGGTTGGACGAAGGGAACCGGCGAGGACGTCGTCGACGCCGCGCGCCGCCTTGCGGCAGCGGGCGTGGAGCGGCTGCTGGTCACCGACATCGGCCAGGACGGCACGCTCGCCGGTCCGAACGTGGACCTGTTGCGCGACGTCGCCGAGGCTGCGGGTGTGCCGGTCATCGCGTCCGGCGGTGTGGCGACCGTCGAGGATGTTCGCAAGCTTGCTTCGCTGGACGGCATCGAAGGCGTGATCGTCGGGCAGGCCCTCTATTCGGGCGCCATCGAGCTGGCAGACGCGATGAGGGAAGTTGCGTGACGCTCGCCAAGCGTGTCATTCCCTGCCTGGACGTCCACGATGGGCGAGTCGTCAAAGGCGTGAAGTTCATCGACCTCAGCGAGGCCGGCGACCCGGTCGTGCTCGCCGAGCGCTACGACGTCCAGGGGGCCGACGAGCTCGTCTTCCTCGATATCAGCGCGTCGCACGAAGGCCGCGAAACGATGTACGACGTCGTCCGGCGGACGGCGGAGCGCGTCTTCATCCCGTTCACCGTCGGCGGCGGCATTCGAACGGTGGAAGATGTTCGCCGGATGCTGCGCTCTGGAGCGGACAAGGTGTCGCTGAACACGTCGGCCGTTCGCGATCCGGGCGTGCTCGGTGCGGCGGCGGATGCGTTCGGCGCCCAATGCATCGTGTGCGCGATCGATGCGAGACGGCGCGAAGAGGGCGCCTGGGAGGTCGTCGTCGAGGGCGGTCGCAAGCCGACGGGTCTGGACGCCGTCGAATGGGCGGCGCAGGCGGAGCGGCTCGGCGCGGGTGAGATCTTGCTGACGTCGATGGACCGCGACGGCACCAAGGAGGGATACGACCTCGAGCTCACGCGCACGGTCTCCGACGCGGTCGGGATCCCGGTGATCGCGTCGGGCGGCGCGGGCGTGCCCGAACATCTTGCCGAGGCGGTTACCGACGGCGGAGCCGACGCGGCGCTGATCGCGTCGATCGTGCACTACGGCACGTACACGGTTCGCGACCTGAAGGAGCACATGGCCGGCCGAGGGATCCCGGTGCGACTCGTATGAGCGAAGCGCCCGATCAAATGAAGGTGGAGGACCTGCAGTTCGACGAGAACGGACTCGTCCCCGTCGCCGTCCAGGACGTCGATACGAACGAAGTTCTGCTGGTCGGTTTCGCCAACGAGGAAGCCGTTCGCCGGACCTTCGCGAAAGGCCTCGCGACGTTCTGGTCCCGGTCGCGCGGCGAGCTCTGGACGAAGGGGGATACGTCCGGAAATCGGCTGCACATCGTCGAGGTTCGCTACAACTGCGAACAGAGCACGCTGCTGTACCGGGTGCACCTCGAGGGGGATGCCGCGTGTCACACGGGCAACTACTCGTGCTTCTACCGAACGCTCGAGCCTTGAGGCGTTTGACGGGCCGTAGGCGCACTGCGACGATTGACGCACGATGATTCGATCGCTGGTCGCACTGTGGTGGTGGTCGCTGAGATAGGCGGCCGACCACGCACGACCAAGACCAGGTGAGCCGCCTCCACGAGGCGGCTTCTTCATTGGGAGCGGACATGACGGAAGACAACGGATACGTGACCGGCGGCGGCATCCGCGTGCACCGCCGCGTCGAGACCATCGCCGTCGACGGTGCCGTCGAGCCGCTGGTCGACGCGATCGATTCGCGGCGCGGCGTGCTGCTCACTTCGAGCTACGAGTATCCGGGCCGGTATACGCGCTGGGACATCGGCTTCGTCGACCCTCCCGTCGAGATCACGTCGCACGGGCGGAACTTCGTCGTCCGGGCGCTGAACGAGCGCGGTCGCGTGCTCCTTCCGCCCATCGCCGCGGCGTTGGATGACTTCGACGCCGTTGCTGCGCTCGAGCGTCATCTCGACGAGCTCGAGGGTGTCGTTGCCGAACCGACGCGCAGGCTGCCGGAAGAGGAGCGAAGCCGCCATCCGACGGTCTTCTCTGTCCTGCGTGCGATCTGCGATCTGTTCGCGTCCGACGAAGACCCGCATCTCGGCTTGTACGGCTCGTTCGGTTACGACCTCGTCATGCAGTTCGAGCCGCTCGAGCTCCACCTGACCCGTCCGGACGACTTGCGCGATCTCGTCCTGTACCTTCCCGACTCGATCGTCGTCGTCGACCACCGCCGTGAGTACGCGGCACGCAGGCTGTACGACTTCGAGACGCCGGACGGCTCGACGGTCGGCATCGAGCGCTCCGGCGTGGAGATTGCCTACGTCGGCGCGACGTCTGTCGAGCGCGTGTGCGACCACGAGCCGGGCGAGTACGCGGCGGTCGTCGATGTTGCGAAGGAAGCCTTTCGCCGCGGTGATCTGTTCGAGGTCGTCCCGAGCCGTACGTTCTTCGAGCCGTGCGTCGTGCCGCCGTCGGAGGTCTTCCGTCGGCTGCGCGAGCGCAATCCATCGCCGTACGGATTCGTCATGAACCTCGGCGAAGCGGAATACCTCGTCGGTGCGTCCCCGGAGATGTACGTGCGCGTCGAAGGCGATCGCGTCGAGACGTGTCCGATCGCGGGAACGATCGCTCGGGGAATCGACCCTATCGACGACGCCGAGCAGATCCGGACGATTCTCAACTCACAAAAAGACGAGTCTGAGCTGACGATGTGCACCGACGTCGACCGCAACGACAAGGCGCGCATCTGCGTACCGGGTTCTGTGCGCGTCATCGGCCGACGGCAGATCGAGATCTACTCGAAGCTCATCCACACCGTCGACCATGTCGAAGGCCGGCTCCGCCCCGGCTTCGACGCGCTCGATGCCTTCCTCACGCACGCGTGGGCCGTGACGCTCACCGGCGCGCCGAAGATCTGGGCGATGCGGTTCATCGAAGAGCACGAGCGCTCGCCGCGCGTCTGGTACGGAGGCGCGGTCGGATTCATCGGCTTCAACGGGGATCTCAATACCGGCCTGACGATCCGAACGATGCGGATCGTCGACGGCGTCGCGGAGGTTCGCGCCGGGGCGACGCTGCTCTACGACTCCGACTCCGTTGCGGAGGAAGAAGAGACCACCCTCAAAGCCGCTGCGCTGCTCGACGCGATCAGAAGACCAAGCGGAGCGGCTGATGGCGGCGTGCAACCGGAAGTGCCGATCGCCGCCGGACGGCGCGTCCTGCTCGTCGATCACCAGGACTCGTTCGTCCACACCCTTGCGGACTACCTCAGGCAGACCGGAGCCGACGTGCTCACGCTCCGTTTCGGGTTCCCTGCCGATCAGCTCGACGAGGTCGTACCGGATCTCGTGGTGCTGTCACCCGGGCCGGGTGCGCCGTCCGATTTCGACGTCTCCGGCACCGTCGGGGCGCTCGTCGAGCGCGGCATTCCAGTGTTCGGCGTCTGTCTCGGCCTCCAGGGGATCGTCGAACACTTCGGCGGCGAGCTCGGCGTGCTTCCGGTGCCGGTGCACGGGAAGCCGTCGCGTGTCCGAGTGCTCGGCGGATCGATCTTCGACGGATTCCCCGGCGAGTTCGTCGCCGGCCGCTATCACTCACTCTTTGCGGTTCCGGAGAGTGTTCCCTCCGAGCTCACCGTGACCGCGCGCAGCGACGACGGTGTGGTCATGGCCGTCGAGCACGAGCGCCTGCCCGTATGGGCCGTGCAATTCCACCCGGAGTCGATCCTCACGTTCGAAAAGCGTCTCGGGCACCGGCTCATCAGGAATGTCATGACGGCGCTCGAGTCGGTCCGCGTGCGCTGAGGCTTTACCGACACCTTACGTTCGGCTGACCTCGCGTTCGCGCGCGCCGTGCATGCTTCTCGTGCCCACATCTGGAGAGGAGGAGGCATGAAGCGGCATCTCGGATCGATTCTCGTCGGCGCGCTCGTGGTCGGCGGGATCGCGTACGTCGGAGCCAACGAGCTGACGCGGCCGGAGAGCGTTGCCCTGGCACAGGACAGTCTCGACGTTCCTCCGGGCGACGAGCCGCAGGCGCAAGCTCAGGACCAAGAGCGAACGCAGCGGCCCAAGCATCCGGGGCTTCGGCGTGCGATCCGCGGCGAGCTCGTCGTTCCCGGCGAGACCGAAGGGACGTTCCAGAACGTCCGTATCGACCGCGGTGTCGTCGAGCGTGTCAACGGAGCGACGGTTGTGATCAAGGAGGACGACGGCACAACCGTCGAGATCCCGACGACCGACGAGACGGCAATTCGCCGGGACGGCGAGAATGCGAGCGTCGGCGACATCAAGGCCGGCGACCATGCGATGGCCCTCCGCGTCGAGGAAGCAACCAAGCGCATCCGTGCCTTCTCGCCCGAGCGCTGGCAGGAGATGGAGCAGCGGCGGGAGCAGTGCCGGGCCAACCCCCAGGAGTGCAAGCGCGGCCCCCGTGGCCGGCGGGCGGCGCCCGAAGCCTAGGCCGCGTCGTGCGGCCCTCGAGAAGCGTTTATTCCTCGAGGGCCGCTGACGGCGTCCTGGAGGCACCTAGGCTGATGACGATGACGACGCGCCGCACAGTGCTGGTCGTTGAGGACGAGTCCGCGATCGCGGACGTCGTCGAGATGTATCTCGAGCAAGCGGGCTTTCGCGTGCGCTGGGCGAGCTCGGCAGCCGAAGCGGCACGCCAGCTCGAGCATCCGAGTGTCGACCTGATCCTGCTCGATCTGACATTGCCCGACTCCGACGGTGTCGAGCTCTTCCGCGAGATCAGGAGCCGGCGGTCTGTTCCGGTGATCATGGTGACAGCGCGCGACGCAGAAGCCGACCGAGTGCTCGGCTTGGAGCTCGGCGCCGACGACTACGTCACCAAGCCGTTCAGCCCTCGCGAGCTCGTGGCACGCGTGAAGGCGGTGCTGCGGCGGGGCGAAACGGGCGAGACCGCAGACGACACGCCGGTCACGGTCGGGGACCTCCACATCGACCCGAGGTCACGCGAGGTCACGATGGGCGACGCGAGCGTGGATCTCACACGGATGGAGTTCGATCTCCTCTCGTATCTGCTCGCGCAACCGGACCGGGTGTTCTCCCGCACGCAGCTCCTGGAAGCCGTGTGGGGGTACCCGGGCGGCGTCGACTCCCGCACTGTGGACGTGCATGTCGCGCAGCTTCGTCGCAAGCTCGGTAAGCGATGCCCGGTGCGGACGGTTCGAGGCGTGGGGTACAAAGCGGAGAGCACCTGACGCCAGGATGCGCCGCGAGGCGCCCCCTGTGACCAGGATGCGCCGTCCTTCCCTGGGGCGGGTGCTGGTTGCGGCGATCGGAGGCGTTGCCGTCGGCGCGGTGCTGCTGACGGCACTGGTCACGTTCGGTCTCGCGAGGCTCGGCGCGCCGGCGCGTGCGTTGGGGCAGCTCGGCGGCGAGGCCGAGCGAGTCGCCGACCTCGCCGCCGAGCTGCCCTGCGAGGGGCGTCCCCGGCCCGCGCTCGGACGCGAGTTCGGCCCCCGCGTGCGGTTCGTTCCCGATGCCGGGAGAAGGCAGTTCGCGGCGGCGCCCGAGGGACGGACGCTACTCGGCGGGCGACCGGTCTACTACGCGTCGCGGCCGGCGACGGTGTGCGGACGTCCGGGTTCCATTGTGGTCTTCCAGCCGGTCGCGGATACACCGGCGCTGCCGGAAGGGTTCACGTCGCGGCTGGTGCTTGCCGGACTGATCGGCCTGGCCGGTGCGTCGATCGTCGCGTTTGTGCTCTCCCGCCGAATGTCGCGCCCGTTGGGTGAGCTCTCGCAGTCCGCGCGCGCGGTCGCGCGCGGCGAATCGGGTGGGGTCGCCGCTCCGCGCGCGAGCGATCCGGCGGAGATCGCGGAGCTGAAGGAAGCCTTTGGCGGCATGGTGGCCGACTTGAACAGCGCGCGCGAACACGAGAAGGCGTTTCTGCTTTCGATCTCGCACGAGCTTCGCACCCCGCTCACGGCGATTCGCGGGTACGGGGAAGCGCTCGCCGATGGGACGGCTACGGATGCGCGCCGCGCCGGTGACGTCGTCGCGCGGGAGTCCGTCCGTCTCGACAGGCTCGTGCAGGACCTGCTCGATCTCGGACGCCTTGAAGCGGGCGAGTTCTCCATCCGTCCTCGGTCCGTTGATCTCGCCGACGTCGCTGCATCGGCCGTCGACGCGCTGAGGCCGGTAGCCGGCGAGAGCGACGTCGCGCTGGTATTCGACACGAACGGCCCGGCCCCCGCGAAAACCGACCCCGACCGTGTGCACCAGATGATCGCGAACCTCGTCGAGAATGCCGTGCGCGTAACGCCGGAAGGTGGGACGGTCGGCGTCGAAGTGAGCGAGAAGCTCATCGCCGTCACCGACGACGGGCCGGGCTTGGACCCGGCGGACATCGAGCACGCGTTCGAGCGCTTTTATCTCTGGCGCAAGTACCAGGGAGTCCGTCCGGTCGGGTCCGGACTTGGGCTCGCGATCGTCGCCGAGCTCGCCCAGCGTCTGGGCGTGGGCGTGGCCGTCGGATCCCGTCCCGGGGCCGGGAGCAGATTCGAGCTTCGGTTCCGTGCGTAGGGCGCTCGCCGCGTGCGCGGTGCTGCTCTGTGCCTCGTGCGCTGCGGAGGCACCGGCGCCGAGCGCAGCGCCCTCTGCGGCGCCGACCTCCGCTCCGTCTCCTGTGCCTTCTCCGGACCAAAGCGTGTTCGGCGTCGGCGCCGCTATGGAACACGTCCGCGCACTTGCCGTCGAGATCGGCATTCGAATGTCGGGAACTGAGGGCGACGGCCTGGCGGCCGACTACATCGCGAAGACGATGGGCAAGCTCGGCCTGCGTACCGAACGCCGGCCGTTCCCGCTTCCGCAAGGCGGCGAGTCGTGGAACATCGTCGGGCTGCCGCCCGAATTCGATGAGGCGAAGCCGTATCTGCTGATCGGCGGACACTACGATTCGCTGAACGGTCCCGGTGCCAACGACAACGCAACCGGTATCGGCGTGATGCTCGAGATCGCGCGCGCGATCGAGGCGAGGCCGGCGTCGTACCCGGTTGTGTTCGTCGCGTTCGGCGCCGAAGAGCGGCAGCCGACGCCGCAGCGCGAGCATCACGTCGGCTCACGTCACTACGTCGACCAGATGACGCCGGCCGCGAAGAGCAATCTCGTCGGTATGGTCAACGTCGACATGGTCGGCCACGGCGACACGATCACCTGCGGACGAATGGACACCGGGCCCCGTGACGGCACGCAACGGTGCCTGGATCAAGGGAGAGCCCTCGGCATTCCGGTCAAGGAGCGTGTCACGCCGGACTGGTCCGACAACGGGTCGTTCCTGCGCGCCGGCATGAATGCGGCGTGGGTCTGGACCGGCGAGCTGAAGTGCTGCTACCACAACCCACGCGACACGATCGATGTCGTCCGGCCGCGCGAGCTGGAGTGGAGCGGACGGCTGGCGCTCGCGATCCTGCGATCGTTCTCGCGCTAGCCTTTTTCCAAATGTCGCTTCGTGAGGCGCTCGAAAAGGTGCTCGGCCGCGCAGATCTCAGCGCGGACGAGGCATCCGGCGCGCTCCAGGAGATCGTCTCCGGGGACGTCCCGCCGTCGATGATCTCCGCATTTCTCATCGCGTTGCGGATGAAGGGCGAAAGCGCGACCGAGATCGCCGGGTTTGCGCAGACCATGCGGGACAACGCCGTCCCGGTCCGGCCGAAAGCGACCGGTCTCGTCGACACGTGCGGAACCGGAGGCGACGGCACGCGGACGGCCAACATCTCGACGACCGCTGCCTTCGTCGTTGCCGGAGCCGGGCACCCGGTGGCGAAGCACGGGAACCGGGCGCTGTCGTCGAGCTCCGGATCGGCCGACGTGCTCGAGGTCCTCGGCGTCCGAATCGACATCGGCGCAGATCAGGTCGCGCAATGCATCGATGAGGCCGGCATCGGATTCATCTTCGCGCCCGCGTTCCATCCGGCCATGGCCACGGTCATGCCGGTCCGCAAGGAGCTCGGCGTCCGCACCGCGTTCAACATCCTCGGTCCGCTGACGAATCCGGCGAGGCCGTCGTTCCAGCTCGTCGGCGTCGGGCACCCGGATCTGGCCGGGCTCGTTGCCGGTGCGCTGGCCGAGCTGGGCACCGAGCGAGCGGTCGTCGTGGCCGGGGCCGGCGGCCCGGACGAGCTCACGTGCGCCGGGCCGAATGTCGTCCTGACCGTTGAGAACGGATCGGTGACGAGGACCGAGACGTCGGCGGCCGACGTCGATCTCGACGAGAACGTGCTCGACGCTATTCGCGGCGGCGATCCTTCCGAGAACGCGGAGCTGCTGCGCGCGGTGCTCGAAGGCAAGCCGGGCCCCGTCACCGATTGCGTCGTGTTCAACGCCGGTGCTGCGCTCGTCGCGGCCGGGAGCGCTTCCGATCTTCGTGACGGTGTGAACACGGCGCGCGATGTGATCGGGAAGGGCGATGCGCTCGCGGCGCTCGATCGCCTGGTCGCACTCTGCGCGACGTTCTAAAAGATGTCGTCGTTTCTCGATCGAATCGTTGCGTCGCGACGGAGGGCCGTCGATGAATACCGAACGCACATCGACGAGCTCGAGGAGACCGCGCGAAACGCTCCCGCCGGACGCGGGTTCGAGAGCGCGCTTCGTGCGAACGGCATGTCGCTCATCGCCGAGATCAAGCGACGATCGCCGTCCAAAGGCGACCTCAAGCCGGATCTCGATCCGGCCGAACTCGCTCGCGCGTACGAGCGCGCCGGCGCGCGCGCAATCTCCGTTCTCACCGAATCCGACTTCTTCGGCGGCTCGGAGGACGACCTGAAGCGCGCACGCGAAGCGACGAGCTTGCCCGTCTTGTGGAAAGACTTCGTTCTCGATCGCTCGCAAATCGTCGCGGCGTGCGCCTCCGGTGCAGACGCCGTCTTGCTCATCGTTCGCATTCTCGGATCCGAGCTCCCGGCGTTGATCGACGAGGCGAAGCGGTGGAGCCTGTGCCCGTTGGTCGAGATCTTCGACGAGCGCGACCTCCATGCCGCAGTCGAGGCCGGCGCGGACGTCGTCGGTGTGAATCACCGGGATCTCGAGACGTTCGATGAAGATCCGACGGCGACGACGCGGCTGCGTCCGCTCGTCCCCGACGGCATCGTGGTCGTCGCCGAAAGCGCGATCTCGACGCGCGCGGACGTCGAGGCGCTCGAGCAGATCGGCGTCGACGCCGTCCTCGTGGGCGAGGCGTTTGTGACGGCGCCCGACCTCGAGGCGAAGGTCAAGGAGCTCCTCGGCGCGTGAGCCTTCGCGACGAGCGTGGCATCTGGATCAAGTTCGACGGCATCACGCGTCCGCAGGACGCCGCCGACGCCGCCGACGCCGGTGTGTCCGCCGTCGGCATGATCTTCGCACCGTCGTCACGGCGCGTGACGATTCAGGAGGCCACGGCGATTCGTGCAGCGATTCCCGACGGTGTCGCCGCCTTCGGCGTGTTCGACGACTCGGCTCCCAGAGAAGTCGGTGAGATCGCGAAGGAGCTCGACCTGCACGGTGTCCAGTTCCCGGCGCCGCTCGTCGCGGGACGCTTCCTGCCCGGGGGGGTCATCGTGCTGCGCACGGTCCGCGTGCGCGACGCCGAAGACCTCGTCGAGCTCGAGCGTTTGCAGTGCGACGCCGTCCACATCGACGCGTACGTCGAAGGGCAGCTCGGCGGGACCGGTGTGCAAGCGCCGTGGGACGTCATCGAATCCAACCGCCCGGCAATCGACTTCGTGCTGTCGGGTGGACTGCGACCCGAGAACGTGTCGGAGGCCGTCCGGCGATTGCGTCCGATCGGCGTCGACGTGTCGTCGGGTATCGAGCGGGAGCCGGGAATCAAGGACACTGAACGCATGCGCATGTTCGTCGAGGCAGCCAGGACAGCGTGACCAAGCCGATCGAGATTCTTCCGGACGAGCACGGTCGCTACGGCGAATACGGGGGGCGTTATGCGCCCGAAGTGCTCATGCCCGCCCTCTTTGAGCTCGAGTCGGCCTGGCGCGACGCCCGGGAGGACGCGGCATTCCTCGCGGAGCTCGACGCGTACCGCCGCGATTACGCCGGACGCCCGACGCCCCTGTACCGCGCCGACCGGTTCTCCGAGCGCATCGGCGCGACTGTGTGGGTCAAGCGGGAAGACCTCGGCCACACGGGCTCGCACAAGATCAACAACGTCCTTGGTCAGTGCCTGCTCACGAAACGGCTCGGCAAGACGCGCGTCGTCGCGGAGACCGGCGCCGGCCAGCACGGCGTCGCCACTGCCACGGGCGCCGCGCTCTTCGGCCTGGAATGCGTCGTGTACATGGGCGCGGTCGACATGGCGCGTCAGGCGCTCAACGTCTTTCGCATGGAGATGCTCGGCGCGACGGTCGTTGCGGTCGATTCCGGAAGCCGAACGCTGAAGGACGCGATCAACGAGGCCTTTCGCGACTGGGTGACCAACGTCGAGACGACGCACTACGTGTGCGGATCAGTGGTCGGGCCGCACCCCTTCCCGTGGATGGTCAAGGAGTTGCAGAAAGTCATGGGCGAAGAAGCGCGCACGCAGATCCTCGACAAGGCCGGACGACTTCCCGACGTCGTCACCGCGTGTGTGGGCGGCGGCTCCAACTGCATTGGGGTCTTCTCTGGATTCGTCGGGATCGACGGCGTGCGGTTGGTCGGTGTCGAAGCCGGCGGACACGGTCTGGATACCGACGAGCACGGCGCCGCGCTCACGGCCGGAACGGACGGCGTCCTGCACGGCGCAATGACGCGCATCTTGCAAGAGCCCGACGGCCTCATCCATCCCGCGCACTCGATCTCCGCCGGTCTGGACTATCCGGGAGCCGGACCCGAGCACGCCTACCTGCGGGCGAACGGTCTCGCCGAATACGTCGCGTCGACCGACGACGAGGCCCTGGCTGCATTGCGGGCGTTCTCGGAGCTCGAAGGGATCGTTCCCGCTCTCGAGCCGGCCCACGCGATCGCATGGCTGATGCGCGAGGACCTCGCCGGACAGACGGTGCTGCTGCTGCTGTCCGGACGCGGCGACAAGGACATGGAGATCGTCCGCGAGCATTCGAGATGAGGTTGTTCAGCTTCGAGCCGAACCGCGGACGCCCCCTCACGAGCTGGGTGGACGTCCAAGGCGTGAAGCACCGCGTCGATCCCAAGACGTCCAAGGTCGTGATCGCACCGGTGTTTGCCTCCCAGAGCCCCTCCCGGCTGGCATGTTTTCACATCGGTCCCGGAGGGTTCCTTCCGCGCCATCCCGCGACCGGGCCGCAGCTGTTCGCCGTCGTGGCCGGCGCCGGCTGGGTATCAGGCGACGGCGGCGGCAAGACGCCGATCAAAGCCGGCCAGGCCGCGTACTGGGCGGCGGGCGAGGCGCACGAGTCCGGGACCGACAAAGGCATGACGGTCATCGTCGTCGAGTGCGAGCAGTACGATCCGGCACAGTTCATGGGCGAGCTGCGATGAGCCTCGAAGCGCATCTGCGCGGCCTGCAGCGGAAGATCCTTGCCCCGTACGTGATGTGCGGATTCCCGTCGCCGGAGTCGTTCCCCGACCTCGTGCGCGGGATCGTGGACGCAGGCGCCGACATGCTCGAGGTCGGGATCCCATTCTCGGACCCGTTGATCGACGGTCCGGTCATCCAGCGCGCGGCCGATATCGCGCTGAAGGCCGAGGTGCGGCCGGCCGTGACGATCCGCACGTTGGAGTCGCTCGAGCTCGGCGTCCCGTTCGTGTACATGACGTACGTGAACCCGATCCTTGCGATGGGATTCGACGAGTTCGCGCGGGCGTCCGTCGCATCCGGCGCGAGCGGCGTGATCGTTCCGGATCTTCCCGTCGACGAAGCCGCCGAGTGGGTTGCGGCCGCACGCAAGCACGATCTCGCGCCCGTGTTCCTCGCTGCGCCGACGACGCCGCGCGAGCGGATCGAGGACATTGCCCGCGAGGGAGCCGGGTTTGTCTACTGCGTGTCGCTGCTGGGCGTTACCGGCGTGCGCGCGTCGCTGTCCGAGCGCGCGAGCGGGGTCGTCGAGCGTGTGCGCGCCGTCACCGACCGGCCCGCGCTCGTCGGGCTCGGCGTGTCCACGCCCGAGCACGCCGCCGAGGCGTGCGGATTCGCCGACGGGGTCGCCATCGGCAGTGCAATCCTCAAGGCCGTTCAAGAGGACGGCATCGAGGCGGCCGTGCGGTTGGTCAAGGAGATGCGTGAGGCCATAGATGGGTAGATGGACCGATGCGTTCGTCGGCGAGGAGTTCGGTCCGATCGAGTTCCGGATGACCGAGAAGCTGCATCGGCGCTACATCGACGGCGTCCACAACGAATCGCCGGAGCATGCCGAGCTCATCGACCCCTCGGTCGCCGGGAACTTTGCGATTGGAATTATCGGCTCCCGATATCCGGGCCCGATCATCCATTCCCATCAGGAGCTCAAGTACTTCGCTCCGGTGCGAGTCGGCGACACCGTGACCGGTACCGGGGTGCTCTCGCTCAAGGAGATGCGGCGCGACAAGGCGTACGTCGCCGTCGATTGCGACTTCCAGAGGGGAGACGAGCGCGTGTGGTGGGCTCGGATGACGTGCATCTGGCCGGAGGTCCACTTGCGAGGTGAAGTGTGAGAGCCGAGCTGACCAAGCACGTCATCCAGGACGACATGACGCTTTATTCGGGGCCGGGCAACATCCACTCCGATATCGACGTCGCCAAGCGGACGGGTCTGGACGCACCGATCGCGCAGGGAATGATGACGCTCGCCTACGCGTCCGAGCTCATGACGCGCGTCCACGGTCCCGAATGGCTCGAAGCCGGTCAGATCTCGGTGAAGTTCACGAAGCCCGTGCTCGCCGAAGACGACGTCACCGTGCGGGCCGAGCCGGGCGGCGACGGCTACGAGATCGTCGCCACGAACCAGCACGGAGACGTGTTGATGGTGGGAACGGCTCGTATAGTCGACTGAGCGCCGGCGTGTTGGAACTGGCAGACAAGATGGTTTCAAAAACCATTGGGCTAGCGCCCGTGTGGGTTCGAGTCCCACCGCCGGCACGAAACCCCTAATCTGTGCCATGCGTTTCACGCTCGAGAATCGCATCGACGCTCCGCTGAACGACGTGGAGCAAGCCTCACTCGACGACGAGTTCCAGCGGCGGCTCACATCGCTTCCGAACGTCCACGAGCGAAGGATCCTCAGCGTCGAGACCGACGAAGGCGGCTGCGTCCACCGCCTCGTCCGGTATGCCTTTGCGGGTCCAGTCCCGGCTCCCGTGCTGCGCGCGATCGGCGGATCGACCATCTCCTGGGACGAGAAGGCAACGTTCGATCCGTCGGCGCACGAGTGGAGGTTCAAGATCGAGCCGCATGTGATGGCCGGGCGGTTCGAATGCGACGGCCGCTACGCGTTCGTTCCGGAAGGGGACTCGACAACGCGCATCGTCGAAGCCGACATCCGCGTCAAGATCCCGATCGTCGGCCGCCAGGTCGAGCGCTTCATCTCCGGATCGCTGAAGACGACGATGAATGCCGAAGCCGCGATGCTCGACGAGTACCTCAAATGGAAGCGAGAGCCGGCATCGTGACGTCGCGCGTCGTCATCGCGGAGGACGAGGCCATCATCCGAATGGACCTTCGCGAGATGCTCGAGGAAGAGGGCTTCGAGGTCGTCGGAGAAGCGTTCGACGGGAAGGTTGCGATCGACCTGGCGCGGGAGCACCGTCCGGACATTTGCATCCTCGACATCAAGATGCCGGGCATGGACGGCATCCGCGCCGCCGAGGTCATCACGCGGGAACGGATCGCTCCCGTCCTGATCCTGACGGCGTTCAGCCAGCGAGACCTCGCTCACCAGGCTGCTCAGGCCGGGGCGATGGCCTACCTCGTGAAGCCGTTCCAGAAGAGCGACCTCTTGCCGGCAATCGAGGTTGCCCTCGAGCGCTACGGAGAGGTCACACGCCTGGAGGGCGAGGTGGCCGAGCTCGCCGACCGTCTCGAGGCCAGGAAGCTGGTCGAGCGCGCCAAGGGTGTCCTGATGGACCAGGGGCTCGGGGAAGCCGAAGCGTACCGGCTCATGCAGCGGGCTGCGATGGATCGGAGCCTGCGGATCGACGACGTCGCCAAGCTGATCATCGAGGGCAAGCTCGGCGAAAGCGAAGGCACCACGTAGCCGACGTCCGTGGACTGGGCCGCACCCAGAGTGGTATGACCCTACTGACATGGGTAAACACCCGAGGGTGTCGATCGAGGAAGGGAGGCCGAGCGTGCGCTCCAAGCGACTGCTTCTGCTCGTGGCAGCGCTGTCCGCCGTAGCGGTTATCAGCGGCGCGTGTGCACAAGAAGGTGGAGGGCAGGCGGGAGGGTGCAGCTCCGAGGATCTTCAAGCGCTGCAAGTGTCCCGGCCGGAGCTCGCCAAGGACTTCACGCTGGCGAAAGCAGTGAGGCCGTCCAACGTCCTCGGTCAAGCCAAGAAGACGGTCAAGATCGGGTTCCTCGGCGACCTGACGGGTGCGAACTCGAACCTCGTCGTCTCATCGAACAGGGCGGCACAGCTCGCGGTAGAGCAGGCCAACGCGAAAGGCGACCTGCCCGTGACGCTCGAGCTGCGCTCGGAGGACAACAAGGACGGCGGACCGGACCCGGCGCCCGGGCTCGCCCAACGCCTCATCTCCGACCCGGCCGTGCTCGGCGTCATCGGCCCGGCATTCTCGGGAGAGACGAAGGTCACCGGCGCGCTGTTCGAGCAAGCCGGGCTCACGGCCATCTCACAATCGGCGACGAATCCCGACCTCACGAAGAACGGCTGGAAGACGTTCTTCCGTGCCTTGGCGACCGATGACGTTCAGGGAGGCCAGACGGGCACGCTGATCGTCGACGTGCTCGGCTGCAAGAAGGTTGCCGTCATCAACGACAAGTCGGAGTACGGCGCAGGGCTCGGCAAAGCCGTCGTCGACAGCGTCAAGAGAGAGGGTGGGGATGTCGTGCTCGACGAAGGAATCGAGCCCACCACCGACTACACGTCCGTGATCGATTCGGTCATCGCTGCCGACGCCGACCTCGTCCACTACTCGGGTTACGTCGCTCAAGCGCCGCTCGTGGCGAAGCAGTACCGAGACAAGGGCGGGGAAGGGCTGTTCATGGGTGGTGACGGCGACAAGGGAGCGGCGTTCATCACGGAAGGCGCGGACGCCGCGGAGGGCGCCGTCCTCACCTGTCCGTGCCTCGACCCGAACGCGTCGGACGCGCCCGACGCGCAGAAGTTCGCGGCAGACTACAAGGCGAAGTTCGGATCGGAAGCCGACATCTACTCGGCCGAAGGTTGGGACGTCGCGCAGATCTTCATTGCCGCGATCCGGGCCGGGGGCGCAAACGCGACACGCGCGTCGGTCCTCGAGTTCGTCACGAACCTGAAGGATTTCAAGGGTCTCACGAAGACATTCAATTGGACGCCCGAACATGAGGTTGTCGGCGGTGAGATCACGTACGTCTATGTCGTTCGGGACGGGAGTTTCAAGCTCGCCGGCACGATCGACGAACTCGCGAAGGAATAGACGCCGACGGAATGCAAGAAGAGGGGGTCACTTCGTGACCCCCTCTTTTTCTTAGCCGATGGTTGACTGTCTCACGACCGAGCTCCCGTTCCGTCTCGTCGGCGGCCTGTCGACGGGCGGCGTCTACGCGCTCATCGCCATCGGCTACACGCTCGTGTACGGCGTCCTGCAGCTGATCAACTTCGCACACTCCGAAGTCTTCATGTCCGGCGTGCTGGCCGGAGCGCTGATCCTCGGTGCGGTGGCACCGGACGGGGCGACCAGCCAGGCGGAGGGCGCGCTGTTCCTCGCAATCTCACTGGTGCCGGCGATGCTCGTCTCGGGCTCACTCGCCGTTGCCGTCGAGCGCGTAGCGTACCGGCCGTTGCGTAAGCGAGGCGCGCCCCGACTCGCCTATTTGATCAGCGCGATCGGGATGTCGCTGTTCCTCTCGTACGCGGTGCAGGTGTGGCGCGGTGTGAACCCGGAAGCGTACCCGCGCACGCTTCGCGCGCAGGCCGTCCTGCAGATCGGCGACGTCCGGATCTTCAACCGCGACCTCATCATCGTCGTGTCGGCGGCGGTCATGGTGATCGCGCTCGAGATGTTCGTTCGTCGAACGCGAACGGGACGCGCGCTGCGTGCGACGGCGCAGGATCCGGAAGCAGCAGCCCTCATGGGTGTGAACATCGACCGCATCGTCACGGTGACGTTCTTCATCGGCGGGCTGCTCGCTGGCGCGGCCGGCCTCCTCTTCGGCATGGCTTTCGGCCGATCGCAATGGAATATCGGCTTCCTGCCGGGCATCAAGGCGTTCACGGCGGCCGTCCTAGGTGGGATCGGCTCGATCAGGGGAGCGCTCGCCGGCGGTCTCATCCTCGGCGTGATGGAAAACGTCTCGGCTGGATGCTTCGGCACCCAGTGGCGGGACGTCGTCGCCTTCATCCTCCTCGTCGGCGTGCTGATGGTGAGGCCGACCGGGATCTTCGGAGACCGGACATGAGAGAAGTGCTCGCATCGCTGGAACGTCCGGCCGTGCGGCGGATCGCTGCGGTGGCTTCGGTCGCGGTCGTCGCGTTGTTGCCGCTCGGCGCGAACCCGTATCAGGAGGATGTCCTCACGCAGGCGGCGTCGTACGCGCTCTTCGCCGTCGGGCTGAACGTCGTCGTCGGACTCGCCGGCCTTCTCGATCTGGGGTACGTCGCATTCTGGGCCATCGGCGCGTACGTCATGGCGATCTTCTCGGGGGCCGGGCCGCTGCAGTTCGCCCATCTCTCACCGTGGGCAATCCTGCCGCTCGGGATCGTCTTCGCGATGCTTGCCGGCGTCGTCCTGGGTATCCCTGTCCTCCGTTTGCGCGGCGACTACCTCGCGATCGTCACGCTCGGGTTCGGTGAGATCATCCGGATCACGGCGTCGAACCTCGACGAGATCACGCGCGGCGCGAAGGGTATCGCAGGCATCCCGCACCCGGAGCTTGCGGGGTACGAGTTCGGAACGAGTCCGTTGCCCTACTTCTACCTCACGCTCGCGCTGCTGCTGGTTGCGGTCTTCGTGATCAACAATCTGAACAGGTCGCGGATCGGGCGCGCGTGGGTCGCCATCCGTGAGGACGAGATCGCGGCCGAAGCCATGGGCGTCAATACATTCCGCATGAAGCTGTGGGCGTTCGCCTTCGGCGCGTCAACCGCCGGCATCGCCGGCGTGATCAACGCCAGCCGGACGAACTTTGTCAGTCCGAACTCGTTCCAGATCATCGTCTCGATCCTCGTGTTGTGCATGGTCGTCCTCGGGGGCATGGGGTCGATGATCGGCCCGATCGTCGGCGCGGCGGCAATCGTGATCATTCCCGAAGCCTTGCGCGACATCGTTCCGGCCGGTGTGCGATTCATGACCTTCGGCGCGATTCTCGTCGTGATGATGATCTTCCGGCCCGGCGGGCTCATTCCCTCTCGCCGTGTTGCGGCCGAGCAGCGGGGCATCGGCGTCGCCGGCCACGAGAAAACGGGAGTCGAGGTGGCGGAGGCCGAAACGTGAGCCTGCTCATCGCCAAGGGTGTGACGAAGACGTTCGAAGGTCTTGTCGCCGTCAACAAAGTCGACCTCACGGTCGCGGCGGGTGAGATCCGGTCGATCATCGGCCCGAACGGAGCGGGAAAGACGACGTTCTTCAATTGCATTCACGGCCATTACGCACCCGATGACGGATCGATCGAGTTCGAGGGAGACTCGATCGTCGGCTGGAAGCCGAATGCGATCACGCGGCGCGGCATTGCACGCACGTTCCAGAACATCCGGCTCTTCGGGAACATGACGGCGCTCGAGAATGTCATTGTGGGCCTGGACACGCACCACCGCGCCGGCGTCGTCCACTCGATGGTGCGATCACCGGTGCAGCGCAAGGAGGAGTCCAAGGCGGTCGACCGTGCCTACGAGCTGTTGCGCTTCGTCGGTATCGATCGGTACGGCAACGAGCTCTCTCGTAATCTCGCCTACGGAGATCAGCGCCGCCTCGAGATCGCGCGCGCGATGGCGACCGAGCCGAAGCTGCTGCTGCTCGACGAGCCGGCGGCCGGCATGAACCCGGCGGAGAAGCAGTTGTTGACCGAGCTCGTCCGCCGCATCCGCGACGAAGGTACGACGATCGTCCTTATCGACCACGATATGCGCTTCGTGATGGGGATTTCGCATCGGATTCTCGTCTTGGACCACGGAGAACCGATCGCGGAAGGATTGCCGTCGAAGATTCAGAAAGACAAGAAGGTCATCGAAGCGTATCTCGGCAAGTCGGCGGTGAACGAGTGAGCAAACCACGCAAGGCCAAGCCGAACGCGAAGCCGAAACCGCGGAAGCCGTCGGCCGACGTCGTACTCTCCGTCGAGGACGTGCACGTGTACTACGGCAACGTCCATGCCCTGAAAGGTGTGAGCCTGGACGTTCGCCGCGGCGAAGTCGTCACGCTCATCGGCTCCAACGGGGCGGGGAAGACGACGACACTCCGTGCGATCGCCGGGCTCAACAGGCCCCGGAAGGGAACGATCACGCTCGAGGGCAGCCGCATCGACGGGATGGCCGTTCACGACATCGTCGGACAAGGGGTCGGACAGGCTCCGGAAGGAAGGCACGTATTCCCGCGCATGTCGGTGTGGGAGAACCTCGACATGGGCGCGTTCACGCGCCGCGGCGCGGACCTCACGGACGACTTCGAGCGAGTCTTCGAGCTTTTTCCCATTCTCAAAGAGCGGCAGAAGCAGGCGGCCGGGACACTCTCGGGCGGCGAGCAGCAGATGCTCGCGATCGGACGCGCGTTGATGGCCCACCCGACGCTCTTGCTCTTGGACGAACCGTCCTTGGGCGTGAGTCCCGTCCTCGTCGAGCGGCTCTACGAGACGCTCGCGGCGATCAACGCTCAAGGGACGACGATCCTTCTCGTCGAGCAGAACGCGAACAAGGCGCTTGCGCTGGCCGACCGCGGCTACGTGCTCGAGACGGGCGAGATCGTCCTCAGCGATTCCGCGAAGAAGCTGCGCGGGAACGCCCAGGTCCGAAAGGCGTACCTGGGCCTGGACTGACCGGTCCGTGCCGTGTGGAAGGATTGGCATGTGGCCGACCCGAAACACTCACCGCTAAACGCCGTCCACAAGGACGCCGGCGGGCGATTCGTGACGTTCGCCGGCTGGCGGCTGCCCGTCCATTACGGCTCGATCCTCGATGAAGCAAGGGCCGTGCGCGGGCACGCCGGTATGTTCGACGTCTCGCACATGGGACGAGTCCGCGTGCGAGGCACGGATGCACTCGCGGCCTTCCAGCGGCTCGGCACGAACGACCTTCGCAAGATTTCGCCGGGCAAGGCGCAGTACACGGTGTGGTGTACACCGGACGGCGGCACGATCGACGACCTCATCGTCTTCTGGCTCGCGCCGGAGGAGTTTCTCGTCGTGTTCAACGCGTCCAGACGCACCGACGACCTCCAGCACCTGGAGGAGCACGCATCCGGCGACGTGACGATCCTCGACGAGACGGAAGGCTCGGCGATGATCGCCGTGCAGGGACCGGAGGCGATCGACAATGTGAAAGGTCTCGGCCTCCAGGAGAAGCTCCCGCGCTTCGGCGTCGCGAGATCGACGATCGCCGGTGTCAGCGCGATTGCGTCTCGCACCGGCTACACCGGCGAGGACGGTATCGAGATCGTGTGCGAGGCCGGCGCGGGACCGCGCGTGTGGGAGGCGCTGCGCGAGCGCGGCGTCGTTCCGTGCGGCCTCGGCGCCCGGGACGCGCTGCGCATGGAGATGGGTCTGCCGCTCTACGGACACGAGCTCTCGCTCGACACGACGCCGCTGGAGGCAGGCTTGAGCTTCGCCGTGTCGATCGACGACCGGGAGTTCGTCGGACGAGACGCGCTCGCCAAACAGGCGGCGGCCGGCCCGCCGCGGGTGCTCGCCGGCTTCGTTTGTCTTAAGCCCGCCGTCCCGCAGCAGGGCGACGAGATCGGGCCGGGTGTCGTCACGAGCGGCGGCACCTCGGTCGTCCTGGACGCGCCGATCGGACTCGCTTTCGTTCCTGCCGGCGCGTCCCTCGGGCCGGATACGCTCCGGACCCGTGGCAAGGAGATTCCCTGTGAGCTGCGGGCGCTGCCGTTGATCGACCGCAAACGGCCTACCAAGAAACAATGACGTCCAACGCCGGGGACTTCGTGCCGCACACCGACTCCGACGTCGAGGCGATGCTCTCGACGATCGGATCGACGTCGGTCGACGACCTCTTCGACGTCATCCCCGCAGCGTTGCGAGACCGCGCGGTCGAGTTGGCGCCGGCGCTGTCGGAGGCCGAGGTCGTCTCGCATGTGAGCGAGCTCGCCGCCCGTAACGCGCCCGCGGCATCGGGTCTGTGCTTCCTCGGCGGCGGACTCTACGACCACTATGTCCCCGCCGCCGTCCGGGCGCTGATGAGCCGGGGTGAGTTCGCGACAGCGTACACGCCGTACCAGGCCGAAGCCTCTCAAGGGACCCTGCAAGCGCTGTTCGAGTTCCAGACGATGATCGCGGCCCTCTTCGGCCTCGCGGTATCGAATGCGTCGCTCTACGACGGCGGCACAGCACTCGTTGAAGCCGTCAACGTTGCTGCGATGCGCGGCGACGCCCGTCGCGTGCTCGTGTGCGCCGGTGTGAACCCGCGCTATCGGCGCGTTCTCGAGACGTATGCGGACGGCCTCGGAGTGGCAGTCGAAGTTCTTCCGGAGTCGGGCTTCGGTACCGACGCTGCGGCGGTTGCCGAAGCCGCGCGAGACGAACCGGTGCTGGCCGTGGTCGTCCAGCAGCCGAATGTCTACGGTTTTCTCGAGGAGGCGGCCGACCTCTCCGCAGCGGGAAACGAGGCGGGGGCAGCCGTGATCGGCATCGCGGACCCGATGACGCTCGGGATCATCGCGCCGCCCGGCGAGTGGGGAGCTCACATGGCCATCGCGGAGGGACAAGCCCTCGGGAATCCGATCGCCTTCGGCGGCCAGTGCATCGGCCTGTTCGCATGCGACGAGCGCTTTGCACGCCACATGCCCGGACGACTCGTCGGCGAGACCGTCGATACACAGGAGCGGCGCGGCTATGTGCTCACCTTGCAAGCCCGCGAGCAGCACATCAAGCGCGAGCGCGCGGGTTCGAACATCTGCACGAACCAGACGCTGTTTGCGCTCGGTGTCGCGTTCCAGCTCGCGTGGCTCGGCCCGGAGGGCCTGCGCAAGATCGGCGAGATCTCGGCCGGCTTGGCTCGCACGGCCGCCGATGCGATCGAGCGCGACACGCCGTTCCGCGTTGCATCCCAGCGGCCCTTCCTTCGCGAGTTCGCGCTGACCGGTCCGAAACCGGCGGCCGAGGTCGTCGACGAGCTCCGTCACCGTGGCGTGTGGGCCGGGCCGGTCGCCGCCGACCACGACGATGTGTTCAACGTCGCGCTGACCGAACGCCGCACGCAGGCAGACATCGACGTCCTCGTCGAAGCCTTGCGGGAGATCGGGAAGTCGTGACACACGCCAACGGGGGCCCGGGTGCCGGCGGCCGGACGCCGCTGACAATCTTCGAGCGTTCGCGTCCGGGTCGTCGCGCATGGTCGCTTCCGGAAGCCCCGGCATCGACCTCAGACGTGCCGAAGCGCTTCCGGCGCGCAGCGGCGCCTCACCTGCCCGAGGTCAGCGAGTCGATGCTCGTGCGTCACTACACTCAGCTCTCGGAGCGGAACTTCGCGATCGACAATGCGTTCTATCCGCTCGGCTCGTGCACGATGAAGTACAACCCGAAGGTCAACGACGAGCTCGCCGCCCTTCCCGGCTTCCGCGACCTGCATCCCGATCAGCCGGCCGCAGACGTACAGGGAGCGCTGGCGCTGCTCTGGGCCTTCGAGCGAGACCTGTGCGAGATCACCGGCATGCACTCGGCGACGTTCTGTCCCGCCGCCGGCGCACACGGCGAGATCACGGCGCTGCTCATGTGGCGGAAATACTTCGCCGAGCACGACAACACGCGCGATACGGTGATCATCCCGGACTCAGCGCACGGAACGAACCCGGCGTCGGTGCGGATGGCCGGGTTCAAGGTCGTCGAGGTGCCCTCGGGCAGCGACGGCCGCGTCGATGTCGAGGCGCTGCACGAGTTGCTCGGCCCGCACATCGTCGGGCTGATGATCACGAACCCGAATACGCTGGGCGTATTCGAAAACCGCATCACCCAGATCACGGAGATGGTCCACGACGTCGGCGGCTTCGCGTACTGTGACGGCGCAAACCTCAACGCGATCGTGGGACGGGCGCGCCCCGGTGACATGGGGTTCGACGTCGTCCACATCAATCTCCACAAGACGTTCTCGACGCCGCACGGCGGAGGCGGACCGGGGGCCGGTCCGTTGTGCGTCGCCGAGGCGCTCGCTCCGTACCTGCCGGTTCCGCGTGTCGGGCGATCGGAGGACGGAACATTCGCGTGGACGTCGGACGATCCGCACTCGATCGGCCCGGTGCATTCGGTTGCCGGCAACTTCGCTGTGGTCGTTCGCGCATACGCGTACCTCCGGAGATTGGGCCTGGAGGGCCTGCGCCGCGTGAGTGGAATGGCCGTGCTGAACGCGAATTATCTGAAGAAGCTCGTCGACGGGCGCTATAAGGTGCCGTACGCCGAGGGCACGATGCACGAGTTCGTCGCGTCGGGCGATTTCCTCCGCAAGCACGGCGTCCGGACCTTCGACGTCGCGAAGGCGCTGCTCGACTACGGCTTCCACGCGCCGACGGTGTACTTCCCGCTGACCGTGCGCGAGGCTCTCATGGTCGAGCCGACCGAGACCGAGGCCAAGGAGACGCTCGACGCCTTTGCCGAGGCCCTGATCGAGATCGCCGACACCGCCGAGGCGGGAGATGGGGAGCGTTTGCGCACCGCGCCTCATACGCTCCCCGTTTCCCGTCTCGACGAAGCGCGCGCAGCGCGCCAGCTGAAGCTGCGCGCGTAGCGGTTGCTGGCAGCGCTCGTCGGAGCGAGAATCCTGCACGCCGGTGAGACGCGACGGAGGGAGGATGTAAGGTGACTACTTCGCAAACGGGCGCCGCGCTCCAGTTCGATCCACCCGGGCCCGGTTCATGGGAGCTCGACCCGGTCCACTTTCCTCGTCCGCTGACGCGCTATTGGACCGAGACGCATCCCGAGCCCTTCGTTCGCGGCTTCGAAGAGTTCACGAGGTTCTACGGGATGTTGATCGGCTCGATGCAGTTCCAATACGTGAACGGCTTCGGCTACCGCTCGGCCGTACCCGTTGCCGATGCAGAGGTGCCCGAGCGATTTCAGCGCGCTGAAGAGGTCTTTGCGCAGAAGCTCTGGCGCCAGCAGCTGCGTGAATGGGACGAGACGTTCAAGCCTGCATCGATACAAAAACACCGTGAGCTGCAAGCGGTCGATCCCGATGAGCTCTCAAACGACGGTCTCATCGCCTATCTCGAGCGGTGTCGCGACCACCACGCCGAGATGATCTATCAGCACATGCGCTTCACAGGTGCCGCGATGCTTCCGGTGGGAGATCTGCTGGCCCACGTCGGAGCGTGGACGGGATTGCCTGCATCGGAGTTGCTCGGCATGATGCGAGGCGCGGCTCCCGTCTCGGCCGGATCGTCCTCGGAGCTGGAGCGGATGGTCGCCACCCTTCGGGCCGACGTTGCTGCTCGTGAACTTCTCGAGTCGGACCGGGACTCAGCTGAGGTGCTCAACGAGCTGCGCGGCCAAGACAACGAAGCCGGGCGAGCGCTGAACGCATACCTGGAGCTCGCCGGCAACCGCCTCCTCGACGGCTTCGACATCTCGGGGCCCTGCGCGCTCGAGCTTCCGGACGCGCTTCTGCGAGCGATCCGCTCGTCGGTGGTCGGCCAGGAAGGCGAGACGGCCGATGTAGAAGCGCACATCGCCGAAGTGCGCGCACGTGTGCCGGACGAGCATCGCGATGCCTTCAACGAGCTCCTCGAGGAAGCCCGCCTCACGTACCGCATCCGAGACGAACGCGGCGTCTACAGCGATATCTGGGCATCGGGGATCATGCGCCGTGCCGCCATGGGAGCGGGGCGCCGCGTCGCCGCCGAAGGGCGCATCCACGAGGCGGAGCACTTCGTGGACGCCGGCATCGACGAGATGCGTGCGCTTCTGTCGGGCGCGAGCGAGCCTTCCGCCGACGAGCTGGCCGCGCGCTTTCAGTTCCGGGCTTCGTACACGGCGAAGGACGCTCCACAAACCTTGGGTCCTCCGGCGCCCCCTCCGCCCGATCCCTCGGGTCTGCCTCCGGCGCCGGCCAGGCTCATGGGCGCCGTGGGCATCGCCTTGGGCTCCTTGTTCGGCAGTTCGGAGGCGCCGCACTCGGAAGACGTCATCCGCGGGCTGTCCGCAAGTGGAGGGGTGTACGAGGGTCCTGCGCGTCGTATCTCAGGCCCCGGCGAGTTCGACCGGATCGTCAAGGGCGACGTTCTGGTGACTGTTTCTACGACCGAGGCGTTCAACATCCTGCTCCCACTTCTCGGCGCCATCGTCACCGACGCCGGCGGCCTCTTGTCGCACTCGGCGATCGTTGCGCGCGAATACGGGATCCCCGGCGTCGTGGGCACTCGCGACGCCACGGAGCGCATAGCCGACGGCGCGATCGTCCGCGTGGACGGCGATGCGGGAGAGGTCACCGTTCACTGATGAAAGGTGTCGTTCCCCTCGTCAAGGCACGGGACGAGAAGCTGTTCGGCGCAAAGGCCGTCGGGCTCGGGGAGGCTCTCCGCCGGGGACTTCCGGTACCGAGCGGCTTCGCGCTCGCGGGTTCGATGGTTGAGGCGGTGGCGGCGCAGGAATCCAGCGCCATCCGCAAGCTGTCGAAAGCGCTGCGCTCCCTGGGCGGCCCGCTCGCCGTTCGATCGTCGGCCGTCGACGAGGACAGCGCCGCGGCAAGCTTCGCCGGACAGCACCTGACTCTGCTGAATGTTCCGTCCGCGGACGACGTACCGGCGGCACTCGGACAGATCTGGTGGTCGGCGAACTCGGACTCAGCGATCACCTACCGGCAGCGCGTGGGCCTCTTCGCGCGTCCCAGCGTCGGTGTGGTCGTGCAGAAGCTTCTCAACCCCACCTCGGCCGGTGTGATGTTCACGCAAGATCCCGTCAGCGGTGCGGACGAGCGTGTCATCGAAGCAAGCTGGGGGCTCGGCGAGGCCGTCGTCGCGGGCCAGGTGATTCCGGATCGGTTTCGGCTCGACCGTTCGGGGGCGGTCCTGGAACGTGCGCCCGGCGTCAAAAAGATCGCGATCCGAAACGCCACGAACGGCGGCACCGTCGAGGAGGAGGTCGATCCCGAGCGCGTCGAACAACTCTGTCTGGACGACGGCCAGCTCGTAGCGCTGAACCAGCTCGCGACGCGCTGTGAGGAGGTCTACCGCGCCGGACGCGACATCGAATGGGCGTTTGCCGGCGACGAGCTCTATCTGCTGCAGTGCCGTGCCGTAACGAAGGTCGCGGGCGGCTCGGCTGCTACTGCGGCCGCACCGCCGAGCGCAGTCCAGGTCATCACCCAGGTCCCGCTCTTTTCCGATCTCAGCAAGCGTGAGCTCGAACAAGTGACGAAGCTGCTGAAGGAGCGCCGGTTCTCTGCCGGAGAGACGATCGCGAAGGAAGGTGCCGGCGGCGCGTCTTTCTTCGTTATCTCATCCGGAGAAGCGACGGTCTCGATCAAGGGGAACGAGGTCGCCAAGCTCGGCCCGGGTGACTACTTCGGGGAGATCGCCTTGATCGACGAAGGCGCGCGGGCCGCGACGGTCACCGCCGCCGGTGAGCTCGTCTGTTACGGATTGACCCTGTGGGACTTCAGGCCGCTCGTTCAAAGCAACGGCGTCATCGCCTGGAAGCTGTTGCAGTCACTCGCGAAGAAGCTGCGCGAAGCCCAGCAAGGCTAGCCCGCCGCGATTCGTTTGGCCGTTCGCGTCGCGAAGGCCATGATCGACACCTGCGGGTTCACGCCGACGCACGTCGGGAAGATCGACCCGTCGGCGACGAACAGGTTCCGGACGTCGTGGTGCTCGCCCCATGAGTCGATCACACTCTCTTCCGGACGGCCCATGCGCGCCGTCCCCATCGGATGGAAGGCCGTCGGGCGGACATGCTCCGGTTTCCAGCTGCCGCCCGTGATCTTGTCGAGGTCGGCCGTCGAGCCGATGGCCGGAAGCCCGGGGAGCCCGACCAGGGCGACGAGCGCTCCGGCGGCGAGATGGATCTCGGCCGCCAGCCGCATGCCGACGAGCAGCTTGTCGAGGTCGGTCTGGTTCAGGTGGTAGCGGATGATCGGCTCGCGGGCGCCGGGTAGGACGTACACGCGCCCCGACGACGTGTCGGACACGTACAGCCCGATCGACGCGATCATGCGCATGCCCGGCAGCAGATCCGTCGCTTCGCGCCCGATCCCGGGCAGTGCGGCCGCGGCGAGCGCCGGAACCGACGACGTGGTCTCGAGCATCACGTCGTGGGAATCAAAGAGCGAGTCGACGAAGTACGGCTGGAGTGTCCCGCGCCACGGGGAGACGTCCTCGCCGAACGCGCCGCCGACTCCGAGTGCCGGGTGGATGCGGAGGTTGCGCCCGAGCTGGCCGGAGCGTCCGGCAAGCCCGGACCGGCGCAGGACGACGGGGGTGTGGATCGTCCCGGCCGAGACGACGACGACGGGCGCGTGGACGGTCAGCGTCGCACGTAGGCGTTCGTTGTCGTCGAGGATCGATGCGACAAGGCCGGCGGCGCGTCCCAGCTTCGTCACGATGCGTTCGACGCGCGTCCGTGCGTAGATGCGCGCGCCGGCTCGCTGCGCCAGCGGGAGATAGCTGATGTGCATGGCCTGCTTTGCGTTGGACGGGCATCCCATCGCGCATGTGCCGCACCCGTGACAGTCGGTGATGTTGCGCAGGAGTGGTCCCCCGGAAACGCCGAGCTTCGTTATCCCTGCGTGTGTGAGCTCTGCGTTGCGTCCCCACAACTCGCGCGGCACCGGGCGTATGTTCAGCGTGCGCTCGACGCGTTCAAAGTACGGCTGCATGGCGGAGGGATCGGCTCCCTCGACGCCGTGATGGGACGCCCACGCGCGCAGCACCTTGTCGGGTGCGCGCCAGCATGTGCCCGAATTGATGACGGTGGTGCCTCCGACGGCTTTGCCAAGGGGCAGCGGTATCGGGCGGCGGCTGAACGTCTGCGTTGTGCCGGCATCGCGGGCGAGCTTCTGGAAACGTGCGATCGGCGGGCCGTGAAAGTCGTCGACGGTGTAGTAGCCGCCTTCTTCGATCACGATCACACGCAGACCCCGTTCGGCGAGCTCCTTCGCTACGACGGCGCCGCCGGCGCCCGATCCGATGATGGCGACGTCACAGTGCTCGACGTGATCCCGATCGACACGCGGGTATTCGATGACGTCCAGACGCGGATCCGGGCCGAGCACCGCGCCTGCGCTGCCGTCGCCGAACGGGAGATCGCGTGCCCACAACTCGCGCGGGTATGCACCGCCCGTCGTCGCCGGTCCGACCGCCGTCCCCCATGGGGTCGTCTCAGTCATGTTCGCTGGGCGGCGCACGCAGCGGGTCGACGCTGGTCCTTCTGCTTGGTTACGGCGTGTACCGCCCGTCGTCTAATGATGGATCTGCTCCTCGGGCGACGCGATGATTCCGGCGCGCGGACGTGCGCACTCGTAGCGGTAGCCGACGGCGGATTCCACTTCCGGCTGTGAGAGGTAGTTCGCGTAGATCATCGCCTTGAGGTACGAGACGACGAGGCGCCGCAGCTGCGAGCGCGGGTGGCGTCCCATGCTCGCGAGGAACTCGTGCTGGGCATCCGGTGAGAGCTTCGTGAACCGGCGTGCGCGTCCGCTCAGCAACGGATAGTGCTCGACGCCGAAGAGCAGCAGCCGGATCCGGCGCCGTGCGCGGCGCGGGTAGCCCTCGACCTCGTCGGTGACCTTCCGCACCAGTTCGAGATCGTCGGCCCCGAAGGGAACCGATCCGCCGGGCGGCACGAGGATGCGCGTGACGTCCGCGAGCGTCGCTCGGTTGCGGCGGCTCAAGCCCACGAAC